>JACQXF010000063.1 GCA_016208855.1 Nitrospirota bacterium | reverse complement strand
CTTTAGATAATAAACCTCGAACACGCTCAATTGATTCGTGAATGTTTATGTTCTCGATAACCATCAAGAACATTGTTTCATATCTATATCGAAAAGTCTAGAATTTTTTTATACCATCTCAGATATTCGCTGAATAGTTACTCCAAATTTTTTATAGGCAAGTTCAGCTATTGCCCCTATCCCTAATTTTTGGATGCCATAATAAAAGTCATAGAAGTCTTTTTTTTGCCCTCTGTCTCCAACAGTTCTGAGCTTTTCAATCACAATATCTTTCCAATCTGCAATATTGATGGAATGGAAATCTTTAACCGGAAAAAGAAGAGACACATCATAGAATATAAAAGATGTCTTAACGCCCTCTAAGATACAGTAAAGTGTATTAGCGCTCCTCTGTTCTCCTTCTATATTTATTTTGTTTGCACTTATGCTCGTAGATACCTGCTCTGGGGTGAATTCATTTGGCGTGAAAAAATCCAAATCAAAAGATTTTCTGTGCCCTATTTGCAGTGCTAAACCTGTTCCGCCTGCAAGATAAAAAGAAAATTGCTGGAGAAAGTCAAGCCGTTTGGAAAGAGAGAGCATGTTTTCATCTATAACCTCAAGATGCATAGCCTGCTGCCTTGCAATACGAACGGGTTCTTTTGGAAAGTATTCTGCTTTCTTTTACCGTATCAGTAATTTCTTCCCGTGGAAATGTTGATTCCATCCATAAAACATCATCTATATCGCCAAACTCTAATATCCTCTCAATGATAAAATACCAATCCTTCTCTGGAGAGAGTTTTCCCCTGTCCACATCCCAGAAAAGACTCTTTTTACTAAGGCTATTCATGGTGTAAGTATAGCATATTATGACCGCCTCAAATTGAGGATACCCCCAATTTTCTAAAGAAAAAACATAATGAATAACCCTGCGGCAGAGACCGCATGATATCCTATTCTATCCTCGAATTCTACAAGCCCTATATTAATGTCAAGAAATGCGGGATGTGTCCCTGTAATTTTAATTTCGAAGTGCAAAAGTAAGGTCATTGGGTGGGTATTCTCACCTCATAACTGGCGGGGCTATGCCCCGTCCAGTTGATAAATAATCTGAGTTAGAGGGAATCTAATCTCTTCTGGGTTAAATTACCCTGCTGTCCAGATTAAACACCTGCCCTGTTATTCCGCCTGTATCAGAAAGATAAAGAATAAACTTTGCTATATTCTCTGGCTTAGAGAATTTTCCTGTAATGCTTTCTTTTAAGGCTGTTTCTTTCGCCTTACTGCCCGATTGAGTTCCCATATCAGTAAGTATGTAGCCAGGCAGTACTGCATTAACCATTATATTGAATATGTCTAACTCTTTTGCAGTTGTAAGCGTTAAGCCAATAAGCCCTGCCTTTGACGCTGAGTATGCTGAAAGTCCCTGCTTACCCTTAACGCCTGTAAACGAGCCGATGTTTATAATATGTCCTCTCTTTTGCTTTACCATGCAGGGGGCAACTGCCTGTATGAAGTTAAAGGGGCCTTTGAGGTTTATGGCAATTATATCATCAAAGTCCTTCTCAGAAGTCCTTAAAAGCAGCGCTTCTTTTGTAATGCCTGCATTATTTACAAGCACATCAATCCCGCCCCATTTATTAATGACTGCATCAACAAGGCGTTTGACCTCTTTGGAGTTTCTGACATCTGCCTTGATTGCTACTGCCTCTTTTATTTTGGAGGCAGTGTCTTCTGCCTCATTTTTTCTGTCTTTATAGTGAATAACTACCCTGTATCCAGCCTTTCCAAATGCAAGTGCAATAGCCCTGCCAAGACCCCTTGACGAGCCGGTGACTAAACAGGTCTTATTCTCCGATGATTTTAACAAGCACCCTTTTCCTGCGCCTTCCGTCAAACTCTCCATAGAAAATTTGCTCCCACGGACCGAAATCCAGCTTGCCATTTGTAACTGCCGCTACAACCTCCCTGCCCATGACCTGCCTCTTTAGATGAGCATCCCCGTTGTCTTCACCTGTGCGATTATGTTTATACTGCGTCACAGGCTCATGAGGCGCAAGTTTTTCAAGCCATACTTCATAGTCATGATGAAGCCCTGATTCATCATCATTGATAAACACAGAGGCGGTTATATGCATAGCATTGACAAGCACAAGCCCCTCCTTGATGCCGCTCTCCCTTAAGCATTCATTAACCTCGGAAGTGATATTTATAAATGCCCTGCGCGTTGGGATATTAAACCATAATTCTTTGCGATAACTTTTCATTTAGATAACCTGCCGAGCCTCATTTGTAGTTAGCTTGTTTCGTCATTCCTGCGAAGGCAGGAATCCAGTATTTTTTAAAATCAAAGACCCCCGATTAAGACCTTCGAGGGCAGACTTCTGGATACCAGCTTTCGCTGGTATGACAACAATATCAATTCGCTTGAGACTTTTATAAGAGCCTCTGCCTATTGTTTTAATTTAGAGAGCCTCTCCTGAGACTTTTTTGCATACTCGCTCTGAGGATATTTCTTGATTATTTCCTCATATAACTGAACTGCATGTTCTTTGTTGTTTTGCAATTCTTCAAACTGCGCGGTGTCAAACAATTCCTTAGAATTGTCCGCTGAACATCCAGAGACAGCAAGCATAGTTGCCGTTATTAAAACTAAGATTACATATCTCATAGATTCCCCCATCTTTTTAGAACATTCAAAACCCTGTCTATATCCTGCTTGGTGTGCATTGCAGTTACAGAGAACCTTATCCTGCATTTCCCCTCAGACACTGTAGGCGGTCTTATTGCCGGCGCAAAAATTTTATTTTTATAAAAATATGCGCTCAGATTTATGGTATTTTTAGCGTCTACTGTTAAAACAGGTATTATCGGCGTCTCTGAGTCAAGTGTATTATATCCTAATTCACAAAGCCCCTTATAAAGTCTCTGCCTGTTGTCCCACACCCTTTTTCTTAATTTAGCAGACTCAAAGTCCACTATATCTATTGCCTTTATGCCTGCCTCTGCAACTGCAGGCGGAAGGGAGGTTGAGTACATAAAACTTCTTGCCCTGTTTATCAGAAAATCCACTAAACCTCTTGAGCCTGCAACAAATGCCCCGAAACAGCCTAAAGCCTTGCTCAATGTGCCCATTTGAATTATATCATCTGCCCTAATACCGAAATGCTCAAGGCTGCCCCTTCCGCTGCTTCCGAGTACGCCTGTTGCATGGGCATCGTCAATCATAAGCATTGCCCTGTATTTTTTTGAGAGAAAGACTATGTCATTAAGCGGCGCTATATCTCCGTCCATGCTGAATACTGTATCTGTAACAATGAGTTTTTTGCCTGAAGAATCTTTAAGGAGTTCTTCAAGATGATCAGCGTCTCTGTGCCTGTAAATTTTTACTTCTGCCTTACTTAGCCTTATCCCGTCAATGATGCTTGCATGGTTAAGCTCATCGCTGAAGATTGTCCACTTCTCTGCTGCTATAGCAGGGATAATCCCTGTATTTGCAGCATAGCCCGTATTAAATATGAGCGCTGATTCAGTGCCTTTAAATCTTGCTATGCGCTCCTCAAGCCTCTTGTGCGGTATATGCGAGCCGCTAAGTAGCCTTGACCCTCCTGAGCCAAAACCGTATTTTTTTAGGGCTGATACAGAGGCCTTTATAATTTCAGGATGTTCTGACAGGCCAAGGTAGTCATTTGAGGAGAAGTTTATATAGGATTGTCTGTTTATTAATATCCTTGAGGCTTTGCGGGAATCAATATAGGAGAGTTTTCTAAGGAGTCCTTTGTGCTCAAGCCGTTCAAGCTCTTTTCTAAACTCCTTCATCTGTATTCTGAGTTCTGAATTCTGTCTTCTGGATTCTTGCTTCTATCTTCTTAAATACCTTCATGCTCATCTGATGCCCAGATGTATTTATGAATCTGGAGCTGAAGTCTCACAGGAAGATTATCCTTCAGTATCCATGTAGCAAGGTCTTTTGGCTTAAGTATCCCGTATGCAGGAGCCATAAGTATATTGTTGAATTTGTCGGCAATATTATGCTTACTGATAATCTCCTTTGCCCATGCATAGTCTGCCTCATCCATAATCACAAACTTTATCTCGTCTGTATTCTTTAGAAAGTCTATATTCTTGAAGTTCATCCTCTCGCTCATTCCGCTTTTTGGGGTCTTTATATCCATTACAACGGTTATCCTCTTGTCAAGGCATCCAATGCAGATTGAACCATTTGTTTCAATTAAGACGCTGTAGCCTTTATCAAGAAGCTTTGTAATAAGCGGAGGGGTTTCTTCCTGAAGCATCGGCTCGCCGCCTGTAAACTCAACGTGCCTTGCTCCGTACTCCTCAATCTTTTTTATTATCTCATCATCTGAGAGCTCTCTTCCATGGTAATAGGCATAATTGGTATCGCAGTAGGTGCATCTGAGGTTGCATCCTGCAAGCCGTACAAACGTGCAGGGAAGCCCTGCATATGATGACTCGCCCTGAATGCTTTTGAATATCTCATTTACCTTAAGCATGGTTATATCATAGCATAAGAACCATCCTGCTTGACACAGCTACAGCATAAAGATATAATTTTCTCAATGAAAGATAAAGCCTTTCTTCTTTTTGTTGTCTCCCTCATCCTCTTAATCTTCCCTAACCTCTCCATTGCAGACATAATAGTCATCAAGACAGACGGCGTAGTAAATCCTGTAATGGCTGAATTCATATCTAAAAGCATTGACGATGCTGTCAGAGAAAAGACCGATGCGCTTGTGATTGAACTTGACACCCCGGGCGGGCTTGATACCTCAATGAGGGATATCGTGAAAAAGATTATAGGCAGCGAAGTCCCTGTCATAGTGTATGTGTCCCCAAGCGGCGCGAGGGCAGCATCTGCCGGCGTATTCATCACTCTCTCTGCCAATATTGCCGCAATGGCTAAAGGGACAAACATCGGCGCAGCGCATCCTGTCGGCATTGGAGAGAAGATGGACAAGACAATGCTTGAAAAGGCTGAAAACGACGCAGCAGCCTACATAAAATCCATTGCCGAAAAAAGAGGGAAAAATGCTAAATGGGCAGAAGAGGCTGTTAGAAAAAGCGTATCAATAACAGAAGAAGAGGCGCTTAAGTCAGGCGTCATAGACCTTGTAGAGCCCTCTGTTGACTCTCTCCTTAAGTCAATCCACAACAAAGAAGTGGAAACAGCGCTTGGCAAGCATAAGATTAAGACAGAAGGGGTCAAGGTAACGACAAGAGAGATGGGGTTAAGACACAGGATACTTCGCATAATAAGCGACCCTAATGTCGCATATATATTAATGATACTCGGTTTTTACGGCATATTTTTTGAACTTACAAATCCGGGGGCCATCTTCCCCGGCGTCTTAGGGGCATTGTTTCTTATACTCGCGTTTTATTCATTTCAGGTGCTTCCGGTAAACTATGCAGGGCTTCTGCTTATATTGCTTGCCATAATTCTCTTTATCCTTGAAGTAAAAATTACCTCCTACGGCGCGCTCACAATCGGAGGAATAATATCAATGCTTATAGGCTCTCTCATGCTCTTTGACTCGCCGCTTCCGTTTTTTAAGCTCTCATTATCAGTGATACTGCCTGCTGTATTAATAACAGCTTTGTTCTTTACGCTCACTGTCGGCCTTGCAATAAAGGCATACCGGAGAAAGCCCGTAACAGGCATTGAAGAGCTTAAGGGCATGGAAGGGACTGCGAGGACAGATGTATTTAAAGACGGCACTGTGTTTATACACGGAGAGATATGGAGCGCATCAAGCGATGAGCAAATTAAGGCAGGAGACAAAATAGTTGTTGAGAGTGTGGAAGGATTAAAACTAAAAGTTAAGAAAAAGGAGGCATAAAAATGATACCCGTAACATTTACATGGTTTGTTTTGATTGTAGCAGTGACTGTATATTTTCTGGCGTCCGCTATCAAGGTTCTTAAAGAATACGAGAGAGGCGTGGTATTCAGGCTTGGAAGGATAATACCTGTCAAAGGGCCGGGACTTGTAATAATCTGGCCTGTTATTGATAAGCTTGTAAAGGTAAGCCTCCGCACCGTAACATTTGATGTTCCGCCTCAGGATATAATCACAAGGGATAACATCTCTGTAAAAGTTAATGCAGTCGTATATTTCAGGGTTATTGACTCAATAAAGGCCATAACCGCTGTCGAGGATTTCTACTATGCCACTTCTCAGATGTCGCAGACAACCTTAAGGAGTGTGCTCGGGCAAAGTCAGCTTGATGACCTGTTAGCAAAAAGAGAGGAGATTAATTCAGAACTTCAGAAAGTCATTGACCAGCAGACAGAGCCGTGGGGTATAAAGGTTTCTGCCGTGGAGGTCAAGAATGTAGACCTTCCTGTTGAGATGCAAAGGGCGATTGCAAAGCAGGCAGAAGCTGAAAGGGAGAGAAGGTCAAAGATAATCCATGCAGAAGGAGAATTTCAAGCAGCGCAGAAACTCACAGAAGCTGCAAGCATCATTGCAACTCAGCCCATGGCGATGCAGTTGAGATTTCTTGGAACTCTCGCAGAAATAGCCACAGAGAAGAACTCAACAATCATATTCCCTGTGCCTATTGATTTACTTGAGCCGTTTATGAAGAAACTCAAGAAAGAGGCAGAATAGGGCAAGAGGCTAAGGTTGAGGTTAAGAGTTAAGAGTTAAGTATTAAATGAAGCACCATTTAATTAAAACATATCAACAGGCAAAAAGGCTTGTAAGGATTGTAATGGGCTTCACTGTGCTGGGCGTAGGGATAGCCATGATTGTACTTCCGGGACCTGCCACAGTCGTAATTCCAATTGCGCTTGCAATACTCGCTACAGAATTTGTATGGGCAAGAAGACTGCTTAAACACTTCAAAGACGGCGCAAACAGCATCAAAAATACTATTTTTAATAATTCAAAAAATTCTAAGCCTTAAGCGCTCACGTCCATCTCGCCTATTAAGAGGCTTGGGGAGCCTATATTGCCATAAAACTTTAAGTCATCGCCAACTGCCTCTACTTTTTTAAAGAGCTCCAATATATTGCCTGAAATAATGGCCTCTTTTACAGAATATGCTGGCTCGCCGTTTTCAATCCACAGCCCTGATATGCCTATTGAAAAATCCCCTGATATAGGATTTGCTGTATGCATTCCCATTGTCTCAAGCACTAATATGCCTTTAGATATGGATTTTATTAGTTCTATATTATTCTGACTCCTGACTCCTGACTCCTGACTCCTCTTTGCTTCTATATAAAGATTTGTTACATCCACCCCCGGAAGCCCCTTAAAGCTTCCCCTTACTGCGTTTCCGGTAGGCGCGCACCCGGCCCTTTTTGCTGTATAGGTATTATGAATAAATCCGGTAAGCACCCCTCTTGATATCAGCCCTTTTCTATATGATGCAATACCCTCATCATCAACCGGTTTTGTCCCTAACCCCCATGGCATAAGCCCGTCATCTATTACACTTATAAGCGGGCTTATTATCTCTTTCCCTGTCTTATCTGAAAGCATTGACTTCTTCTTCTGGACAGCATCTGCTGATAATGAGGAGCTGAGGATGCCTAAAAAACTGCAGGAAGCAGATTGATTAAGGACAACAGGCACTTTAACAGGCGAAATCCTTCTTGCGCCAAGAAGCGCCACTGCCATTTCTGCGGCATTATGGCCGACCTCTGTAAAATCTATATTGTTCAGCTTTCTGCTGGCCGAATAGTCCCAGCCCATCTGGGTATCATTGCCATCCTGAGCCAATGCCCCAACCTGAGCGCTGACAGAGGTGCCATTATATGAAATGCTTACACCGTTTGAATTGTGTATCGTGGTGGCAGAAGTTGAAAAAAACGCCATCGCCTTTCTTACCTTCTTTACTCTCTTGTCATACTTAAGCGCGCCTTCTTCCAAGAGCAGCGCTTTTTTTATAGCCTCATCTTTACTTATATCCTCAATCTCTCTGTCAAGAATTAAAAGCTCCGCTGTACGGCCTTCATGCTGCGGATATAATGAAGGCTCAGGGATACCGTTATACTCATCAGCATCCGCCCAGCTGACTGACTGGGCAGCTCTTTCTACTGTCTGCCAAAGTTCATCGCAGTTTGTTGTATAGGAAAAACCAAGGCGCTTATTCTTTATAACCCTTACTGCTGCGCCTATATCTGTTGCCGCCTCCAGGGCCTCCACCTCTCCATCCTTTGCCTCTGCAGAGATAATGCTTTTTGTCTTTATAAACACCTCAGCCGCATCACAGCCCCTTCTTAAGGCCTCCTTAACAGCATTATCAGCTAATGATATTACATCCATATATAACGCTCCTTTAAGCTATAGAATACAGGAGACAGGAGTCAGAATTCAGCACAAATTTTTTATTCTGATTCCTGTCTCCTGTATTCTGAATTCTGTCATTTTATGAGGTGGTTAGCCCCATAAAGTCCTATTTTGGACAGATATGATTTGCTTTATAATTTATACCCTATCTTTCTAAGAAATTCTTTTCTATTTGCCTTATCCGCATCACCCTCCACGCCTTTTGGGGGAAATCCGTCCACTACCCCCATAATCCCCCTGCCCTGCCCTGCCTCAGCGATAATAACCTCCAGGGGGTTTGCAGTTGCACAGTAGATATTGCAAACCTCAGGACAACTCTTTAGGGCGTTCAAGACATTAACCGGATAGGCGTTTTTGAGTATTACGCAGAATACATGCCCTGCCCCGATATCCTGAAGGTTTCTAACACAGGCATCAATTAATTCTTTTTCGTTTCCCTCTGTCCTGATAAGGCACGGGCCCGATGCCTCTGTAAAGGCAGCGCCAAACTTTGCCTGTGGCACTGTAGTTACTATAAGCTCATAGATGTCTTCTATGGTCTTTATAAAATGTGTCTGCCCGAGGATAATGTTGCATCCCTCAGGGATATTAATCCTTACTGTTTTTAATTCCATAAACTGCCTCCTGTATTAAGTCTGATGTTAATTATAACAAACTATAACAACAACACTATAATCTTTTTCTATAATCTATTTCCTATGCTATAATCAAAACAAGTTTTCAAGAGATGATTAAAGAACTACTTGTCATAATCCTCTGCATATTCTTCTTAGCGCTGACTCAATCTTATGCAGGCGCCAATCTTATCTCAGGGATGGATATAAAAATTCAGGGCAGCTATATTATCGTAAACACCGACTTCTCCGACTCAAAAGCGATTGAAGCCTCTATAAAATCAGGGGTTGAGAAAGAGTTTACATTTCATATAGAGCTCTTCAGGGTATGGAAATTCTGGCCTGATGACCTTATAGTGACAAAGAAGATTCAAAATACCATGAGATATGACAATCTTAGAGGCTTATTTACAGCAGCCTCGTATGACGGGACTAAGCGCAAAGAAAAAACCTTTAAGAACTTCAATGAGCTAAAGCAGTGGGGGCTTGTCCTTAAAGACATTAATTTAGCAAATACAGGCGGGCTTGAGCACGGCAGATACCTTGTGCGTATTACAGTGGAATCACAAAGCAAAAAGCTTCCACCGCTTTTAGGATTTTTTATGCTCTTTATTCCTGAGAAGGAGATGAGCATATCTAAAAAGTCACGGTACTTTGTCGTCGGAAATTAGAAGATGAAATATCTGAAAACACTATTATGGCTCTTTGCTGCCGGAATAATAGCTATAATTATTACCGGTCTTCTGCTTAATTATCTTGGGATAAAACACGGTCCTCTTTTAGCCAAGATCGGCGTTACCTTCCTCGCTGTAAATGTAATACTCTACCTTCTTGTACTTATTGTATTCGTAACCCAGAACCTGATTACGCTTTATTATGAAAAGAAACAGAAGGTCATTGGCTCAAGGTTCAGGACAAAGCTTGTCAGCGCCTTTGTAGCCCTTACCCTTATACCGTCTGTTTTGCTCTTTATACTGTCAAGGCAGCTTATAGACAACACCATAGAGAAGTGGTTTGCCATAGA
The DNA here is from genome assembly GCA_016208855.1 of Nitrospirota bacterium. GTDB lineage: Bacteria > Nitrospirota > Thermodesulfovibrionia > UBA6902 > DSMQ01 > JACQXF01. Next base: position 6,440 of record JACQXF010000063.1, on the reverse strand, counting down.
GGTTCAAAGGCCGTTAAATGATTCTATGGATATAGCCAGGAAATTTTACTCAACCCAGTCTGAAAATCTTCTCTCTTATGCGCGGCTGTTGGCAGAAAACAAGAACATAAATATACAGAAAAAAACTGAAGGCTATCTAAGGGCGTATTCACTTAAGCAGCCCGACGGGACCGAGTTGGTTGATTCAGCATTTAAAGGAGCACCTGACACAGAGACCGTCCCGTCAGAAAACGGTGATACTATCAGAGCCGCAGTGCCTGTTAAAGAAGGAGGCAGAATAACAAGCGTAATACTGACTGAGATAACCATACCAAGAGATACCGTAAAAAAAATGGAGGCTATAGAAAAGGCCTACAATGAGTATCATCAGACACGGACACTGCAAAACCCGGTAAAGTTTATATACTTTCTTATCCTCACAATTACCACGCTTCTGATTATCTTTCTTGCGCTCTGGGCAGCGCTTCGCATAGCCAGAGGCATAGCTGTTCCTATAAAGTCCCTTGCCGAAGCAACAAGTCTCGTTGCAAACGGCAACCTTGACACAACCATTCCTTTAAAAAGGGATGATGAAATAGGCTTGTTAATTAATTCTTTCAACAGAATGGTTAAAGAACTGAAAGACGGAAGGCTGTCCCTCCAGGAGGCATATGCAGAATCAGACAGGAGAAGACTTACCATGGAGGCTATACTTGAAAATATAAACACAGGGGTAATATTCCTTGAACGCTCAGGCAGGGTTATAACGCTGAATAATGCTGCCGGAGCAATGCTGGATGTAACACAGAGTGAAGTTGTCGGTAAAAGCCATAGGGAGCTTCTCAAGAGGATTAAGTCAGAGGAGTTAGATTCAATAATAGAACAAATCGGCAGGAGAGACTCCTTTGCAGCAGAAAGGGAGATACAGGCAATAAGAGAAGGCAAGCCTCTTAACCTGAGGGTTTATATAACAACCTTAAAGGACTCAGGCGGTAATTTTGTGGGTGTGCTTGTTGTCTTTGATGACATTACCAATATCATAAAGGCGCAGCGGGCGCTGGCCTGGCAAGAAGTGGCAAGAAGGATTGCACATGAGATAAAAAACCCCCTTACTCCCATCAAGCTTTCAGCAGAAAGACTGATAAAGAAGTGGCAGGAAAAATCCGAAGACTTTGAAGATGTACTGAAAAGGGCAACGACTACGATAGTCAAAGAAACAGACAGCCTGAGAGTCCTTGTGGATGAATTCTCCAAGTTTGGCAAAATGCCAAAGATAAATCTCACCAGAAATAATATCAAAACAATAATAGAAGAAGCGGTAAGCCTTTATAATGATTTCAAGGAGGTCATTATAGTTACATCCCTTGCAGATACGCCTGACATCGAGATAGACAGGGAGCAGATAAAAAGGGCTCTGATAAACCTCATAGATAATGCCATACAGGCAAAAACTCAGCATATATGGTTAAATACATTCTATGAACCCTATCTTGAACTCGTAAGAATTGAGGTTATAGACGACGGCGCAGGCATAAAGGAAGAAGACAGGGACAAGCTTTTTCAGCCTTATTTCTCAACAAAAAAAGAAGGAACAGGGCTTGGCCTCGCAATAGTAGACAGGATAATAACAGGCCATAGGGGATATATAAGGGTAAAAGACAACGAGCCCAAAGGAACGCAGTTTATTATAGAATTGCCGGTAAAGTAGGTTACTTTTCTAGTTTTTAGTTTTGAGTTCTTAGTTTTGAGTTTAGAGGAGCTTTTATGTCAAAGGCGACAAAGGCAACAATACTTGTAGTTGATGACGAAGAGAGCATACGGGAAGCCTTAAGAGGAATCCTTGAGGATGAATCCTATGAGGTTATCCCTGCGTCTTCAGGCGAAGAGGCTTTAAATTTATTCAGGGAATTTTCCCCTGAATTGGTCCTGTTAGATGTATGGATGACCGGAATAGACGGGATAGAGACACTAAAAAATATAAGGGAGATAAACAAAGACGCATCTGTAATAATGATATCAGGGCACGCCAATATAGAGGTTGCCATACAGGCCATCAAGTTCGGGGCCTATGACTTTCTTGAGAAACCGCTCTCTCTTGAGAAGGTTCTAATCCTTGTAAAAAGGGCCATTGAAAGACAGAGACTAAAGAAAGAAAACCTCCTGTTAAGGATGCTGGAGTGGGAGATTGTAGGGGGAAGCCCTAAGATGACAGCCCTTAAGGATGAAATAGCAAAGGCAGCCGTATCGCAGAGCAGAGTCATAATATACGGCGAAAGCGGTGCAGGGAAGGAGCTCGTTGCAAGAGCGCTGCACATGGCAAGCCCGAGAAAAGAAAAGGATCTTGTAGAGGTAAACTGCGCAGCAATCCCGCATGAGCTTATTGAAAGCGAATTGTTCGGGCATGAAAAAGGTTCTTTTACAGGGGCATTTGAGCGTAAAAAGGGGAAGTTTGAATTAGCAGACAGCGGAACGCTGTTTCTGGATGAAATCGGCGATATGGCGCTGCCCACACAGGCAAAAGTCCTGAGGGTTATTGAAACGCAGGAGTTTCAACGTGTAGGCGGCAATAAAAATATTAAGGTTGACGTAAGGATAATAGCCGCAACAAATAAAAATCTGCTTGATGAAATAAAGCGTGGAAACTTCAGAGAAGACCTCTACTTCAGGCTCAATGTAATCCCCATCACTGTCCCGCCTTTAAGGGAGCGAAAAGATGATATACCGCTTCTTGTTGACCATTTTCTGCAAGGCCTTGCCAAGGAACACGGCCAGAGGGTAAAAAGGGTCAGCAAGGCAACATTGGATGCCCTCATGCATTACGACTGGCCCGGCAATGTAAGGGAATTAAAAAACACCATTGAAAGATTTGTGATTATGAATACATCTGAAATCATAGATGTAAAAGAAATATCTCAGGCTAAAGAAGTTCAGGCAGACTACTTAAACTATAAAACATTAAGAGAGGCACGGGAACAATTTGAAAAATATTTTATTGCCAAAAAACTGCAGGAGAATAGCTGGAATGTTTCAAAAACAGCAGAAGAACTGGAGATTGAAAGAAGCAATCTTCACAGAAAGATAAAATCACTGGGAATAGAATTACCATAATAACCGGAATATTTTGAGCTTAAATAAAATTAGAGTTTACTTTTCAATACCAAATGAATAAAATAGAAAACCCAGGGCCCATAGCTCAGCTGGTAGAGCTACCGGCTCATAACCGGTTGGTCCCAGGTTCGAGTCCTGGTGGGCCCACCATTTCATCCGTAATATCTAACTCTCGGAGCGCATACGATTGAATGAACAGTTAAGGCTATTAGTTAACCTTCAGGAAATAGATTCAGCAATCCTGTCTATTGCAGACAAGATAGAAGCGCTCCCTGAGAAGCTGATGAGGTTTAAAGCCCCCTTCAAAGAGGCCAACTCCTCACTTGAAAAAGTAAAAGCAAAGTACGAGGAGCTAACCAAAAAGAAAAAAACACGCGAACAGGCGCTTGAAGATATAGAGGCAGGCATAAAAAAATCAAAAGAGCGCACTAAGGACATTAAAACAAACAAGGAATACGAGGCTCACTTAAAAGAGATAGGGGCTGTTGAAAAAAGCAAATATCAGGTTGAAGAAGAGATTATCTCCATCATGGAGTCTCTTGACTCCGTAACAAAGGAGATGGAAGAAGAAAAGTCCAAGGTTAAAAAAGTAGAAGAAAGCCTGAAAGAGGAAGAAAAAAAATTAGATGAAGAAAAAAAGACCCTGCACTCAGAAATGGATGTATATAAAACAAAAAGAAAAGAGCTCGCAAGGGAGCTAAATGAAGAACTATATGAAAAATATATGCTCCTTATGAAGAGCAAAGGAGGAGTAGCAGTAGCCCGGACAAAAGACGAAGTTTGTCTTGGCTGCCATACAAATATCCCCCCCCAGCTCTACAATGATATAAAAAGCGATCATAATATCTATACGTGCTGCTATTGCGAAAGGTTCCTGTATTACAAAGCCCCCGAAGAAAACAATTAAGGATAAGCAAATGCTTGAGGCAGAGGTTTACTGTGACGGCGCATCCAGCGGAAACCCAGGCAGGTCAGGCATTGGCGTAGTAATCCGCTATAAGCCTTCACACAGTTTGCAGTTTACAGCTCATAAAAAATCAGAATACATAGGCATTGCCACCAATAACATCGCAGAGTACAGGGCGCTGATAAGCGGACTTAAGGAGGCTAAGACTCTGGGGATTAAAAACATAAAGATATTTCTTGACTCAGAGCTCCTCGTAAGGCAGTTAAACGGACTTTACAGGGTAAAAGACCTTAAGCTTAAACCCCTATGGGATGAGGCTATGAATCTGTTAAAGGATTTTAGCTTTTCCATAACGCATATACCGAGGGAGTTAAATAAGGAAGCCGATTTACTCTCAAAGCAGGCTGTTAAAAACCATAAAGAATACCCATAAGCAATAGTAATTGATTTATAACAAACTATTATGATATATTATTTTTAAGTTATGGATGACCATAAGTTAAAAGTATTCTGCACAGTTGTAGAAACAAAAAGTTTCTCCAAGGCATCAGAGATAATCCGCCTTACACAGCCCGCTGTCAGCCTCCAGATACAGGCGCTTGAGGAGACATACGGGACGAAGCTCTTTAACCGCTCAGGATGCCTCATAACCATGACCCCGGCAGGCGAGACACTCTACAGGTATGCAAAAGAGATCAGCGCCTTATATTCTGATGCAGAGAAAGAGATAGGGAAACTGACAGGGCATGTAAAAGGCGCTATAATCTTAGGCGCAAGCTCCACTATAGGCAATTATGTTATGCCCAGCGTAATATCTGATTTTAGAAAAAAATTCCCCACTGTCAAGGTCCACCTCCTTATTGGAAACTCAAAAAGCATAGTTGAATATCTTGCCGGCGGAGGTATTGACGTAGGATTTATTGAGGGAGAGGTTAATAAACAGAAATTAGTCGCCGAGAAGATAATCTCAGATGAGATGGTGCTTATTATATCAGCCAATCATCCATGGATAAAGAGGCATAATGTTCCGGTTTCCGAGCTGTCAAAAGAGCCTTTTATCCTCAGGGAGGAAGGCTCAGGCACACGCCAGATGATAGAGAAATACCTTGCAAAACATAATGTGCTCCCGCAAAGCATAAAGATAGCCCTTATTATGGGAAGCACCGAATCCATAAAATCTGCTGTTGAAAACGGGCTTGGGATATCTATTGTCTCAAAATGGGCTGCAAAAAAAGAACTTCGCTACGGCACGCTAAAAACAGTTTCATTTAAAGAAGATAAATTCTTAAGGGACTTCTCTCTCTTGCGGAGGAAAACAAGGGACATCTCACATACATTAGAAAACTTTCTGGAATTTCTGAAAAGCTACCCCTTTGATAAAGCGCTTAACTCTTAAGATCACCCATTAATCTTTAACGTCTTTACAACCTCCAGTGCGCCGATCCTTAAGAAGAGTTCCTTCATAACACCACTGTTTCTGGTTGAGACATTGAAGTTGTATATAAGCTCGCCTCTGACCCTGTCCTTCTCATAATCCACAGAATTAACCTGCACCCCGTACTCCCTGAGTATAGATACTACAGTTTCTTCAACATTTTCCACCACCGGTACTGAAACAATAATAGTTTTAAATTGCAATGCCTTGATATATTTTTCTACCCTTCTGAGCGAAACAAGGGCTATGATAGTGATCAAAAAAGTTACAATTGCCTCAATATAAAAACCGCCGCCAATTGCAAGCCCAATGACAGAAACAATCCAGATAGATGCAGCAGTCGTCAGCCCTCTTATTGCAGCGCCGCTTTTAATAATTACGCCTGCGCCAAGAAAACCTATTCCCATAAGGGCGCCTGCCGCAATCCTTGCAGGGTCAATCCTTAATGACGGGTCAATATGCTGCAGGTAGAAATGATAATTCTGGGATATTATCATTATAAGAACAGCAGCAACGCAGACAATAAGCTGGGTCCTCAAACCAGCAGCCCTGCCGTGAGACTCCCTCTCAAAACCAATAATGCCGCCTATAACAGCCCCTAAAAGGAGCCGCAATACCATCTCTGCCACAGGAATCATATTTTACCCATTATTTTCTAAAATATTTATAACAACACCAGTAAAGTTCTATTGATTTTTACCAAATTATAATTAAGTATTGAGGCGATGTAAAGCGAATTTTTGGTTTTTGATTTTACAAGTTCTTATGTTAGACTAAGCCTTACTGATGAACTCCCCCCAACCCCCTCTTAAATTAAGAGGGGATTGGGGGGAGTTACAAAAAGAGTCAAGCAAATGCCTAAAGAACAAAAGGTGCTTCCGGGAATTGTGTGAGCGAGCACCGTCATTCCCGCAGTCCTTTGAGCGGGAATCCAGTTTATTTAAATGAAAAGATTTTTTGTCTATATTCTTTGCAGTAAACGAAATGGCGCCTTATACACAGGAATTACAT
>JACQXF010000062.1 GCA_016208855.1 Nitrospirota bacterium | reverse complement strand
AATATACGAGGCAATGAAGTCTGTGCATGAAGGAGCAGACGAGCTTGATATGGTAATCAATATAGGAGCGGCAAAATCCGGCAAATGGGATTATATAAAAAGAGAGATTTCAGACCTGATAACTGCCACCCCTCACGCAATACACAAACTAATAATAGAAACCGCCTATCTGACGGATGATGAAAAGATAAAGGCCTCATTAGCTGTTATGGATGCAGGCGCGGAATTTGTAAAAACCTCAACAGGCTTTGCCCCCGGAGGGGCGTCAGCCTCAGATGTTTTATTAATAAAATCTGCCACAAAAGGGAAGATCGGCATTAAGGCTTCAGGCGGCATAAAGACATTACATGATATGATGGTCATTATTGAGGCAGGCGCCACACGAATAGGCACAAGCTCCGGGGTAAGCATAATGAAAGAATTTTTATAGCTGTCATTATCAGGCTAAGAAAATTATGGTTCTTTCTCATTTCAAGTGGGTAATTACTTCCCCTCCCTTGAGGGGAGGGGATTAAGGGGAGGGTGTTCTATGAAGCCGCTCCACATCCGTTGTTCTTTTCTGGGGCCTTTTGCAAGGTGTGTTAACCCTTTTGCCATTAATTTAATCACCCTCTCCCCTCAAAGGGAGAGGGACTTTATCTGCTCAGTTTGAGAAAAAACCATTATACCTGAATACGGATGCGGCTAAAATCTGACTGCGGCCTCAAAGGCATCCCTTATTAATTCAACCTCAGGTCTTCCTTCTTTAAAATAAACGCTCATGACATCAAATCTGCATGGAGGGACTTCTTTAAGCTTCTTAATATATGAAAGCGCCACTTTCGTAATCTTCTTCCTTTTCGTATAATTCACTGCCTCAAAGGGCTGGCCAAACTGAAGACTTTCCCTTGCCTTAACCTCAATAAAAGTCAGGGTTTCTCCGTCTTTTGCTATTATATCAATCTCGCCTAAAGGGGTCTTATAGTTCTGCTCAATAATTTTATAGCCGTTCTTTTTAAGAAATTTTATTGCTAACTCTTCGCCCTCTCTGCCTAATCTCAATCAACTGCCTCAGCTTCAGCCTCTTCAATGCTTCGGTAAAAACAACTCCTGTTTCCCGTGTGGCATGCGGCGCCTCCCACCTGTTCAACCCTTACAAGCAGTGTGTCTTCATCACAGTCATAGAGAATCTCCCTGACAAGCTGAATATTGCCTGACGTCTCGCCCTTCATCCAATACTTCTTTCTTGACCTGCTCCAAAAATGAGTCTTGCCTGTCTCAATAGTCCTCTCAAAGGCGGTCTTATCCATATAGGCAAGCATTAAGACCTCATTGTCTTCTATGTCCTGTATTATTGCAGGGATAAGCCCTGTTTCGTTATATTTAAGAGCGGGTATCATCTCTCCTCCTCAGTTGAAAGGATTGGATATTTTACCATGTTTTGATATACTCTGCTATACGCATACAAATGAGACACAACTTATGGGATACAGAGACGAATATACAAAGCTAATAGATAAGCTGACAGACTTAGCTGCAAGGCATTACGGCAGCCGGCTCGTAACCCTTGCAATGTTTGGTTCTGTTGCAAGAGACACTTTTAATCCTGATTCCGATATAGACATATTGATCATTGCAGAGACTCTGCCGCATGGCAGGATAAAACGCATTAAGGAATTTGAAGAAAATATAGAAGTCAAACTCGCTGCAGATTTAAAAGAATCAGCAAGAAAAGGGATTAACACATCCTTATCGCCTATAATTAAAACTCCTGAAGAAATAACAGCAGGCAGCCCCTTATTTCTGGATATGACAGACGCTGTTAAGATTTATTATGACAAAAATAATTTTTTCAAAAGCTATTTAGCCTCACTTAAAAAAAAGCTTGATGCCCTTGGGGCTAAAAAGATTCCTTTTAAAGGCGGCTATTATTGGCTGTTAAAACCTGATTATAAATTTGGCGATGTTATAGAGTTATGACAAATATAAGCCTTGCAAAAAGTTATATAACGAAAGCAATGAAGAGAATGAATATCTTGGATATCCTGCTTAAAGAGCAGGACTACTCAGACGTTATAAGAGAAGCGCAGGAAATAGTTGAACTTGCTCAAAAGGCAATGTTAAGGCAGATTGGCATAGACCCCCCTAAGCTGCACGATGTCGGAATGATACTTATTGAATAAAGTCTCCCCTCCCTTGACGGGAGGGGATGTAGGGGAGGGTGAATATAATGCCTTAAGCACCCCCACCCTTTCCCTCCCCAGGCAAGGGGGAGGGAAGTATACGGAAACCCCACAGCAGAGACTGTGGGGTATTGCCTTTAATGAGTTTAAAGAGAAGTTTGACAGAGAAGAAATCCCAGAGCCTTACAGCTATGATATTGAAACAGATTATCTTGAATGGGAAGGGCTCGTCAGCCGGCTCTCAAAGTATAAAAGCCTTCTTAACAACCTTCCGTAATGGATGCCTTTGAATTCTCAAAGCAGACAAGAGCCGTCTGTGCAAAATACTATGCAACCGTTTATGTAATCCATTACCCAACCTATGTAATCAGCTACACAATTCTATTTAACTAAACAGAGAAAATACTTATCTTAAGGCAGGTTAGAGTCTATAAAAAGCAGGCATGAAACTTGCGTATGCTTTTATGTAATGAATTTAAACAGATTAGGACAAAAAGGCGTTGCCCTTGTGACCGTTATGATTTTCATGTTGATATTCTTAGTGTTGGGGACAATGCTTATGTACACTATAACATCAACTGTAAAGACCTCAGGTCTTTTGACGATGGAGTCAAAAAGATATTACGGCGCTGAAGGCGGAATTCTGTCGGTTGCAGCATTTATGACCTTTTACAAAAGGACAGACGCGCCAAAAGATGTCACAGAGACAAATACCTTTACGGCAACCACTTTATACTTGGGCGACACTGTGAGATACCCCATAGGGTACTCAACCTTATGGAAAGGCGCTGATGTCAGAATAAATTCTCAGTCGCCGCCGCCGCCAAATGATATGAAAGAGGTGGAGGCAGTGGTTTTTATCCCCGTCGCGCCTGCGGGATATGGAAATGAGTGAGGAGGATTGATGATAAGAAAATATACGGTTTCAATATTATTTCTGATGGCTGTCCTAATTTTATATAGTCTGCCTGCGCAAGCAGCATATAGCACATGGCAGTATAAGCTGAAGATAACCGTTAACAATCCGGGCTCCTCAGTAACAGATTACCCTGTAAGGATAAACATCCCTGCAAAGACCTTTATAGATGCAGGCAGGATGAACAGCGACCTAAGGGATATCCGGTTTTCTGACAGCTCCGGATATGCCCTGCCATTCTGGATAAGCATCTCTGAGGGCATGCAAAGAACAGTCAACAATTTCCCTGTCTATGTAAAACTTAAAAACTTCAATTCAGGCGACAATACTATTTATCTGCACTTTGACATAACGAAGGTCAAGACCAATGGCCCGCCAACAGCTACTTATACAGAGGGGACATCAACAGATTATTGCGGGGACGGAGGCTCCACTAATGCGCCCTACACTCATAATGCGTGCGGCGACAGGGTCTTTGCTTTATTTTCATTTAATTATAATGACACTGACTGGGCAAGATACACCACCAGTCCAATCAGGTTTATAGACATCAAAACAGGCGGAGCGCCTTTTGGAAATTCCTTTGATCTTTATTTCAGGGGACATTATTACAATCCCCAAGAATTATACGTCTATTTCTTGACCCAGCTCTCAACAACCCCTGCCACTTCCACCACAGCTCAAAATATCGCCAACTATTGCGGATACAGGCTATTCATCGATCATCTTTCTACTTCTACAGCAAGCCAAACATATAATATGGGCAATTTAAATTTAATAATACAAAAAAAAGATACAAGCTGCGGCACAGGATCTTCAGGTTGGACAAATGTGGCAACCTTTAGCTGGAACGCTTATAATAATTCTATTCAGGACTTTAATGTGAGGGTGACTTCAAGCAATATTGCTCTCTATATAAATGGCAACCTTAAAGGGACATACACCAGAACTGATTCATGGCCAGGCGGACATGTTGGTTTTAACAAAAACACATGGACCAGCGGCGCTGAAACTGGAAGCAACAGCACTGACGGCATAAGCCCTATATGGGTGACAAAAAATTATGCCGGTGAGCCGTCTGTTACATTTTGGGGCAATACAGACCTCACAATAAAGCGTCTTAAACCAACAACTGACGCCTCATATTTCGGCCAGGATATAATTGAAACCACTGCAGCTCAGCAGGTAAAGGAGGATTATGTTGACGGCAACACCTTAGAGAAATATATATACAGCGCCTTCCCATTAGCAAGCCTTGAGAGCCAGGTGTTTAGATATTCCCTAAAGGTTAGAAACCGCGGAACCGCATCAGACACATTCAGCATAAACCTCACAACAACAGGAGATATGAATAACTGGTATATAGCCTATGATTATGGCTCTGGTCTTGCTGCTAATCTGCCAGGCGGGGGCGGCACTCCAACTACAGGCAGCGTAACTGTATCAGGAGGGTCTGAACAAACAATTGAGGTCTTTGTGATGCCTTCAAGCAATGCGCTGTTTGAAGGCGGACAAGGCAAGCTGACCCTTGATTTTGCAGTCAATTCACAAGCAGACTTTAGTTTTGATAATGTGCGGTTTGTTGCCAATGTAAGAGGAAAGTCAGGATGCTACTGGAAATGGAAGATGCCGATTACTATAAGCTACGATGACACAAACAGCACAGGGGACTTAACAGATTATCAGGTATTAGTGAATCTAAGCGGCGTGACAGAGTTTTTAGATGCATTGCCTAATGGTTCGGATATTATATTTACAGATTCTCAGGGGACTATGCTTCCCTTTTATAAGAAGGTATTTAACCAAGGCTCTGGCGATGGCTCTTTCTGGATTAAAATACCCAAGGTCTTTGCCGGCAGCCCCGGACAAACAAACATATATATGTGGTGGGGAAACGACAACTATACAACGAGCAGAAGCAGTCAAAAGGATACCTTTGCCCTGGATGGAACCACTGACTGCAATGGCTATTCAAACGACCCGTATGACCTCAATAAATGGAAAAATATTCCCGACTCTGTTGATAATTATAACTGGTGGAGGATAAGAAGCAGGCTGGATGGGCAGGCTGTTATGGCGGACAGAGGAAGCAGTAATGTATCTGATGACATAGGCCCAATGCTGACTGGCGGAGATATTAGATGGAAAAGCTATGAGGTCTCCTACTCTTTTTATGATGAATACGAAAATTATAATCCAGGATATGGCAATCCCCAGTATAATCCTGTTTACTATCAGGACCCAGGCAACGGCTGGGGAATGGAATACTTTAAGACTGGACCCGGCGGGTTGTTTATCTTCAGGCCATTTGGATATGGAACGGACTGGACATGGACTTACCAGGCAAATGCTTATTCTTTATTAGGCAATCAGGCATTTCCCACAAAGAACAAGAGATACTGGGCTAAAGTCAAGTTGTTCCAGAATCCTGCAGACAACAACAGAACCCATCTGAAACTGCACATTGCGCCATCAACCCCGTCTGATACTGACAGCGATAGCAGCCCCTTTGTAGAGATAACCCCATCAGGCGGTTTTATCTCAGACCCTGCATTTAATATAGACGGAGGAATGATCGGTCTTGGCGGGTGGAACGGCGGCTTCTCTTTTGACAATATAAGGGTCAGGAAATATACTGAGCCTGAACCTGCCTGCGCAGGCGGGGGCGCTCAACTGACGAATTTTGATGACATTGAAAGCCTGTCAACTCCATATCTTACCCCGCCATTAATGAACGGAAGACCCGTATTATTAACTGCAACCATCTTGCCATGGGCATGGACCGGCAATCTTACTGCTGTGTTTGCTGACTGTTTTATTAGCGGTGACTGTCAGTCAGGCGAAGTTCAGAGCCAGTTAGGCACTATCAGCCTATGGGGCAGCATTGATGCTGACACCCCAAAGGGGTTTGGCGACCAGTTAATGGAGGCAGTTGCTGGAGACAACAATAGGGCGTCTATAGATGACAGCAATTGGAAAAGCAGCGGAAGATATATTTATACAGCTTATGATTCGGATAGCGACGGAGATATAAACTGCACTAATACAACAACAGGCGATTGTCTTGCCTTTGGGTTAACTAATTGTCCCACAGGCGGCTGTTCAACCTTCATAAACCTGCTTGGCGTCAGCACAGATACAGACGCACAGAATCTCATTAAATTCTCAAGAGGGCAGTATGTCGCTGGCTATTCACGGTCAGATGATATTAACCGCAACAGGTGCACAAGCGGAACAGCCGATACCTGCCAGTGGAAGCTTGGAGACGTCATCCATTCCAATCCGCTTATCGTAGGTATACCTAATATGATATATGCCGACCCTGACTACGCAGCATTCATGAGTAATAATAACAGCAGGGATATGATCGGCTATTTCAGCTCAAACGAAGGCATACTTCATGCCGTAAGAATGGCTGTTTATGACACCACAAATAAGAAGTATACAAAAGACGCCACTGCTACAGAACTATGGACATTTATCCCAAATGCAGTCCTGCCTATGCTCAAGAAAACTACGGATCTTTATCACGAATACACAACAGACGGACTTTTCAGGGCTATTGATATAAAGACCGGCGGCGCATATAAGACTGTGCTGGTGGGCGGACTGCGAAGCGGCGGCCAAAGCCTTTTTGCTCTGGACATTACAAACCCGCGCTCGCCAAATTTGATGTGGGAGATAAACGCATCAATAAATCCCACTCAATTTTCTAACATAGGAGAGTCATGGTCAGCGCCTGCTATCGGCAGACTATGCGAGACAAGCCCTTGTGACCCCAATAATACATCCAATCGCTGGGTTGCGATTATAGGCTCGGGGTTTGATCCTAATGATATTAATAATCTCTCAAAGAACGCTTACCTGAGCGTTATCAATCTTGAGACAGGCGCGGTTATTAAGCAGGTTCGGGTCTCTACAAAACCCGGCAACATAACCACAAATCTTACTGTCCTGAGAGACGCCAAGTATGGATATATACAAAAAGTATTTTTTGGAGATTATTATGGGGCATTGTGGAGGATAGACCTCTCTACTACAGCATCTATTGCGGCCTTCCTCGGCAAGACAGCGTTAGACTCCTCAGACATGCTCTTTCAACCGATAGATTATGCTACATCTAATATCAATACTACAGGCGCAAGCCCGCAAAGGGCAATCACTTCACAGCCGAGGATAGCTCATGCAGGCAATAACCAATTCTTGGTCTATTTCGGCACTGGGGTTTATAACGAGTACGACAGCAATTACCCATATCAGCGGTTTTATGGCCTCATAGATAGGACAAGCGCCTCACCGTATACAGATGCAGACTTAATAGACATGACTGCCTCAACAGCAACGAATCCAAATTTCCTGAGCTGGTTTATTGAACTGGGTCATTCTGACTCAAAAGATGTAGGATTTTCTACAACGGTAAATGCAAGCTGTGTAAGCACCTGCACCTCTCAGGGATATGGTTCAGACTACTGCAACTCTATCTGTAAAGAAGTTCAAAGCAGCACAAAAGACAGAAATGAAAGGGTATTAACCCCCCCTGAAGTTTATGGCGGCTATGTATTTTTCAGCACCTATACACCACAAAATAACCCTTGCGGCGGCGGGACATCACGGTTTTATGGTGTTTCTTATAAAACAGGCGCCTACGCTCAGAGCTTAATGCTCGCTAGCGACGCCTCTGGCAATGTCCCTGCAACGAGAAGTATAGAAATAGCTGCAGGACAAGGAGTACCGAGCAGCCCTATGATATTTGTCGGCAAAAGCGGTGAGGGACAGATCGTAGCAGCAGGGCTCGTAAATGTTTCAACTGGAAGTCTCATAAAGATAATGCTTAATCCTGCTATGTTCACCGATGCTATGAGTATACTCTTATGGAGAGAGATACGATAAATGATAATGATTTCTAAACATAGATTGCCTGTAAAAAAACCAGGGGGGGTTACGCTCATTGAACTTGTGGCAGTTTTAGCAATTATGGGAATTCTTGTAGCGTTAGCAGCCCCTGAATTCTCAGGCGCTATGAAAAAGTCGCGGGTGCAGGATTGCGCAAAAAGACTTGCCTCAGACATAAAGCTGGCAAGGGCAAACGCCCAGGCAGAAGGCCAGAGGGCAATGATTGTTATAACAAAAGGTACGCCTTCTGATTTTAACGCTAATGGCTCCAATGAACACTATCTTATATTCCTTGACAGAGACGGCGACGGGGCATACGATGCAGGCGAAACTATTATATCAGAGGCTGCATGCAATAACTCTGTGACGATGGAGGCAGGCAGCAATCCTCTTGACAACTGCGTATCGTTTGCCAATGCGTGGTGCATGAGATTTACAACGATTGGGGCTTTAAATACAGGCGCATCAGAAAGGAATATAGTAATGAGATATGATGACGCTAATGATAAATACAAGGCAAAAATTGACGTGGTGTCGCTGACCGGTTATCTTGAGATTCAATGGAGCGAAGATGGCGGTTCAAATTGGCGCGATATATTATGAAAATGGCAGGTTGTTATAGATTAAAGCCGCGGCTGCTATTAAGAGATGGTTTTTCTCTTATAGAGGTCATGATTGCAATGGTTGTTCTGCTCGTAGGCTTACTCGGCTTTCTAAGTCTTCAGATCACAGCCATTCAGGTAAACGAAGCCAACAAGAGACTTATCATCGCAAAGGGGGCAGCGACTCAAGAGATAGAAAAGACCAAGGCAGTCGGGTACACAGGATTACGAACCAATACTATCTTAACAACTACCATGTTAATGGCAGGCCCTGAGGAGTGGGGGTATTATGCCGGCTTTGGAAGCCTTCCCGCTAATTATCAGTTTGCAGGCATAGATACAAGCTGTCCCTTTACTTACTGCGTATATAAAGGAGTAACGGTCAGTAAAATCGTAGGGGGAACTGCTGTTAATTATGACCATACAGTAAAACTTTCTGTCGTCGTAAATTACCTGTCATATCCTGTGCTTCAGCAGTGCCAGATGACTATATATTGGATGTCAAGAAACGAGTTGAAGCAAATTAATTTTGTCTTCTTTAACGAATACAAGACATAAGCCATGAAAATAGACCATATCACAAGACCAGCCCATAGCGGTTTCACCCTCGTGGAATTGATGGTAACAATAGCTATATTTTCCTTTGTCATAGCCGCATCCTATGCCACATATATTAACTTTATCCACTCCACAACCAGAGAGTCTCAATTAACATCTATAAACGCTGACGCTGCAACAACCCTCAAACTCCTCGAGAGAGACATAAAGATGGCAGGCTTTGGCCTGCCGCAGACAACGAGAGCAGCTTCTCATAATAATTGCAATGTAAGCAATGAGGACTTCTGTAAAAACAATACAGACAGGATATTTATGGCTGACGGCTGGGAGATCCTAAGGGACTTTACTCTTAATAAAGAAGATGACGGCCAAATCCCAACTTCACCTGACTATTACTCAAAAATAGCCAACAGCAAGGCAAATGGCGGTTACAGGGCACAGCTGACATCTGATGCATCCCTTAGCGCTACATCCGTCGCAGTAGATGTGCTGAATATTGATAGCGCAGATGAAAGGGACGATCCGGACGATGATGATGGCAGTCCTTTAGTTGATATCAAAGATAACAAGTCATTCATTATTAGCGATAATATAAAAGTAGAAGGGCACAGAATAGGAAGTCTTACTGGCACGACCATCAACCTTCTAAGCAATGAATCGTTAAACAATACCTATCTTGCGGGGAATTCTTCTGTAGCGCCTGCGCTTGGATGGTATGTCAGAAAAGACTCTAGCGGAAAAAAATACCCCAATGGAGACAATATATACTGGCTTTACAGGAATCAGAACAGAGTGATTCCTTATGTTGATAATCTCCAGATTCAGTATGGCTATGATGCCTTTCCAAATAGCACTACACAAGGCGGAATTCAATCAGTTGATTGGGCAGATACTATGCCGCCGCCATCAGGCATCCCTGACGGCGAATCATTGTTTCAGTTTAACTATCTGAGGGCTATAAAAATTATTCTGACAATAAAGGTTGTTGATAGAAAAGATCCAGCCAAAATCATATTTACTAACTTTGAAACAACGGTTGATTTAAAAAACTGACAATTAACCCAATGCAAGTAACACATGCGTAGTCTTCTTTGCTGCATAATTCTGATCTTCTTTTTGTCCTGCTCATCAAAGGCCCCAGATGGAAAAGAAGGTCAAGGTGTTTCAGTGGCTAAAGAGCTAAAAGTCTCCACAAACTTCCAGACTCAGCCGCCAATAACTAATACCTCGTATTCATTAGAAATCATACCCGCAGACGTCAAAAAAAATTCAGCGCTATATGTATCTCCAAAAGGGTTTAGTATCAATGATGCATACATAGAATGGCTCGTTAATGGAAGGCCGTCTATTAGTAATCTGCCGGGTCAATTTAACACAACCGAAACTAAAAAAGGCGATAAAGTTCAGGCAAAAGCAATAATACATGGCAAAGAGATATTATCAAACACTGTACAGATCAAAAACTCTACGCCAGAGATTGTCAATATCAAAATCCTTCCTAAGCTTATCAAATTAGGCGATACAGTAAGTGTTGAAGTTTCCGGGATCGATATTGATGGTGATAGTATCACTTTTATATACGAGTGGACTAAGAACGGAAGGCAGGCTGGTAAAGACAAAGAGATAGGCGGTCTCCTTAGAAGAGGGGACAAGGTCTCAATTAAGGTAACGCCCTTTGACGGAGAGATATACGGCAGTCCAGCAATTTTGCATAGTGAGATACGCAATATGCCTCCAGCGATCACCGAAGATAAAAAGTTTGATTTCAACGAGAAGGTTTACACCCGGCAGATCAAAGCCTCTGACCCCGATGGCGATACGCTCACTTATTCTCTCAAGAACGCCCCTGCAGGGATGACTATCAACTCGTCAACGGGCTTTATACAATGGATTATTCCGCCTGATTTTAGAGGCAAAGCCCCTGTCACCGCCTCTGTCACCGACGGCCACGGCGGAGAAACTCTGCTTAATTTTGACGTGACAATCGGGTTTGAGAGTAGGTAGACTGCTCTAATGCAATGAAAAATGATGGCAGCCATTCAAAAAAACCTATTAAAAAGTTGACTTGAAATACAAGTATATATTAGTCTTTACATATGGAAACTATCACTGAGAAGACAACAAAAATTCTTGGCCTTTTAATCCCCACCGGAGATATTGACTCTAAGGTCAGAAAGATTATTGGTGAAGACCTAAAAAGAAAACTCATCAAAAAAGTAGAAACACTAT
>JACQXF010000046.1 GCA_016208855.1 Nitrospirota bacterium | reverse complement strand
ACAGTAGGGCCTCTGACAAATAACGGAAGCGGCAATACATACACCTTTGCTGCAAGGACAGTGACATGGGTTAGGCTGGTTGTAAATCAGGCAGCGGGGTATAACGCCGGCCTGTCAGAGTTTGAGGTCTACGGAGCGGCCCCATAGACCTCAAAGAATCCCCCATGCCATTTAAGCAAATTATTAGAAAACATTTTTAAGCCATGCTATACGGAAGAATAAAAGGTGTCCTGCGGCTCTTTTGGGAACACTTCTGGATGATGTTTGCTGGAACGAGCCTGCCGGGAAGGGCTGCTACATGGCTTGCAGCGAGGTTTTCGCCTACGTACTTTGGGCGGCACCACCTCCGCAGTATATATCCTAAGGGCTACATTTCTCCAAAGGCATGCATTTCCCATACAGACCTTAGTCTTGGTTCCCATGTATTTATTGATGATAATGTCATCATATTTCAATCCGGGCAAGGCGGCCCGGTAAGAATCTCTGATAGCGTCAGCCTCCACCGGGACTGCATTATCCAGACAGGGTTAGGGGGCAGCCTTGCGATAGGCTCTAATACGCATATTCAGCCGAGATGTCTTTTTTCTGCGTATATGTCCCCGATCATTATTGGTTCAAATGTGCAAATTGCTCCGAACTGTTACTTCTATCCCTATGATCACAGTTTCGCCCCCGGAGAGCTTATAACGGCACAGCCATTGCGGTCAAAGGGGGGGATCATAATCGAGGATGATGTATGGTTTGGCGTGAGCGTCATTGTCTTAGACGGAGTAAGAATAGGCAGAGGGGCAGTGATAGGCGCAGGGGCGGTTGTAACGCATGACATACCGGATGGCGCTATTGCTGCTGGTGTGCCTGCGCGTATTGTAAAAATGCGCAGCGATATAACAGCAGAGAGAATCAAAGCAGAAACTAAGATATAAAAAATGCAGCAAGAGATAATATGAGCTCAAATTCTCAACCTTTAGTAAGCATAGTAACCCCTGTTTATAACGGAGAAGAATATCTGACAGAGTGCATTGAGAGTGTACTATCTCAGACTTACGAGAATTGGGAGTATTTGATAGTTAATAATTGCAGTAAAGACAGGACATTAGAGATTGCGGAAGGTTACGCTAAAAGGGACGATCGGATTCGCATCCATAATAATGAAAAGTTATTAAATGCCCTTGATAATTTTAATCATGCCTTAAGTTTAATATCTCCTGATAGTAAATATTGCAAGGAACTCCATGCAGATGACTGGCTCTTTCCTGAATGCCTGAGCGAGATGGTAAAAGTTGCTGAGGCAAACCCTTCCGTAGGGATAGTGGGCTCTTATGCGCTTAAAAATACTAAGATTATAATGGATGGATTACCATACCAGACTACTGTAATAAAAGGCCGTGATCTTTGCGGATCAACCTTGCTGGGTGTTCCTCAGGTATTGGGAAGCCCCTCATCACATTTAATACGTTCAGATATTATACGCAACTCTAAGGCCTTTTATAACGGCTCCCATCTTTATGCAGATCATGACGCATACTTTAGGGTTTTACAAAACCACGATTTTGGATTTGCACATAAGGTTCTTACCTTCTGGAGGGTGCATGATGAGCAGCGAAGCAGTGCTGCCAATAGGCTCAATACCTATCTTTTGTCGGAAATATATTTAACCGTAAAATACGGCCCGGTATGCCTAAGCAGCGAGGCATATAAAAAGCGTATTAATGAATATATTAACTATTATCATAAATTTTTAGCTAAAAGCCGGTTCCTATTCCAAGACAAGGAGTTCAGAGACTACCATGGAAAGTTTCTCAAAGAAATAGGGATGCCTCTTAATTTAGTCAAATTAATTAGATTCTCTCTCTTAGAATTAGCCGATATTTTACTTAATCCCAAAAACACTATTGAAAAAATAGTTGCTAAATTTATCAAGAAATCCAAATGAACAAAACTTTATTAAAGTATAGGCCTTGCATGGCAGGAGGTTGCAAATATGAGAGCTAATGTGAAAAATGATATTATTCGAAAGATTGTTGAACTCACTCTTCGCGGGGCTTCATCTGCTGACAACCAGCAACCATGGTCTTTTCATTGGGACGGAGTAAAACTTACGGTTCGCGAGGTCATTCAAGGACTAAAACTTACTGATCCTGGCAGGTTTTTAAACACTTTAAACCTTGGAACCATCGCTGAAACCATAGACATTGTTACAAGCATGCCATCTGTTCATCTGAAGCCTGAATTTTCATACTCACTCAGCCCGGCAAACCTCGGCATGCAGGCTACATTTACAAAGAGTCCACGGTCACTTGACGAGCTCGCTCAGGTTGTCGAGAAACGCTGGTGTGACCGCAGGAAATACAAGTCTGAATCGATTGACGAGTCTGTGATTCAAGCCTGTCATCGTGACCTTTATGACGGTGTTAATCTCTATTTCTCGGCAAACACAAAAGAACTCCATGCTGTTGACGGCATGATATGGGGCAAGGTGTTTGCGATCGACAGGTTGTGCAAGAAGGACATGTATGAATGGCTGAGGTGGAGCAAACGTGATGCAGAGAAGACCAGGGATGGAATGTATTGGACAACCTTTAGTGACAGCTGGATAAATTCACGTATGGTTAAATTGTCCATGAACCCTTCGCGGCTTGTCTACTTCTGTACCCGTCCTTTTACAAGACCTGCGCTGAGGGCAATCGGGATTCTTCAAAGGATGTTTTCCGCCTCCAACGGCCTTATATCAGAAGGCACTGAGGGGGTATACGGATGCGTTACAGTTAAGAAAACGAGCTCAGAAGCCCTTGTAGATGCCGGGCGTTCAATTATCCGTGTCTGGATGCGGCTAAATCTTCAAGGATACTCTTTTCAGCCGATGATGGTATTGCCCCTGGTCTTCTCGTACATGCGCCCAGAGGCTGGAAATGGCTCAGGTGTAGTCAAGGGCATGGTCTCAGCTTACGAGATCGATAAAGGTTTTGATGCCTGCCGGGAGACATTCGGTTTCAGTAAAGACGAGACCCCGGTGTGGATTTTTCGTGCAGGCCTTCCAAAGGGGCCCAAACATTATGCCACATTGCGTAAAGATGTTGCCAAAGTTCTGTCAGTTTCACCCGGCATTACAGAGAAATGAACCGCGCATTGCTTGTCATAGGCAAGAAGATATATCATAAATTCCCCTACCGTATACGATCACTTATATATCGTGCAAAGTATTTATATGATAATTACAGAATGGATACATGGCATATTAGCGGGCAGGAGACGACAAGCAATCAAAGTCTTTCAATTCTCTACTCTGGAACTGAAATAAACAAGAACTATTTTGCCGGGTTAGCCTTTGGTCAGTCATGCAATGAAACATATATCGGGAAAAAGTATCTATGGAATATTCAGGGAATTGCAAGGTCAGGGCAATATCAAAGCGCGCTGCTAACGGTTGAGGGATGGGAATCATCTTGCGGCATAGCGAAGGTAAGGAACGGCTTCTTTATCCCTTTGTGGGGGCATGGAAAAGTGGATAGCTCCGTTGATATGGCAGAGTTCTTAAAGAATGAGAGCCTTAACTCAGATGTCCGGAGGATCAAAAAAAATGGGCTTGAATATGAGATTAGCACTGAGGCTTCTCAGTTTGATGATTTCTATCATACAATGTATGTGCCGTACATCATGAAGGCGCACGGCCGTGCTGCAATTGTGCAGAAATATGATGAGATGAAAGAAGAATTCAAGAAATGTAAATTGCTTCTCATAAAAAATGGGAATGAATATATTGCGGGAATCCTTCTTGTTATTAAGGAAGATGAGGCAAATATCTGGTCGCTTGGAATTAAGAATGCCGACTATCAATATGTCAAGGATGGCGCCATATGCGCCCTCTTTTATTATTCAGTGCAATACCTAAAGGAGAGAGGGTTTAATAAAATAAATTTTGGTTTCTCGAGGCCTTTTTTAGATGACGGCGTATTGCAGTATAAGAAAATGAAATGGAAGCAGGAGATTGTTGATTGTTCTGACAGGGGGTTTATCATGCATGTCTTGTCAGTTACTCCCGGAGTAAAGGGATTTTTAGCCCATAACCCATTCCTCTACAGAAGTAGTGACAAGTATTATGGCGCTGTCTTCGTTCAAGATAAAGAGTCTTTTTCAAAAGAAGATATTAAGAAAATTTACAGGAAGTACTTTATGGGCGGCATGTCACGGTTATATATTCATCTGTTTGGGGATGGCGATATGGTAACCCAAGATAATATTCCTCAGGAAATCGCAGATAAGTTGATAATCTGTTCTGCGGAAGCCCAATTTTTACAGCAATAGGAATGAAACATGATTGATCTGAATGAGAGAGATTTACGGCACTCTTCTCTTGTATTTCTTGAAGGGTTATTGCATCTCAAACCTAATGAAAGGCTCCTGATATATACGGACAAGGGAAGCTGCAGGCAGACTGCGAAAACCATTCACGACTGCGCACAGCAGATCGGAGCCCACCCTGAAATGTTTCACTTAGATTCAAATATGACACTGCCGGATATGGCGCAAATACTGACAGAAAAGATTCAAAAGGGCAAATATGATGCCATATTTGAGCTGTCTGAGCAGTATTTTTATCAGACATCTGCCTGGAAGGCAGCCACGGATATGGGCTGCAGGGGGTATTCATTGGCTGGTTTAGATCAGGATGCGTTTATTCGTTGTGTGGGGCAAGTGGCGCATGAATCAATATTTCAATTTGGGGAGAATCTTAAAGAGGCCATTAACAGGGCCAAATCAATTCTTATACGCACAAAAGAAGGAACCAGCCTGAAGATGATGATGAATGTCAGCCCGGCTGAGAAGTTCTTCAGGAGGGTTTTAGGGAAGGTTAAAGGAAGGTATATCCCCTCTACCGGCAGTGTCTATCAACAATCCGGCAGGATAACCAAAGATGAAAGGTTATCATTTATGTCAGGCCAGCTTGCCTTTAATGGTATTAGCGATACTATTGAGGGCACAGCTGTTATTGATGGTTATCTGTGGCCGCCTGAAGAGATAGGCCTGATAAAGAATCCTGTTCATCTTGAGATTAAACGAGGGCAGGTTGTAGGTATTAGAGGCGCATCCAGCGAGGCAAAGGCCCTGGATAAGTGGCTGGATGGAAAACCCAAGAATGTCGCGCATTTTTGTATTGGTTTTAATCCGGGCGCAAGATGGTCCGGAAGGATTATGGAGGTTGAGAGGGTATTTGGCTCCCTCTCAATAGGCATAAGTACATATCCTTTTCATATTGACGGCGTTATGAAAAATCCATCAATACTATTGGATGACAAGGTAATAGAGCAAGACGGCTCTTTTATACATGAAGGGTTGTCGGCTCTTGCAAAGGACTTAATCCGTATCTCAGGCAACAACATATCATGAATCAAATATTTGGTTATCAGATTACGCCTAAAGAAGCTTCTTTGAAGGACAGCGCATTTGACGGCGCTCAAGAGGTATTGCTTAATGGCAAACACGGTAAAGTGAAGATCTTCACTCAGCCTCGTTCATCCATACAATGCTGTTACTCGCAGGAATATGATTCATACGCTTATGTTTGGGGGATACCTGCACACCCTGAGGTTGCCATGCCTGATATCCCTGAGTGGTGTATAAGGGTTGCTGCTGAAAAGCGCTATGATTCTTTCAAAGAGCTTATCGGCACTTTTGTCATCATAATAGATGAGCCGGGACAAAATCGCATAACTTTTATCACTGATATTTTGGGCATACGCCCAATGTTTGTTGGAAACAAAAATGATCGTATCATTTTTGGCAGTGATGTCTGGACTATGCATAAGACAGGACTGAGTAACGGGAGAATAGACTATGATGCTGTCAGCGCATGGGTTTCATATGGATTTAACTGTACAGACGGCTCTTTATTTGCTGATCTCCGCCGCTTGCCGGCAGGCTCAATAGTTATTTTTCAGGATGGTAAATCTACCCAGGTCCCATATGCTGAATTTGGCTCTAAATCAACAATACCAAATGCTCAGCAGGCTTCCGAAGAGATTCATCATATTGTTTCATCTGCCGTAAAAACACTCCTGACTAACCATCGTCAGGTAAACATTGCTCTCTCAGGCGGATGGGACAGCAGGTATTTACTGGCTATGTTATCGTCTTTTGGAAAAACATCTTTCAATTGCGCCACGGTGGGCTATACAGAAGAGGAGGAGAGTGTTGCCCATGAGGTGGCCGGGTCGCTTAAAATTCCTCTTAAGGATTATCCGGTTCAGGGTTCAATATGGGATATTTACGATCAGGTTTATCATTTTATGGCTGACGGTTTTCCGATATCTAAGAATGTGTCTTACCGTATTGCCCAGGACTATGCAGGGATGCCTATGGTTAATGGATTCATGGGTGATGCCCTGATCCGGGGAGATTCAGACACCTATATGGACAAGTACGAGACTGAATGGAAGGATGACCCTGTTGATGTCCTGCAGCGTAAACATACAAGGTCTAACTTCAGGCTGTTTCGAAAAGATGTTGCCGAAAAGATAAGGACGAGGGCGCGCATATGGATGGAAAGGGCGGTTAAAGAAGGGTCAAAGATGAATAAGATCCTTGGCTGGCAGGATTTCTACTATACTCATAGATTCTATATCTCAAACAATTTTCTCCAGCATCTTGGGCTGGCAGAGGCATTGCTTCCGTTTTATAATTGGCCGCTGCTTTCATATAAGATGAATCATGCCTATATTGTGTTTACGCGGGATACTTATCTCAGGATACTGCAAAAACAATTCCCTGAACTGGCCAAAATTCCTCATGCCTCTGATCTGTCATCCAAAAAGAAAAAACCTCTAAATACTGCCGGATGCACTAAAGAATGGGCACGGCAACTTATCCCGATAGTTTGCAGCAAGAAATGGCTTTCGCTCTTATCAAAAAGATTATGTATACCTTTAAATGCAGCCGGTGTTGCAGGCCTGCGTTGTTCAGAGGATGCAGTCTTTCTTTTTGAGAAACTGTATTTATTGGAAAAAAGAATAAAAGATGCCGGGCTGGACTTTGACTGGGAGGGTATCTAAGAAATTATGTTTTTAGTGTGTGAACCAATAGCATGGGGCTTAGAGCATGTTCCCTTTAACGCGGCATTGCTGAAAACAATACGCATAGCTTTCCCTGATGATCCCATTTATTTTTACGGGGAAGAATCTCATTTAGGGCATGTTCAAAAACATATAGGCATTGATTTCGCCGATTCTATTATTTGGAAAACAATTATTCTGCCAGATAGACATTTAAGTTACTTTAGTCGGTTTAGCTCAGATTTTAGAATAATCAGGCGCCTTCTTAATGAGTTGAATGAAGACCAGAAGAATCATACATTAGTTGTTGCAGGCAATTCATCACTGCTATGGGCACTGAAGATTTTAATCAACTCTATACATAAAGATAAAGATGTTCAGGTTATTCTTCATGGCACGTTAGCCTCTCTAAGTTCCCGCAAGTCTTTAAGACTTAATAAGCGTCTTTGGGATTTAAGGACAGCTTTAAAAATGTTTAACCATAAACGAATCCAGTATATAGTGTTAGAGGAATCAATAAGGAATGCTGTATTGCAGAAGCTTCCTTCTTTACGCAGGTTTTTAAGTGTATTTGATCATCCGATACCGTTAGATGAAGAGGCTAAGGGAAATAGTGTTCTTAAGCCGCCGGTTAGATTCGGATTTTTGGGCCTTGCTAATGAGAATAAGGGTTTTTTAACGTATCTTAAAGTTGCCTCCGAGATCTCAACGAAATTCCCGGGATTAGCAGAATTTCATGTAGTTGGAAGGTTAGACAATCAATATAGAGATATGCATATACCGGAAATCGCTTCTTTACATACAAAACCATCTATTGAAAGATTAAGCCGTGATGAATATATCCAGGCCTTAAGAAAGATTCATTTTGTATGCTTGTTTTATGAAGGCAGGCACTATGAATTCAGCCCATCCGGCGCGCTGCTTGACGGCATTGCATGGGAGAAGCCTGTCATTGCATCACAGATGCCAATTTTTAAAAGTCTTGAGCAAAAGTTTGGGGACATAGGATATCTGTGTAAAAAAGGTGAATTTACTAAGACAATCGGCACGCTGCTTAAAGATATGGATGTCCAACGTTATAATCGCCAGATTTTAAATATACGAAATGTAAAAAGAGCAAGGACGCCTGAAATACTTGCCAGGAAGTATCGTGACATTGTTGAGCTAAGCAAGTGCGGCAGAATGGTTAAAGCAGCTGACAGCGGCTTGTGTAAGGCCTGATTCCATATGAATAAAAAAGTTCTGATAATAACGTATTTCTTCCCGCCGAGGACGGATATAGGCTCACAACGGCCTTATCGGTTAGCCAAATATTTATCAAAATTTGGATGGACCCCTGTAGTTTTGACTGCCAAACTTCCCGGAAAAGCGCCTGAAGGGATAAGGGTCATTGAAACCGGCTACAGAGACATGACAGGCTTTCTTAAATCAAAAATCGGAATAAATCCCAAGAAAGGTCTGCACGAACAGTTAGGCATAGCTGTATCCAAGAATTTTCATTATCCAACATGGAAGAGTAAGATTATTAAGCTTATGAGAGAGAGTATCAACTTTCCCGATGACCGGATAGGTTGGTACAAATATGCACTTCAATCAGCCCATGAACTCTTAAGCAGAGAGACGATTGATATAATGATAAGCACTTCTTCTCCGGTAACTTCACATTTAGTAGCCGCAGAGTTGAAGCAGCAGTACAAAATCCCATGGATAGCTGATTTTAGAGATCCATGGACACAGAGCGCATACTACAATAAGTTTCCACTTATTAAATATTTTGAAAGAAGATTAGAATTAAAAACATTGTCTAAAGCAGATGCAGTAGTCACGGTTACAAGGCCATGGATAGATATGCTAAAGACGCTTTACAAGGATAAAACAGTATTTTGCGTGACAAATGGTTTTGATGAAGACGACCGCTATAAGCAATTAACAAGACTGACAAATAATTTTACTATTACTTATACAGGTATCCTTTATGACGGCAAGAGAGACCCTTCTTTATTATTTAAGGCAGTAAGGCAGCTAATTGATGAAAATAAAATTAACAAGGATTTAATAGAAGTGAAATTTTTTTGTCCCAAAGAAGACTGGCTTACAGAGGATATTAAAAACTACAATTTAGAAAAAGTTGTTAATGTTTACGGTTTTTTACCGAGAGAGGAAATATTAAAAAAGCAGAGAGAGTCACAGTTGTTGCTCCTGCTGCTTTGGGATAATAAGGGTGAAGAAGGTTTTTGCCCGGCCAAAATATATGAATACTTTGCGGCTGGACGCCCTATTATTGCAGTTGGGGGGGGTGGGGGTTTTGTTAAGGAGCTCTTAGAGGAGACTAACACGGGTAAGCATATTAGTACTCTTGATAATTTAAAAAACGTTTTATTAAGATGTTATGAGGAATATGTTAATTGCGGTGAAGTTAAATACAATAGTAATAAAAATATTAATAATTATACTTACTATTCAATAGCAAACAGATACTCTGGAATTTTAAATAAAATAGCCTGACCTTAAAATGAATAATTTTGCTGCTGTGATTTATAAAAGTGCAATCTTCTCCAAAAATGGAATATGGACCATGATTGGGCTTTTTAGCGCTCTAATCCTGGGGATTTCTATAGCCTATGAGAACTGGATTTATATTGGGGCAATGCTTGTACCCCTCGTG
This sequence comes from Nitrospirota bacterium, assembly GCA_016208855.1. Classification (GTDB taxonomy): domain Bacteria; phylum Nitrospirota; class Thermodesulfovibrionia; order UBA6902; family DSMQ01; genus JACQXF01. The sequence continues at coordinate 19,052 of JACQXF010000046.1, read as the reverse complement.
ATTTATTGCTGTATAGAGAAGCCGTTCATCTTTCCTTTTGGAGCATATGTTTTGCTTATCCCTTTTGATTCCATCCTGTCTGTGACAGGCAGCGGTGCAGGTACAACGGTAACAAAATTGCTTGGAATAATGACAATCGCAGTGCTTTCTCTAAAGGGCATTTGTGAGCATAAATTTACAAAACCAGGCTCTGTAATAATTTGGCTCTTATTATTAATCTCATACGGCCTGTTATCTGGATTGTGGGCTATAGAACCAGAGCTTGCCTTAAACTTGTTTCCAACGGCTGTAGGATTGCTATTGCTGTATTTCATCGTTTCTTTATATCAGATTGAAAAAAATGAATTTGAGATGCTTAAATGGTGCACCCTCTCCGGCGGGTTTCTGGCATCCCTTTATGCAACCTATAAATACTTTCAAAATAATCTTTATGCTTTTTCAGAGAGGGCGTCCATGATAGCCGGGGAAAGGGCTGAAGACCCTAATTACTTTGCCTATACCCTGATTATTCCTATCTCAGTTTGCATTCATATGATGCTGAAGCAGAATAGGGTATTTTCAAGGATATTGCTTGGAATCGCCCTTTCAGTGATGATTTTCAGCGTCATAATAACCGGCTCAAGGGGGGGGTTCATAGGAGTTTTATTAGTCATGTTTGCATATGTTCTCTTGAGTAAAAAGAGAATGAATTTAATATTTATTGGCATTGCAATTTTAATTGTTCTTTTACAATTTACTCCTGAATTTTTTATTGAACGCTTACGTGATGCCGTGGAGACTAAAGGCATAGGCAGAACCCATATCTTATATGTAGGATGGAAGGCATCAGAAAAATATTGGCTGGTTGGGGCAGGGCTAAATAATTTTATAAAGGCTTTTACAGAATTTGCCGCTTATGATCCAAACTTTCAGGACTTCGACCGGGGCGCGCATAATCTATACCTTGGAACTTTTTTAGAGCTTGGTATTATCGGCATTACTTTATTAATGCTTACGCTTATAAAGCATTACAGATTATTCAATGTACGATCTGCCAGCGACTCTGGCGATGCGATTATGTTAAAAGCAGCTTTTTGGGGTATTTTGGCAACGAGCTTTTTTCTGGACCCAATGTTTAGAAAATCCTTCTGGCTTCTATGGATGATGTTTCTTATGCACAAAAACAGTTTAAATACCCCGGATGTTTCATGAGAAAACTGATAGCCGGCATCTGTTATGTCATCTATAATTTAGGCCCCCGATGGCTGCCTAACTCTAACCCCCGTATTTTCAGATGGGCAAAGTGGGTCAGATATATATTTGCAAAAGGCATTATCAAGCAGTGCGGCAAGAATGTAGATGTTCAGAATCGTGCCAGATTCAGCTATAACTTAGTCATTGGCGACAACTCAGGGCTTGGTGAGAACTGCCGTGTTAATCCGGGCGTCATAATAGGCAGTAATGTGATGATGGGCCCGGATGTGATTATATTAACGCAGAATCATACATATACAAGGGAGACATACAACGGCTTTGAGAAGAAACCAGTGATAATAGAGGACAACGTCTGGATAGGATACAGGGTCATCATTTTACCGGGGGTTCATGTTGGCAGGAATGCCATCATTGGCGCAGGGGCGGTTGTATCAAAAGACGTGCCGCCATATGCAGTTGTAGGAGGAGTCCCTGCAAGGGTCATTAAGATGCGCGGTGAATAACAGCAGGCAATGAACATTGCAGTCATCTCACAGATGTTTCCCTGTAAGCGCCATCCAATATCAGCTGTCTTTTTTGCCAATTTAATGAGGGAGTTGGCGCCTAAGGTAAATGAACTCATTATTATTACTCCGCGGCCTTATATCCCCAGGTCTTTTGCCAAGATTAATAAAGGATGGCAAAAATGGTTTCTTGACCCTGAGGTTACTAAAGAGAACGGCATGGAGATTATACGTCCTCATGTGCTGCTGTTGCCGGGGGTAAGGTTTGAGGGCATTAACGGTATTTTAATACAGCTTTCCTTAATATCACTCCTGCATAAGCTTATTAGGAAGAGACGGATTGATGTCATCTTAGGCTATAACATGCTTCCTGAAGGAATCGCCTCTGTGAGATTAGCCAACATGTTTAAACTGCCTGCTGTATTCTGGGCTATTGGTGATGATGTTAATATTTTTGCAAACCATAACGAGATAAATCGTTATCTGTCTAAAAAATGTATTGAGAAGAGCAGCATTGTACTAACGGAAAGCAAAGACTTAGAGGACAAGATAATAGCGCTTGGAGCAAATAGGGGCAGGGTAGAAACATTTTATAAGGGGATTGACGTCTCACAGTTTAAGAGCCTCCCTTCAAAGGACGTTATGATAAGAAATCTGAAATTGAATCCTGCGAGAAGGCATTTGTTGTTTGTAGGGAGACTCACGCGTGAGAAGGGAATATATGAACTCATACATGCATTTACATCCATTTCAAAAAGGTATCCTGATATGGATTTACTTCTAATCGGTGAAGAGATGGAAAAAGTACAGGTTATGGACATATTGCGGCATCATGGAATTACAAAACGCGTTATTTTAAAAGGCATTATCCCATATAATGAGATACCCAAGTACATGAAGGCATCTGACTTCATGGCGCTGCCCACATGGGCGGAAGGATTACCAAATGTTGTTATGGAGGCAATGGCAAGCAGCCTGCCTGTGGTAGCCACTGATGTTGGAGGGATTCCTGAGGTATTAAAACACCGGGTTACCGGCCTTTCTGTGCCGCCAAAGAATATTGAAAAACTCAAGGATGCTTTGATAGAAATGATTGAGGATAAGCAGTTGCGTGAAACATGCGTAAGGAATGCAAAAGAGTTGATTGAAGACAAATTTGATGTCAGGAAAAATGTGGATCAGCTCTATAAGATGTTAGAGCAGATAAGGAACTGACAGCGGCATATGCAAAAGAAGGTTTGCATCATACATAAAGTTAAGCCGTTAGACCCCCGTTCATTCTATAAGCAAGGCAGGTCAGCCCTGAGGGCCGGATATGATACGACTATTATGGGGTTCTATCCTAAAGACAAGGTAGTTAATGGCATTAAGCTTGTAGGATTTAATTATCCTGCTAAAAGGTTAAGCCGTTTTTTAACCAGTAATTATCAGGTTTTTATCAGGGCTTTAAAGGAAAAAGCAGATATATATCATTTTCATGATTTGGATTTTATCCCCTGGGCAGTACTCCTAAAGATAATAACCAGCAGAAGAGTCATTTATGACATCCATGAGGCACATCCTGAATATATGCTGTTAAAGGCATATGTGCCGAAATTTTTTAGGAGAATACTCTCGGCCTTAATATATCTGTTAGAACATGCGGCCGCCAATTTCTTTGACGCTATCGTACCTAACGACAATTATGTTGCAAAGGATTTCAATCATAAGAGAAACGAGGTAATCTTTAATTTTCCTACTCTGGATTTTTTTAAAGACAGCGATAGCATACCTTGGCAAAAAAGAGAATTTGATCTGTTTTATCATGGATCCCTGCCTAAATATCACTTTGAATTAATGATGAGTGTGGCGGAAAGGTTAAATTCGGAGAATGTGAGGAATGTATGGGGCATAGTAATGAACGAAGGATCGCCTTCGGCATGGGCTAAACAAGAGGTGCAAAAAAGAAGGTTGGAAGGCAATTTTATCTTCTTGCCGTATACAGACTATCTCAATATATTTAAATACTTAACCAATGCGAAAATAGGAATTATTCCTCTTCCATCATACAAAAAATTTATGAAAAACATTCCGCTTAAGATGTTTGAGTTTATGGGGTTCGGAATGCCTATGGTATTGTCTGATCTGCCGCCGTCACGGCAATTTATCAAAGGGGAAAATTGTGCTGTTTCAGTGGAGCCTGACAATATTAATGAATATGCAAATGCAATAAAATTCCTGCTTGGCAATCCTGAAAAAGCTGTTGAGATGGGTAAGAACGGCAGAAGGCTGGTTTTTGAAAAATACAATTGGGCAAATGAAGAAAAGAAGCTGCTTGGTTTATATTCAGGGGTTTTATGTTAAAGGCTGACAGGGCGAATAAAATTAAAAGTTTTGTCAGCAGGGAAGATTCAGCTTCCAAAAAATACCCGCGGGTGATAATCAATGCCGACGATTTTGGAATAACCGATGGCGTTAATAAGGCAATCTCTGAATTAGCCTGCGCAGGAAGACTAACGAGCACGTCAGTGATGTCTAATATGCCTCTTTGTGAAGAGATTGCCAAGTTAAAAGACAGGATAGGCGTTGGCATCCATCTTAACCTTACTACAGGAAGGCCGGCTGCAAAAGTGTCGGCTGTTCCATCCCTTGCCAATGAGGCAGGCGAGTTTTTTGATCTATCCACGCTTCTTAAAAGAATGCGCAGCGGGCAGATTGTACAAAAAGATGTTGAATCTGAATTTAGCGCTCAAATCAAGAGGCTTATAGATATGGGGATACAGCCTGACCATGTAAATTCTCATACATCTGTCTTGAAATATCCGCTTTTTATGAAGATCGCAAAACGAGTTTCTGCCGGCTATGGAATTCCGGCTGTGCGTACCTTTACTCCGAGGAAGTTTGACTATATGCGCCTGCTTAGCCCGAAGAGGGCAATTATTTCCCTTTATCTGCCATACCAGAAATTTAAGTGGAAGCAGGGTGGTTTTAATGTTTCTGACAGAAAGGATTCCCTCTTGCAGTTTGGATTAAAGTATAGCGCTGCCATTTCATATCTTAAGGATGTTTTTACACATTTGCCGGAGGGAGTTTTAGAGTTTGTTGTGCATCCCGGGTATTGCGAAGGAGACAGTGCCCCTCTTGGCGGATACGTTGATGAGAGGGAAGTAGAGCTCCAGGCGCTTATGAGCAGTGAATTCAAATCATTCATTGAGCATTCAGAGGCAAGGCTCATTAGATTTTGTGATATCTAACCACGGACCGGGAATCTTGATATATAAATGCTTAATCAGACGTAAGGCACAAGGTTTTTATTTCTGTTCTTTTGTGCCTGGCAGGGAGGTGTTTCATAAATGATATACGATTGGAAGATGGAGTTATACTGGCGTATGCCGGTGAGGCTGCAGGAGGCAGCTCTCAGCATATATGCACGGCAGTTGGAAAAAATTTATTACGGGCCTGTATATAAAAAATGGAAAGACTTGCTAAAGGGGTGGAGAAACTGGTCTCCCTCTTTTATTGAAGAATGGAAACATGAGCAGCTGCGGTATATTGTTGAAATAGCTGCCAACCATGTGCCCTATTACCGCCATCGTTTTGGGGATGTTCAGTGGAGAGATGTTTGTTCTGAAAATGATCTTCAGCTCCTCCCCCTCCTTGAAAAACAGTCCTTGAGAGGCAACGAGGACTCTTTTATAGCTGATACCGTTGACCCTAAGTCATTGAGGGTGGAGAAGACGAGCGGAACCACCGGCACTTCGCTGAGGATCCATATGTCTTCATCAATGCTTCAGCAGTATTGGGCCATTACAGAGGTTTTTGTAAGAAATGTTGCAGGCGTCTCCCATGAGATGCCGCGAGTAGCAATGGGCAGCCGGCCCATTAAACGCGGAGACGATATTAATCCCCCGCATTGGCGGTACAATCGCAGATGGAGACAGCTATATTTTTCAAGCTACCATATTTCAAGGGAAACCGCTTCTGATTACATAAAGGCAATGAGGAGATACGAATGTCAGTGGATGGTAGGGTTTGGTTCGGCAATTGCCGCCCTTGCCGATAATGCATTGGATGCCGGTTTGGAACCATATCCGCTTAAGGCTGTAATAGTAAGCGGAGATACGCTCCTGCCAAATATGCGGAGATCTATTGAGAAATTCTTCCAGTGTAAATGTTACAACCAGTATGGTCAGACCGAGAATACTGTTATGGCGATGGAGTGCGAATATGAGCGTATGCATATAATTCCGATGAGCGGCATCATAGAGATCCTTCGGGAAGACGGCTCGCCATGCAGCGCAGGTGAAGTGGGAGAAGTAGTCGGAACAAGCCTTCTTAATGATTCAATGCCTTTGATTCGTTACAGAATTGGAGATTACGCTGCATGGGCAGAGGAGCGGCACTGCTTATGCGGTAATCCAAACCCTATAATCACCAAGCTTGAAGGCCGTGTGGATGATTATCTTATCACTGAGGATGGAAGAAAGATAGGCAGGCTTGCAGCATTCAGGAGAAGCCAGACCATACATTCTGCGCAGCTTGTGCAGGACAGCCCGGGCCATGCATATCTCCTCGTACGCCCCGGCGAAGGGTACAGGCCGCTGCATGCCGCTGTTGTCTGTGAAGATATCCTTGAAAGGGTGGGCAGGTTTAAGCTGGATGTAGTTGAGGTGCCGGAGATTCCCAAGACCCGGCAGGGCAAAACAGTCACGGTGATTCGTCTTAATGACCGGCCTGAGATGAAAGAAGTTTATGAGAAGGTGATAAGAAAGCCTTTGTAGTCTGCATTAACACCGCTATCCTAAAAAAAAATATTCAATCAAATGATGACAATTGATAAAAACCCGGAGGAGTTTCTATGCTCATCTGGTTGGTAACAGTAGGAGAGCCTTTGCCAGTCAACGGAACTCGTGACAGACTTCACAGGGCAGGCATGCTGGCGAATTCTTTGATTGAGAGAGGCCATGACGTAGTGTGGTGGTCATCGACATTTGATCATTTCAGAAAAAAACACCTATTCAATGAAGACACGTTTCTTTTGATAAATGAGCGCCTTAAGCTGAACCTGCTCCATTCAGTCGAATACAGCAAGAATGTTTCTGTAGCCAGAATAATCAATCATTACGAGATTGCCAGAAAATTTAGAAGGTATTCGCAGTCAGCGCCTGAGCCGGACATAATCTTATGCTCTTTTCCGACAATTGAGTTGAGCTGCAGCGCTGCCCTATACGGCAAGCAGAGGGAGATTCCTGTAGTTATTGATGTGCGTGACCTGTGGCCGGATATTTTCTGTGATCTGTTGCCCGCGAAGATCAGATGGATTGGGAAGATGATCGCACACCCCTTCTTTTTAAATACAAGAAAGGCGCTTAAGGAATGTAAATCAATAATCGGGATATCTGAAGGTTACTTGCAGTGGGGATTAGGATATGCCGGCAGGTCAAGAAGCGGCAATGATGCTGTTTTCCCTCTTGGATATGATAAACCGGTCTCTTCAGCAGACAAAAAACAGTCTGCCGGGTTAGCCCTGAAGGAACTCGGCGTTGATCCATCAAAGACTATCTGCTGGTTTATAGGGACATTTGGGAAGTCGTATGACCTTGGAGTAATTATAGAGGCTGCACGGCATCTAAATAGCCGCCGGATTAATAATGTCCAATTTGTTTTCAGTGGAAACGGAGAAAAATACAATGAATGGAGCAAGATGGCAGAAGGTTTGGATAATGTGATTTTTACCGGATGGCTTGACTCTGAAAAGATCTGTTATATGATGGGTATCGCTAATATCGGACTGGCTGCTTACTCCAAAGGGGCGCCTCAGGGACTCCCCAATAAGTTTTACGAATATATGTGCGCTGGATTGCCTATATTGTCGAGTCTGCGCGGTGAAGCCGAGATATTTCTGAAAGATAATATGTGCGGCTTAACATATGATGCAGAGGACAGTAACAGCTTCCTTAAAACCCTGATGACTATTACTAACAATGAAGGGTTAAGAAAAGAGATGTGCTCAAACAGCAGGCTCACCTTTGAAAATGGTTGCTCGTCAGATAAGATTTATCCGCGCATGGTTGATTATCTGGTCACCTTAGCGCAGTCTTTTGGCCCGGCAATAAAAACATGAAGTCCCAACTTTTAAAAAGAATCTTTGACCTTAGCATATCTCTTGCCGGTTTATTTTTACTAAGCCCGCTGCTTCTTATCATATCTCTTCTCATTAAACTGACCTCTTCAGGCCCGGTATTTTACAGAGGCGTTAGAATCGGCAGGTTTGGAAAGCCGTTCAGGATCCTGAAGTTCAGAACCATGGTTGAGAATGCAGAAAAGATAGGCGGGACATCCACCCCTGACGATGACCCAAGAATTACAGGAGTCGGGAATACACTAAGGAGATACAAGCTTGACGAGCTGCCGCAGCTTATAAATGTCTTAAAAGGGGAGATGAGTTTTGTAGGGCCAAGGCCTCAGGTGCCATGGGCAGTGGAGCTATATAGTGATGAAGAAAAATTGCTCCTTAGCGTCAGGCCCGGCATCACTGATTTGGCATCAATCAAATTCAGAAACGAAGCGGAAATTCTTAAAGGCAGCAAAGCCCCTGACAGGGAGTATCTTGAGAAGATAGCACCTGAAAAGATAAGGCTTGGTCTTGAGTATGTGAAGAACAGGTCATTAGTCTTTGATATAAAAATTATATTTTCAACATTAAAGGCGCTGCTTGCTTAGAAAACAAAGGAGGAGAGTATGAGCGTGGTTACACCTGAAGGCGGTTTTAGAACAACTGAAGAGAAAGAGATAGGAAAGAGGCTTGAGAGGGTTTTTAATCAATGCCCTGACAACCTTGAGGCGAAGCTTGACAATTTCCCGAAATACATAAAAAGGCAGAAACTTACGAGGCTGCTATCTCAGTACGAAATTTTCAAGAAGATCCTATCCATCAAAGGCTCTATCGTAGAGTGCGGCGTTTACCGTGGTGCAAGCCTTATGTCATGGGCAAATATGAGCGCAGTGCTTGAGCCTGCCAACCTTACAAGGCGTATCTACGGGTTTGATACCTTTGGAGGGTTCCCCGGTGTGGGGGAGAAGGACTTTAATAATGTGATGGCCCCTCAGTCAGGGCAGCTATCTGCCGATGCCTTTGAGGAGCTTACCGAGCTAATAAGTATATATGATTCAAACAGGTTTCTTGGGCATATCAATAAGGTCCAACTGATTAAGGGCGATGTTACAAAGACAATCCCTGAGTTTTTGTCCTGTAATCAACACCTGATGGTGAGTCTCCTTTTTCTTGATATGGACCTCTATGAGCCGACAAAGGCAGCGATAGAGTATTTTTATCCAAGGATGCCCAAAGGCGCTATCATTGCCTTTGATGAACTGGACAACCCCATCTGGCCCGGTGAAACTTTAGCTGTCCTGGAGAAGCTCGGCATGCATAAGTTGAAGATTGAGCGCGTGGAGTTTGACCCTTACATAGGGTTTGCTGTTATTGATTAGACAGGAGGCATCAATGAACAATGCAATGAGCAATATAAAGACTGTTGTCGAGGAGGCATCTGCGTTTGAGCTGGATAAGTATACTGCCCTCGCTGTAAGAATAAGAAAAACCATACTTGATATGATTTACAGGACAAAAAGCCCTCACATAGGCCCGTCTTTTTCTATTGTGGAGATATTGACAGCCCTTTATTTCAGGTTTCTGAATGCCAATCCGGATGACGCTCACAATCCCGTGAGGGACAGGTTTATTCTGAGTAAAGGCCATGCCTGCGCTGCCCTGTATGCTGTTTTGGCTGAGAGAGGTTTTATGGGTAACGGCGACCTTGATGGGTTTGCAGTCAACGGCGGGAGACTTGAACAGCACCCCAACCATGATGTAATGTGCGGAATAGAGGTATCTACAGGTTCTCTTGGTCACGGCCTTTCTATAGGCGCCGGCATGGCGCTTTCGTCGAAAATTGACAGAAGGCCATATAACGCCTATGTACTGCTTGGAGACGGAGAATTAAATGAAGGCTCTGTATGGGAGAGCGTTATGTTTGCCGGACACCATAAGTTAAATAACCTGATAGCGATTATAGACTACAACAAGATTCAGGCCCTCGGATGCACGCGGGACATTATTGACTTAAACCCCCTTGGCAGGAAATGGGAAAGTTTTGGGTGGGATGTACAGGAGATTGACGGGCATGACTTTGAACAGATATTTAATGCCATGAGTTCATTGTCCCCTGAAAAACCCAACGTGATTATACTGCATACAATAAAAGGCAAGGGCGTCTCTTTCATGCAAGATCAGGTGTTATGGCATTACCGCGCCCCTGATGAGCTTGAATATAAGCGCGCCTTAAAGGAGCTTCTGTTATGAGGGCTGCATTCTTTAATACACTTGAAGAGCTGTATCATCAGAACGAGGAGACGGTTGTTCTTACTGCTGACCTTGGCTTTAAGCTCTTTGACAACATCAAGTCAAGGTGCAGTGAACGGTTTTACGATGTTGGCATTGCAGAGGCTAATATGGTAGGGCTTGCAGCAGGGTTGGCGCTTAGCGGCAAGAATGTTTACTGCTATTCTATTATCCCATTTCTTATTATGAGGGCCTTTGAGCAGATCAGGATTGACGTGGCCTATCATAATTTAAATGTCAAACTCGTTGGGGTTGGAGGCGGTTTTACGTATGGGTTTGAAGGCATAACGCATTTTGGCCTGGAAGACCTTGCCCTGATGCGGTCTTTGCCTAACATGACTATCGTTATTCCTGCTGACCCTTTTGAGGCAAGCTGCATTGCGCGCCTTTCACAGGAAGTGAAGGGCCCCCTGTATATCCGGCTGGGCCGCTCAGGCGACCCTTTTGTTCATGACAGGCAGCCTGATTTTAAAATCGGCAAAGCCATTACCATTAGCGAAGGCAGCGATATAGCCATCTTTGCAACAGGCAATATGGTTTATACAGGCAGGCAGGTTTCAGAGATGCTAAAGCAAAGAGGCGTCAGCGCCTCATTGTATAACATGCATACGCTTAAGCCCCTGGATACTGAAATAATCAATCACGCCGCCTCTTTGCATGACGGGATATTCTCCCTTGAAGAACATAATATAAACGGCGGCTTGGGCTCTGCAATCAGCGAGGTTCTTGCAGAAACAAGATATAACGGCATTTTTAGGAGAATAGGCATCACTGAGATGCCAAGAACCAGCGTTGGCGACTCAGACTTTTTAAGGCAGCACTACGGACTTACGCCTGAAAAAATATACAATACAATTCTTAATGCAATGGAGGAGTAATGGAGAGCAAGGTTAAGTATTTTGACTATCCGCTTCAGTTTAAAGTTTATGAGAAAGAGTATACAGGAATAATCTGGGATGTGCTTTCACGTGGAGCATACATACTCGGCGAAGACCTGAGGAAATTTGAAGAGAGCCTTGCGCGTTTTACAGGGAGTAAATACGCAGTAGGCGTGGGCAACTGTACTGATGCGCTGCTGCTTGCGCTTCACGCGGCAGGGGTAGGCAGAGGAGATGAAGTCATTACTGTTTCTCATACCTTTGTGGCAACTGTGGAGGTTATTAAATTCTTGGGCGCAGAGCCTGTCTTTGTTGACATTACTGACGACCATAACATGAATGTGGAGCTTGTTAAATCTGCCATTACCCCAAAGACAAAGGCCATTATCCCTGCCCAGCTTAACGGCAGGATATGCAGCAATATGGAGAGTCTCGTCTCTCTTGCAAAAGAGCGCGGCCTTACAATTATTGAAGACTCAGCCCAGTCTCTTGGCGCTACATATAAAGGAAAAGGCGCAGGCACTTTCGGGCTTGCAGGGTGCTTTAGTTTTTATCCCGCAAAGCTGCTTGGCACATTCGGGGATGCAGGCGCGGTTATTACAGACAGTGAAGAGTTTGCTGAAAAGGTGAGGATGCTGAGGAATCATGGCAGGGGAAGCGGCACGGATATAAACCTATGGGGGCTTAACTGCAGGATGGATAACCTTCACGGAGCCATACTTAACTATAAGTTAACCCTTTTGCCGGGCTGGATAAAGAGACGCAGGGAGATTGCAGGGATATATAATGCTGAGCTCTCCGGAATAAAGGAGTTAAGGCTGCCTCCGGGGCCGGCTGATAACAGCGTGCATTATGATGTGTTTCAAAACTATGAGATAGAGGCTGAAGACAGAAACGGCCTTGTCTCATATCTTAATAAGAACGGTGTTGAGGTATTGCTTCCCTGGGGAGGGAAGGCAGTTCATCAGTTTGAGGCTCTGGGGCTTAGTCATATACATCTGTCTCGAACCGAGGAACTCTTTAAGAAAGTAGCAATGCTTCCAATGTATCCGGAACTAAAGGATGAGCAGGTGCAATATGCAGCTAAAACAATAAAGGATTTTTATAAGGGAAGATGAAACATGAAAAACTGCTGGTGCGTATCGTGACCTTTATTTATACGGTGTTTAACAGGATTACTACGCTATGTTATTCAAACCATTTGTGTTTACGCGCTACAACATAATATCTGAAAGATTTACTTTATAAGGGGATAGGTTATGAATAAAAAAATAGTTATGCGCAGGATTCTTTTGATGTTGCTGTCTTTTATTATAGCGGGTGCAGCTTATCCGATGCTGGTAAGCGGGGAGGTAATTCCCAAGACGAACTGGACGCTTAAATATGCAGACAGTCAGGAGACTGTATCATGGAACGGGGCTGCAACGAATGGATTTGATAATAACTCAGCCACAATCTGGCATACAAAATGGAACGGGGGTAGCAGCAGGGACATTTGCCAACTCGGCAGCAGAGAAGGAAGTGAGCTTTACACAAAAAAGAGGGAAGTTCATAAGGCTGAGGGCAATAACAGAGGTTAACGGCAACCCATGGACATCAATGGCAGAGCTGACAGCCTTAGGGAATCTTTCATCAGGGAATGTTCCGCCAAACGGCACAATAGACAGCCCTTCAAATGACATAACAATAAATGTAGGCGATACAGTTACATTTGCCGGCACAGGCAGCGACCCGGACAATAACCTGCCTTTAAGCTACAGGTGGAGTTTTGGTGCAGGCTCAGGCATTGCTGATTCAACGCTTGAGGACCCCGGGGCAAAGCAGTTTAACGTTGCCGGCACATATACGGTCACCTTTACAGTAACAGACAGCCTTGGAGCGTCAGATCCAACACCGGCAACAAGGGTTATCACAGTTCTGAATACGTCAGGAGGAGTAATTCCCAAGACGACAGACAGCCAGGAGACTGTACTATGGAACGGAGCTGCAGTGAATGGATTTGATAATAACTCAGCCACAATCTGGCATACGAAGTGGAATGACTCATTGCCTCATGAGATACAAATAGACATGGGAGGATTCTATGATGTTAATGGGTTTAAATATCTTCCGAGGCAGGATGGATATTCATATGGCAGGATAGGGCAGTATGAGTTTTATGTAAGCATGGACGGAGTCAGCTGGGGCGCTGCAGTAGCAGCAGGGACATTTGTCAACTCAACAGCAGAGAAAGAAGTGAACTTCACACAAAAAACAGGGAAGTTCATAAGGCTAAGGGCAATAACAGAGGTTAACGGCAACCCATGGGCATCAATGGCAGAGCTGACAGCCTTAGGGAACCTTTCATCAGGAAATCTTCTGCCAAACAGCACGATAGACAGTCCTTCTAAGGACATCACGATTAAAGCTGGCGATAGTATTAACTTCAGAGGGACAGGCGCAGACCCTGACAATAACCTGCCTTTGACCTACAGGTGGAGTTTTGGTGCAGGCTCAGGTATTGCTGATTCAACGCTTGAAGACCCTTGGCCGGTGCAGTTTAATATCCCGGGGTCATACACAGTAACCTTCACAGTGACTGATAGCTTTGGGGTTTCAGACCCTATTCCTGCAACACGCACAATAACTGTTTTAGACAGCTCTTTTGAATTAATACCACACTGGGCAGGTGTTAGTGTTGAGCCATTTAATCTTCAGCCTGCACCATACATTGCGAATCCGGTGCTTACTGCAAGCAGTGTCACGGATGTTTCTGCACGGTTTGTTGCCGGTCCATTTTTGTTTAATGAAAATAACCAGTGGTATATGTTTTTTGGGGTGTTAAACAATAATACCGGTGAAGGAGATATCGGGGTTGCCACAAGCGCGGACGGCTACCACTGGCAGTACAAACAGATTGTGCTTAACGAGAGTTTTCATCTCTCATATCCGCTTGTGTTTAAATACAACGGGCAATATTTTATGATCCCTGAGACCAATGCGGCAAATTCTATACGACTCTATGAAGCTACAAATTTCCCTTATAACTGGCAGTACAAAACTACCCTTGTGTCCGGGAGGCCTTTTGTTGATACATCTATCTTCTGGTTTAATAATACATGGTGGATGTTTGCTACTGATTCTGCAAATACTAACCTCTATCTGTATTACTCTGACAATTTGCTGAGCGGGTGGGTTGAACATCCTAAGAGCCCTGTTGTTACAGGCGACAGCAGCAAGGCACGCCCAGGAGGAAGGCCTATCGTATTTGATACTGACAGGATTATCAGGTTTGCACAGAAAGATAATGTAATTTATGGTGAGCAGGTCAGGGCCTTTGAGGTTGACGTTCTTACAAAGACAGACTATGCAGAGCACGAGGTTCCGGGAAGCCCTATTCTTAAAGGGGACGGAAGCGGATGGAATGCAAATGGCATGCACAATGCTGACTGCTGGTGGACAGCAAATAAATGGATATGCGCAACCGATGGATGGAACATCAGCTATAATTACGACTGGTCTCTTGGGATTTATACTTCTGAACCTTATTTAGGAGTTGCCCTTGGTGATTCATTGACTACTCCAAATCCAAGTTATTGCACTCAGTTTACAGATGAATCAGACCGTGGTTTGTGTATTCCTAAGGGTGTAGGCGGCCAGGAGACATATCAGGTCCTTGCGCGGTTTGATTCTGATGCAAGTATATATTCACCATCATTTGTTGTTTTTGAGGCAGGGATCAACAATATAAATAAATCCTATCCTAATGACCCGCAAAACGGCATGAAGTCGGACGTGCAGAGCTTTGTCGCGAAGTGTTTCTCTATTAATGCAATCCCGGTGCTTACGACTCTTCCGCCTATTAAGAATTATGAACTGTGGAATACAACCAAACAGGCATGGATTGACTCTTACAATTCATGGATTCGCAGCTACGCGAGTTCTAATAGTTACCCGATACTTGATCTCCAGCAGATTCTTGCTGACCCTAACGATTACAGGGCGCTGAGATTGGAGTATGAGATCGGAGACGGCATACATCCGAATATCGCAGGGCAGATAAAGATAGGAGACGAGCTTATTAATTTATTGAAACCGGACTTAGTTGGTGGTACACCGTAAACTGCAGTAAAAAATTATTATAACGAAAAGATTTTATCTTATAAATAAGGAGGCCATGTTATGAAGGAAATTGTTGTGCGCAGGATTCTTTTGATGTTGCTGTCTTTTATTATAGCGGGTGCAGCTTATCCGATGCTGGTAATGGAACGGAGGAAGCGACCCATTGCCTCATGAGATACAGGTAGACATTGGAGGATTCTATGATGTTAATGGGTTTAAATATCTTCCGAGACAGGACGGATGGTCACACGGAAGGGTTGGGCAGTATGAGTTTTATGTAAGCATGGACGGAGTTAACTGGGGCGCTGCAGTAGCAACAGGGACATTTGTCAACTCAACAGCAGAGAAAGAAGTGAACTTCACACAAAAAACAGGGAAGTTCATAAGGCTGAGGGCAATAACAGAGGTTAACGGCAACCCATGGACGTCAATGGCAGAGCTGTCAGCGTTAGGGAGTCCTTTCCTTGGAAACTTTCCTCCTGAGGGCACAATAAACACACCTACGACTGACATAACAATAAATGCCGGGAATACAGTTAACTTTACAGGCGCAGGCAGCGACTCTGACAATAACCTGCCTTTAACATACAGGTGGAATTTTGGTGCAGGCTCAGGCATTGCTGATTCAACGCTTGAGGACCCCGGGGCAAAGCAGTTTAACACCCCTGGCACATATACGGTAACCTTTACAGTGACAGACAGTCTTGGGGCGTCAGACCCAACACCTGCAACGAGGGTTATAACAGTCCTGAATACGTCAGGAGGAATAATTCCTAAGACAAGCTGGACGCTTAAGTATGCACGCTTAAGTATGCAGACAGTCAGGAGACTGTACTATGGAACGGAGCTGCAGTGAATGCGTTTGATAATAACTCAGCCACAATCTGGCATACAAAATGGAACGGAGGAAGCGACCCATTGCCTCATGAGATACAGGTAGACATGGGAGGATTCTATGATGTTAATGGGTTTAAATATCTTCCGAGACAGGACGGATGGTCACACGGAAGGGTTGGGCAGTATGAGTTTTATGTAAGCATGGACGGAGTCAGCTGGGGCGCTGCAGTAGCAGCAGGGACATTTGCCAACTCGGCAGCAGAGAAGGAAGTGAGCTTTACACAAAAAAGAGGGAAGTTTATAAGGCTGAGGGCAATAACAGAGGTTAACGGCAACCCATGGACATCAATGGCAGAGCTTACAGCCTTAGGGAATCTTTCCTCAGGGAATCTTTTGCCAAACAGCACAATAGACAGCCCTTCAAATGACATAACAATAAATGTAGGCGATACAGTAAACTTTGCCGGTACAGGGACTGACCCGGACAGCAACCTGCCTTTAAGCTACAGGTGGAGTTTTGGTGCAGGCTCAGGCATTGCTGATTCAACGCTTGAAGACCCCGGGGTAAAGCAGTTTAACGTTGCCGGCACATATACGATAACCTTTACAGCGACAGACAGCCTTGGGGCCTCAGACCCAACTCCTGCAACACGCACGATAACTGTCTTAGGAAGCTCTTTTGAATTAATACCATACTGGGGAAGTGTTACTGTTCCGCCAATTAATCTTCAGCCTGCAGCATCCATTACGAACCCTGTGCTTACTGCAAGCGATGTCACAGATGTTTATGCACAGTTTGTTGCTGATCCATTTTTATTTAATGAAAATAACCAGTGGTATATGTTTTTTGAGGTATTAAATACTACTACCAACCAGGGAGATATCGGGGTTGCCACAAGTGCGGACGGCTACCATTGGCAGTACAGGCAGATTGTGCTGAATGAGAGCTTCCATCTCTCCTATCCGCTCGTCTTTAAATACAACGGGAAGTACTATATGATCCCTGAGACCAATGTCGTAAATTCTATACGACTCTATGAAGCTACGAATTTCCCCTATAACTGGCAGTACAAGACTACCCTTGTATCCGGGAGGCCTTTTGTTGATACATCTATCTTCTGGTTTAATAATACATGGTGGATGTTTACTACTGACACTACAAATAGTGTTCTGTATCTGTATTACTCTGACAACTTGCTAAGCGGATGGGTTGAACATCCTAAGAGCCCTGTTATTACAGGCGATAGCAGCAAGGCACGCCCCGGAGGGAGGCCTATTGTATTTGATACTGACAGGATTATCAGATATCCACAAAAAGATGATGTAGTTTATGGCGAAAAGGTCAGGGCTTTTGAGGTTGACGTTCTCACAAAGACAGACTATGCAGAGCACGAGGTCCCGGGAAGCCCTATTCTTCAAGGTGACGGAAGCGGCTGGAATGCAAATGGTATGCATCAGGTTGACTGCTGGTGGTCAGCAAACAAATGGATATGCGCAACTGACGGATGGAGCTGGCTTGACCCCTGGTCTATTGGAATCTATACCGTTACCCCTTAGTATACATCCAATTGTGTTGAGGATTTATCATAACAAAGGGCTCTTATCTGAAGTAGAGGGCCCGGGAGGTTAAGACAATGAAAGATAGAGTTCTATCAGCATCTCCCCTAAGGAGAAAGCTCCGCTATTTTTGTCTGTTTGCGGTTAATTTCTACATAGTAGCGCATGTATTGCTTTGGTACGGGTTTGACATAAAGCCCTGGGGCAAAACCGCTATGACAGGGGTGCCTGCGCTCATCCGCGGCAACATCAACTCAGCAGCGATAATGGTTGCTTTTATTATTGCGTCTGTATTTATCTTTGGCCGCGCTTTCTGCGGGTGGGCATGTCACATCCGCGGCATTCTGGAACTTTCTGATTGGGTAATGCGCAGGCTAAATATAAAGGGCTACATGAAACTCAGGCGCAGCAATATCCTGCTTAATACGCGTTATGCATGGCTGCTGCGAATGAGCGCCTTTGCCATCCTCCTGATGCCGGTGGCGCTTTATCTGAAGAAGCATTCCTTTTCTCTCACATTTGATATGCGCTCGCCTGCGCCATGGACTGACCTGCCGGGGAATGAGGGCCTGCTATTCGCCTCTCAAGCGCCATTCAACATGGCTTTCTCATACAACTTTTCTGAGATTGTTTTTCTTGTTGTGCTGACACTTGTGATTATCTTTACGGCTACATTCTTTTTGAATTTTTTCTTTGGCCAGGGGGCCTTCTGCCGAATTTTGTGCCCCTATGCTTTTATGCTTGCTCTCTTTGATAATATTAATCCATTCCAACGTAAGATCACCCGTGTCGGTCAGTGCAGTGGGTGCCGGCAGTGTGCTGCCTCATGTCCTCAGGGAATAGATGTCAGCCGGGAGATACATCATTTCAATGGCAAGGTGCGAAGCCGTGAGTGTATCAAGTGTTTTACCTGCGTTGACACATGTGAAGGCAGGGTATTGAAGGATACATCTGTTGCTGCGGCGCCTCAGGTAATACCACGCGCAGAGTATGACAGGCGACCCTGGCATAACGAGTTTAAGAACATGCAGTCAATTGAGGCTATCGGACCAACCCTGGATTTTGTTTCTATTATTCTTTCAGTCTTTTGCGGGGCCATAGCATCACGCCTGGGCGGGTTCTGGTTCTTTGTAGGCACCATCGTTGGCTTTGTGGTAATCCGTCTCACTATTCGCTTCCTAAGCCAGTTGATTCGCGGGGCTTCAATAGTTCCTCAGGAAAAATGAGGTTAAATAACCCTCTCCCCTGGCGGGAGAGGGCAAGGGTGAGGGGGCTTTAGTTATGGTCTCCTTAGAAAACTATAAAAGTCGCTATGAAGATCAATTTTAAGGAGGGGTTATGAAGGGCTATATAAATATGATTAAAGAATTATTGGAATTTGCAAGGTCGAGAAAGCAATTCCTGATAACATTTATTATTACAATCTTTATGTTGTTAGGGGCTTTTGTTGTCTTCTCTGAAACAAGTGTTTTAGCTCCGTTAATTTATACAGTATTTTAGAAATTTAGCGAGCATATGTCCTAAAATTGTAAATGCAAAATAATGGTTCTTTCTCAAACTGAGTGGGTAAAGTCCCTCTCCCTTGAGGGGAGAGGGTAG
>JACQXF010000068.1 GCA_016208855.1 Nitrospirota bacterium | reverse complement strand
CTGCACTGAGCCCATCTCGGGCATGCGCCGCATTTGCCTTTATATCTTTCTCTGTCTCTTAATGCCCCAAGCACTTCAGAGCATGCCCATACCTCTCTCAGGGAGTCTTTTCGTACATTTCCTAAAGAGATGGGAAGCCTTCTACATGGAACAATGGTGCCGTCAGAGAGAATAGTAAGGCCTGAAACCCCAGCTGCGCAGCCGCCGCACGGGATGTAACCTGTGTCCTCTGAATCAGACTGCTTCATCTGTGAGGCCACAGGGTCTCCGGTTACTATCTTAAGGCCATTGGTTTTTGCAGAAAATATATGACTGTATAAATCCTTCACCTTTTCTGTCTGAAGCATATGGCTTAGAAGTCCGGCGCCTCTTCCTGAAGGCACGAGTCTTGAAAAGCCAAGTTTCTGCACGCCTTCTCTGGATGCTATATCTATAATATCCATAAAGCTGCCTGCATTTATCTCTGAGAGGGTTGTATTAAGGGTTACTGTCAGTCCTGCATCAAGGAGATTTACCACTCCTTTCATTGACGCTGAAAAGCTTCCTTTACCGCGGATGCCTTCATGGATATGCTCGGGGCCCTCTATGCTTACCTGCACGCCTTTTACCGCTGTATCTGCAAGCCTCTGAGCCTTTTGTTTGTCTATGAAGATACCGTTTGAGAGGAGATATATGCTAAAGCCTTTTTTGTTTATATAATTAAGCAGTCTAAAGATATCATTGCGTAAAAGAGGCTCTCCGCCTGTTATATTAAAGCTCGGGGAGAATTCCATTCCATAAGCCTCAGACCACTCATTAATCAGTTCATGGACTTCATCTACTACATCAAAGGCTTCAGAGGCAGACAATTCCTCTGTCCTTTTACCGTCCTGATAGCAATGGCTGCATCTGAGATTGCATCTCTCGGTGAGATGCCACTGTATAAAAAAATCATGTCCTTCTGTTATTGCCATGCCATTTCCCTTATCCTTACTTAATTAGGCTGCCTTCGGCAGCAATACCTCTTTATTGATATTCCCAGTAGCAAGCTACAGGAATCTAATGTAAGGATTTTTTTATTATTATATTCGCTCGCTTGACCCTGCAGCAAGCTGCAGGGAATACGCTCGCTATCCATTTAAACAACCCCCTAATCCCCTTTACTAAGGGGGAATTAAGGGGAACATTTGTACTAGCTCACTAATTCGGTAACTTTCTGGAGTTTATCAAACGGTGTCTCATAATTCAATCCCCCGTGTTTCCTTAGATGATTAAATTCAAATAAAAAGTTCCCAAGATTCATAATCATGTCTTCTTCAGATTCGAACGAGTTAGGGTAGAAAAACTCGTTTTTGATTATTTTCCAAAAGGCTTCTACCTTGCCGTTTGTCTGAGGTCTGTAAGGCTTAGTGCATATGTGTCTTATCCCTAATTCATGGCACATTGTTTCAAAAGGATGCTCCCTCTCAAGCGAGCCCTTGAACTCAGGTCCATTGTCAGACATCACGGTTTCAAACTCAAAGTTATAGATCTGTTTAAACCATGACAAAGAACGAGTCATAAAGTATGTCAAGGTCGATGCCCTTCTGTCTTTGATTATCTCAGCATATGTGAGTCTTGTACAATCATCACAACACGCAGCAACATACCTTTCCTTTACCCTGAAAGAGCATCTTATATCTTTGGGAATCTTTGTTATATCTATATGGGCAAGCTCTCCAGGTGTTTGCTTTTCATATCGCTTGATTACTTGCTTCTGCGCTGCATTCAAAGGATAGCGCGCCTTTATCCTGTCCATCGTAGCAGGCGATGGGGTTTTATCCAGATAGTAAGGCTTAAACAAAAGCACAAGCTCATATCTATTTGAACCAAATCTCCTATAAGCGCTGATTATATTACGCTCTATTTCTTTAGGCGTCCGTCTTGACCCGGGCTTAGCCCCTCTCTTGCATGGAAGCAGGGATTCGGCTTTTCTACCGCCTTCTATCCATTTCACATAGTAGCGTCTGAGCTCTTTTGCGCTGATATGGTGTGCTCTGCAAAGGTCTTTTACAAATCTGAAGGGGCGTGGCGTTATCTTTGATCTCGTCCGCTCATATTCCTTTAAAATCGGCAGCCATCTCTTAAGAATAATCTGATATTCATAATGCATAATAGGCCTCCTTTGGTCGATTTTTACTATACCAAAAGAGTTACCTAATTACTGAGCATGAACAACATTCCCTTTATTAAGGTGATTTTTCCATCTCTTTTTAATTATTCTTCCTTATCAAAGGGGGATTCAGGGGGTTGTTCAAAATATGATTGAAATTCCTATACATAAATATATGGCAGGGGCCTATTCTGTATTCTAACCCCTGCCATTAATGCCAATACACTTTGTTGCCGACCGGCAACTTTAACTCTTTCAACCCTTTCACTTGTGGCATACCTTGCCGGGATTCTCCTCTAATGCCTTCTTCAGGCCTTTCCAGAGGGATTCCTCTTTTGCAAGGGCCTTTTTACTTAACTCCTTCCTCATCCCGTATCACCTCCTTTCCGCATAGAGATGCTGAGCTTAATTTTTCTTCATCATAGACTTGAGTTTTTCTGTGGTAATGTCCATATTGTGTTTATCCTTGGCGTGCTTCTTTGCCATATCTATAACTTCCTCTTCATCATGGCTCTTTACAGTAAAGCCGCATTCCGGCGGACATTCTATGGAGCAAAATTTCTCTGCCATATTTCCCACCTCCTTTCACTCTTAAGCCGGTAAAGTTCGGCATCAAGGCTCATAACAAATAACCCTTATAAGCCCGATGGTCTCCCCTTTGTCATCCGTTGTTGCCGAGTCAGATACAGAGATTACATTCTTAACATTATTTTCTGAGATAAACTTATTCACCAGCCCGTCAAGCTGGGCAAGCTCATTCATTGTCCTTAACGGCCTTATCTCCGTTCCGAAAGTTTTTACCTTTATCATAAAAAATCCTCCTTATGATATTAAAATCATAGCTCCTTTTATCTGACTGTCAAGTGTAAGGTTTTTTACAACGAAGTGTAAGGATTACTTGAGAATTAGGGGGTTCTATTTTAGATGGTAATACGGTGCAAGGGTGGTAAGCCTCGTATCTTTTGTTGGCTTTCCTACGGTGAAATGATAAATGCTTTGATAAGAATCATCTTTTAACCCTATCATCTTGTGCACAACATCATCCAAAAAACATCCGATACCTGTCCCGCTCATGGAACGGGCCTCGGCTCCTAAATAAAGCGTTTGCCCAATTATGCCTGCCTCCCATAGAAGAAGCCTGTATAAGAACGGCTGCTTCTCTATAAGCTCTCTGAATTTTCCTATCATGGAGAGCGAAAAGACTCCGTCTCCTGCTATCTCCTGACCGCAGGAGGCAAAGGCAGCCTCATTTCTGAAGTCCCCTTTCTTCAAAAGATATAACGGCAGGGAATCAGGAGATTTCACTTTTTCCCATATAAAAAGAGGGTCGCATTTGCCCTTAATATTCTCAAAATCCCTCTCGTTTCTGAGGAGAAAATATATGCCTGAATCAATGCCCTGTATACGGTGCACAAATAAGAGAAGATGGATATATGGGCCTCCAAGCTCAAGATCAAAAGGGGCATATTTATCCTGAGGTATTGTTTTGCTTAGAATGGCATAAAAATCTCTTTCTGAAAGGGATGCCATTCCATCATAAGCCTGTGCGCTTCTTCTCTTACGTATAATATCTGCTGCCTTTACCTCCGGGGCTTCTTCTGTATCATTAAGTTTTTATGGGGTATCCCCTTGACTCCAGTAACCACGAGATATAGTATATGAGGCATGGAAGATTATCCAAAGACGATGGTAGACTTTGATGCTCGGTTTATTTCAGAAGAAGCCTGCCTTGAATATTTATCCAGTCTTCGATGG
>JACQXF010000067.1 GCA_016208855.1 Nitrospirota bacterium | reverse complement strand
TTTCTGCTATCATATTCTTTATCCGGTTTATTTTCTCGGAAGAAATTTCGTTCCCGCATATCACCATGCGGATAATTTAACAAATAGATACCCCCGGTGTCCAGTCAGAAATGTGGAACATGGTAAGTTTAGAAAAGGGGGGCGAGGGGGGATTATGGTAATTTTCTTTTTACCGTTACTATAGCGCTGAAGGCGGGGAAAGCGATCGCATAAGAGATGCTTATATGACAGGAGACGGAATAACTGTTATCAGATTTTCAGATAGAGATGTATTGAAGAATCTCAAAGCTGTCCTTGAGGAAATATGGAAGAGATTATAATTATAAAATCCCCCGCATTGCTGGCAGTGAAAACTGATAGAGTTTGGAAGCTTATATTTTCTTTGCCTGTTTAAAGTTAACGCACTTTTATAATCTTCTTCAGCTTTTACTATCTACTCTTTAACCAGTTTTTCTGGCATAGAGGACTTTACCTTTTTGTAAGATTCCCTTGATAAAATAATCGCCTATCTCAAGTCTTCTTTTAATCTCTTCAGGGGTTCTGACTACAATATCCATAGAAACAAATTTTGGCCTGCAAGCCTTTGAGATTGCTACGCTACGTTTTACAGGTCTTTCTTTACTATCCATTATTATTAGCAAATCTATGTCACTGTCTTTTGTTTGAGTTCCTCTGGCGTAGGAGCCAAAAAGAATTATTTTTTCAGGATTAAAATTCTCTGCAATCTTCTTTGAGATGCTGTGAATCAGCTTTTTATCTATATAATTGTTCGGCATGATAAGTAAAATAGCATAATCTTGGCCCCTTTTCAATACACGACAAAGAAAATGATAACCCAAAAACTATGCCTTTGAAAAAGTTCTGCTCATAAGCCGAAGGGATTTTTTGATGAGTTGAAGGTTTTGAGGAGAGAGGTTAGAAAGAGGGCTTCTCTCTTTTATGAAAACCCGTTGCGTAGAACAAAATTGGGGCAGCGCCTATTTTTATTGACTTATGAGGAAATCATAGGGACTTCCCGTATTTCTTGACATTAATATAGGGCTTGTAGAATTCGAGGATAGCGAGAGAGTAGCAATAGGATACCATGCGGTCTCTGCCGCAGGGTTATTCATTGAGTTTTCAAATGTTTCTGTCGTTGAAACAAAAGAAATATCAGAAAACCTATACATTGACTTGGACGAAAAGGGTAATCTTGTAAGCATGACCATTGAACATGCGAAAGAAAAGCAGGTATTTCAGAAGTGTTTTTTCTGCAAATGGAAAAGACAAGCGCCTAACGAATCAATCAACTGGACGGGGCATAGCCCCGCCAGTTATGAGGTGAGAATACCCACCCAATGACCTTACTTTTGCACTTCGTAGCCGACTGATGTCACCACAAAAACGTCTGTACCGTTGGGGCTGATCACCACGACTTCATCCCCTTCGATCTTGCGCAACAACGCCTTTGCCATTGGAGAATCAATGCTGATAAAACCCCTTTTGAGATCTAATTCGTCCGGACCGACGATGCGATACCGAAACAGTTTCCCATTGATATCCTCAAGCCCGACCCAGGCGCCGAAAAATATTGTCGACGTATCATCAGGCGGCCTGTCCACGACGATCAATTCGTCCAACCTCTTTGTGAGAAACCGCATACGGGAATCAATCTCCCTTAACTGCTTCTTACCGTAAATATACTCCGCGTTCTCTGAACGGTCCCCCATGGCCGCGGCTTCGGCAACTGCCTGTGTGACCTGAGGGCGCTTCACCTTCCAAAGATATGAGAGTTCCTCGCTTAAATTCGTTCGACCCTCAGGGGTGATATACCGGGAGGCATTTGTTTTATTGGGGGATGGTTGCATAACTGTTTCTCAGTTTCTATTTATTATACCTGAATCGCTACTTTCGCCCTTGCCTTCGGCTCATTCTTCTGATAGCATTCATCGTAAGGGACACATGTCCCCGATAACAAGCAACATTAAAGGAGGCACACAATGGGAGACAAAGGCGGCAAAAAGGACAAAGACAAGGACCGGAAACAGAAGGCGGCACAACAGGCAAAAGATCTAAGAGAGAAGAAGGACAAACAATCCAAAAGCGCATCGAAATAGGAAGCAGGATTGATATTCCCTGTAGCAAGCTTCAGGGAATCTAATGTAAGGAATATATATTGTTACATTCGCTCGCTTGACCCTGCAGTAAGCTGCAGGGAATACGCTCGCTATCCATTTAAGCGCTTGGGATATCAATAACGCATCCAATTTTAGGAGCTGAAGCGGTGGCCTGTGAAGGAAGGTCATACTGAGGAATATCGGGTTTTTCTGAAAAGGTTACAGAATAAGAATAAGAAATGACCGTCAGGAATATACGGGACATGTTTGCAGATGGAGGCGTTCTTTGGATCTGATAATAAGCAATCTGCGTATACCTGTTGAAAAAGACGGGGTGGATGAATATGTAAGGGCCGCTTCGCAGAATCTAAACATAAGCGAAGATAATATTCAGTTCGTTAAAATTCTGAGCAAGTCGCTTGATGCGGGCAGTAAAGAACAGTTCTACTACAAGATTTCTATAGTGGTGAGCGTTCCCGACGGCTTCGACAATAGTGAGAACTTTCAGGCTTACGCGGAAAAAATAAGGCCGGACAACAAATCAGCGAACATCAGGGAGAGGCCCATTATAATAGGCTTCGGTCCCGCCGGTATGTTCGCTGCCCTTGAGCTTATTGATCACGGGATCAAACCTTTGATATTTGAAAGAGGCAAAAAGATAGAAGAGCGCTCCATTGATGTTCAAAGATTTATCAAAGCAGGGGAGTTAGACCCTGAATCAAATATTCAGTTCGGCGAAGGCGGCGCGGGTTCATACTCGGACGGGAAGCTGTTTTCCAGGACAAAGAATTCGCAATATGCAGACAGGGTGCTGGATACTTTCATTAAATTTGGCGCGCCAGAAGAAATAGGGTACATCAGTAAACCCCATCTTGGCACAGACGTGTTGTGCAGAATAGTAAAAAACATAAGGAACTACATCCTCGAAAGAGGCGGTGAGATACACTACAGTTCAAAAATGACGGACATTCTTATTTCAGACGGTAAGGCTATAGGCGTAATGATAAATGGGAATACTGAATATCGTTCTTCAATTATCTACCTTGCATTGGGACATTCCAGCCGCGATACATTTGAGATGATCCGCAATAAAGGCGTTGCCATGGAGCAGAAGCCGATCTTTGTCGGCATGAGAGTAGAGCATCCTGCCGAAACTATTAATCTTATAAGATATGGAGATAAATATAAGGACTTCCCTGGCATAGGGGCTGCCAATTATTCTTTTACCTACACCGATCGGAAAATAGGGAGGGGGGTCTATACCTTCTGCATGTGCCCCGGGGGCGAGGTAATAAATGCTTCATCTGAAGAGGGCCTGATGGTTGTAAACGGCATGAGCTATTCCGGCAGGTCTTCGGCATTCTCTAATGCAGCGATCGTTGTAACGTGTCATACGGATGATTATGGATCAACGGATCCATTGGCCGGCATTGAGTTCCAAAAGGCAATAGAACGCAAGGCCTTTGATGCTGGAGGCGGAAGATGGAATGCCCCTGCGCAGAACCTGATGGATTTTTTGTGCGGGAGAATCTCTGCCGACTTGAATAAAAATTCATATAAGATGGGGGCCGCATCTGCCGATATGAATGAAATCTTCCCCCCATTTGTTTACGAGATGCTTTTATCAGCATTCAATAAATGGAAATATAATTATCCGTTATTTGTTTCAGATCATGCGATATTGTTAGGCGCGGAAACAAGGACTTCCTGCCCTGTAAGAATTAAACGCAGCGAAAAATATGAGTCAGTAAATATAAAAAACCTGTACCCGATAGGCGAAGGTTCGGGCTATGCAGGCGGGATAACGAGTTCAGCCGCTGATGCCATAAAAGCTGTGGAATATAGCATGCTATCCCATTCTCAGCCGCCTGAGCGTTTCGGCCTGTAGCCCAATTTTGTCAATGCGGCAATGAGCGCATCGCAGTGATCGCCCTGGATTTCAAGAGACGTGTCTTTGACTGTGCCGCCGGCGCCCAGCCCAGCTTTCAGTTCCTTGAGCAGTGCCTCCCTGTCTTTTATTGATATCTGCAGACCCTCGATTACCGTGACGGATTTTCCGCCCCTCCGCTTGCGGTCGTGCCGGACAATCACCTTCTGATGGGCAGGATTCAGCGTCGGCTTGACGCTATTTCCGGCCGGTCTTTCCTTCAGGGAGATAAGCTTGTCAGTAGAGTAGACCAATTTAAATTTTTCTTCGGGCATGGTTCATTTTAGCACAGGAGCTGATAAAGTCAGGAAGATGATTTTCTTGCTTTTAAATATAAAGGCAACTAATATTAACAGACAATTTATTTAGTATTAAGGGGGCAGTAAGGCCTCTGGTTGTCAAGGGCAAAAAATCGCCTCTTACAGATTTTGAAAAAAATCCGTCATATGCAAAGCGATACAAATAAGATTTGATGCATAAAGGCATTTTCATAACAGGCACAGACACAGGTGTTGGAAAGACATTTGTAACAGCAGGGCTTCTGCGTGCCTTAAGAGAGACAGGGATTAGTGTATGCGCTATGAAGCCTCTGGAGACAGGATGTAAAACACATAAAGGCAGGCTCATGCCTCAGGATGCGCTTAGGCTGGTTAAGGCATCCGGGGTAAAAGAGCCTCTTGATATAATTAATCCTTACAGGTTTAAACTTCCTCTTGCCCCTGCAGTCGCAGCAGAGATGGAAGGCGTTAGAATTGACAAGGGGAAAATATTCTCTGCATATAAACATCTCTTGAGCAGGTACGATATTACGCTTATAGAAGGCGCAGGCGGGATAATGGTTCCTGTCTATAAAAAGTACCTTTTTTTAGACCTTATAAAAGACCTTAACCTGCCTCTTTTGATTGTATCGCGTCCTTTGTTGCCCGGCCGGGTCTTGGAACTATTAACCACACGCTTCTTACAATAGAGGCTGCAAGGGGGAAAGGTGTTAATGTTATGGGAGTTATAATAAATCACCGCTGCAGGATTAAAAATGATATTTCTGTAAGGACAAACCTTAAGGCAATAGAAGACCTTGGGGATGTGCCTGTATTGGGCAATATTCCTTATTCAGGGAGCCTGACGCCAAAAATAAGGAGAAATTTTTCTGAAGTAGCAGGGAAGATTTCTGCTTTCAATTTACAATAAAATTACAATAAAACTTCTTGCCTATAATACAAGAGCTAAGGTATAATTTAGACCGCAACATTTACCAAGGGAATAGTGGCAGTTTTTTGTAAAAAAATATTGCATGGAGGCAGTACGTCAGCCCTCTGAATTTTTTCTAAAACTTCTTGTAACAAATAAACTTTCTTTTAAGTTACCAACATGTTATTAACACAATGTTAATAACTTTGACACATAAAATAACAACAAATTAACTGCCAAACTTATGGATATCATGGACATCTGGGGAAAAACAACTTCTGTTATACAGGAAAAGATTGGTGAGCAGGCCTTTGACCTGTGGTTTAAGCCTGTTAAATTAATACAGCTTCAGGATGAACAGGCAACAATGGAGGTGCCAAACAGATTCTTTAAGGAGTGGATTGAAGATCATTATATTGTAATGATTAACGAGGCCTTAGAGGGATTTTTAAAGAAGCATGTAACTGTTAAGTTTAAGATTTCAGAAAAACAGCAGGACGCCACCATCCGGAAGATAGAAGCAAAGATGGAAAACAGGCGGGCCAAGCTTGCAAGCCGCGGCATCTTTCTTAATCCAAAATATACCTTTGATAGTTTTGTAGTAGGCCCGAGCAACCAGTTTGCATGCGCTGCAGCAGTATCGGTTGCCAATTCACCTGGGAGGTCTTATAACCCGCTTTTTATTTATGGCGGCGTCGGGCTTGGCAAAACTCACCTTATGAATGCCATAGGAAATTCAATAATAGACAAGTCTTCAGGGGTTAAATTAATGTATGCCTCTGCTGATCAGTTTATAAGCGAATGTATTTATTCAATGAGAAACAACAAGATGGACGAATTCAAGGATAAATACAGAAACTTAGATGTACTTGTCATTGATGATATACAGTTTATAGCAGGTAAAGCCAGCACTCAGGATGAATTATTTCATACATTCAATACGCTTTATAATCTGCAGAAGCAGGTTATTTTCTCAAGTGACAGGCCGCCCAGCGAGATATCCCCTATAACTGAGAGGCTAAGGTCAAGATTCGCTATGGGACTCACAGCGGATATCCAGATACCTGATATTGAGACAAAGGTGGCAATCTTAGGGAAGAAATCTGAAATGGAAGGCATAAAGCTTCCAGAGGATGTAATGTTTTTTCTGGCAAGCAGGGTAAAATCCAATATAAGGGATCTGGAGGCATGTATGATAAGGCTTGGCGCACATGCATCTCTTATAGCAAAGCCTATAACAGTGGAAATGGTTAAAGATGTGCTTAAGGACATGATTCATGAAGAAGAGAAGGCGCTTAATGTGGATTTTATACTAAAGACTGTATGCGAATATTACGGCTTAAAGTTGAATGATATAAAGGCGAAAAAGCGCAGCAGGGATATTGCGTTCCCAAGGCAGGTAGCAATGTATCTTTGCAGGCTTCTTACTGATGTATCACTCTCTGAGATTGGAAAGTGTTTTGGCGGCAAAGACCACTCTACCGTGATACATGCATGCAAGCAGATTGAGGATAGAAAGGGCAGTGACGAAGACTTCAGTAAGAAGCTTGATTATCTGATAAAGAAGATAAAAAACCAGGAATGAATACTAATAATAACTCCCCCTTCTCCCTCTTAGCTTTAAGAGGGGGTGAGTGGGAGTTATCCGAAAAATACAGAACTAATGAGGCTCTTGCAAAAGTCTTTATTCGTCATTTCCGCAGTTTGTAAGCGGGAATCCAGTATTCTTTAAAATCAAAGACTTCTGGATACCCGCCAGAGCCTGCCCTCGAAGGTCGTAATCGGGGGCGGGTATGACGGCGGAAACGATTTCCTTGATACTTTTGCAAGAGGCTCTAATAACTGTCTTTATAAGGGGAGGTGTCATGAAGTTAAGGGTTGAGCGTCAGGAGATTCAAAGGGTATTGCAGAATATTCAGGGTGTTGTTGAGAAGAAGACAACCATGCCGATTTTAAGCCATTTTCTGCTCAGGGCTGACAAGACAACCTCTATTATAGCAACAGACCTTGATATAGCTATAAAGAGCGCGGTCAAGGCAGAGGTTATTGATAAAGGCAGCCTCTGCATCCCCGGAAGAAAGCTTTTTGAAATAGTTAAAGAGGTAGACGCTGATATCCTGCTTGAATCACAGGAGAATAACTGGCTGAGGGTTTTATCAGGGAAGAGCACATTTAAGTTAATGGGCCTGCCTGAGGAGGAGTATCCTGCCCTGCCGGAACCGGCTCAATCAGAAGAGTTTAATATGAGCACAGCCTTGTTAAAAACAATGATAGAGAAGACTATTTATGCAACCGGAGATAATGATCCGCGCTATACCTTAAACGGACTGCTTATGCATATTGCGCCCAAGAAGAAGAATATTGAACTCAAGATTGTCGGCACAGACGGCCACAGGCTTTCTCTTATTGCATCTGAGATAGAAGGCAAGATATCAGGCGAGAAAAAACCAATCGTGCCTAAAAAGGCTGCCCATGAACTCTCAAGGCTTCTTCAGGAAAGTTCAGGGAATGTGACTATAGGTATAGATAGAAACCATATGTTTTTTACTTTTGACGATGTTGCCCTCACATCAAGGCTTATAGAGGGGACATATCCAAACTATGAGCAGGTCATTCCTCAAAATAACGAGAAGAAGGCAGCTATAGAGAAGACAGGATTCCTTAGGGCGCTAAAGAGGACGTCTATAATGAGCAGGGAAGGCACTAACGCAGTAAGGCTTGACATAGAGACCGGCAAACTAACCTTGATCTCCATAAATCCTGATGTGGGCGAGGCGCGGGAAGAGATGGATATGCAGTATAAAGGCGAGCCCATAACAACAGGTTTTAATGCACGCTATCTAATGGATATCTTAAAGGCTATAGAGGGCGATTCTATAAGGATGGAGCTTCAGGATGCGCTTAGCCCTGCTATTCTCAGGGAGCCTGAAGGGACAGACTACACCTGTGTTATCATGCCGATGAGGATATGACGGCAGGGATTTGGGTTTAGGGGTTAGGGTTTAGAAAAAGCAATCCCGCCCCAGACATAATTAGAGAGGAGATAAATGGCAGAGAAAATACAAAACGCTAAAGAAGAGACTTATGGCGCAGAAGATATAAAGATGCTTAAGGGCCTTGAAGCTGTAAGGAAAAGGCCTGCTATGTATATAGGAAGCACAGCTGTAGAAGGACTGCATCACCTTGCCTATGAAGTGGTTGACAACAGCGTTGACGAGGCGCTGGCAGGTTACTGCGATAAGATAGACGTTACAATTCACACCGAGGGAAGCGTTACAGTTATTGATAACGGCAGGGGTATTCCGACAGGCCCTCACCCTGAGGACCCTGAGGGCAGGTCAGCAGCAGAGATAGCCCTTACAGAGCTTCATGCAGGCGGGAAATTTGAAAGCAAGGCATATAAGGTCTCAGGCGGCCTGCACGGAGTAGGAGTCTCTGTTGTCAATGCGCTTTCTGAGTGGCTTGACATTGAAATCAAACAGAACGGCCAGGTTTGGGAGCAGCACTTTGAGCGCGGCACCCCAAAGGGCGCTCTTACTGTTGTCGGAAAGACAAAGTCGCGCGGGACAAAAGTAACATTTAAGCCTGATGCAGAGATATTTGAGGTAACTGAATTTAATTATGACACGCTTTCTCAAAGATTGAGGGAGTTAGCATTCCTTAATAAAGGGCTTCAGGTAAAGCTTACAGACGAAAGAAGCTCAGAAGAAGAGATATTCCTCTACTCAGGAGGGATCGTCTCGTTTGTTGAGCATCTTAATAAGAATAAGACCCCCCTTCACCCAAAACCTATATATGTAACAAAGGAGAAAGACGGCACCTCTGTAGAAGTGGCATTGCAGTATAACGACAGTTACTCAGAGACACTGTATTCCTTTGCAAATAACATAAATACAAAAGAGGGAGGCACCCATCTTGTAGGATTTAAGGCAGCCCTTACGCGCACAGCCAATAATTATGCCACGTCCTCAGGCATCATAAAGAATGTTAAAGAGAGCATATCCGGGGATGATATAAGGGAAGGGCTTACTGCTGTTATAAGCGTTAAAATCTCTGACCCGCAGTTTGAAGGACAGACAAAGACCAAACTCGGTAACAGCGAGGTCAAGGGCATAGTAGAGTCGCTTGTAAATGACGCCTTAAGCACATATTTTGAACAGAACCCCTCTGTTGCAAGAAAGATAATAGAAAAGGCAATACTGGCGTCAAGGGCAAGAGATGCGGCAAGAAAGGCAAGGGAGCTTACAAGGAGGAAGGGAGCGCTTGAGGATACCGGGCTTCCAGGCAAGCTTGCTGACTGCGCTGAAAAAGACCCTGCGTTAAGCGAGATATTTATAGTAGAGGGCGACTCCGCAGGCGGCTCTGCAAAACAGGGCAGGGACAGGCACGATCAGGCGATACTTCCGCTTAAGGGTAAAATCCTTAACGTAGAGAAGGCGAGGTTTGACAAGATGCTGAGCTCTGATGAGATACGAATACTGATTACTGCATTAGGGACAGGCATAGGCAAAGAGGATTTTGACATAGCAAAGACCCGCTACCATAAGATTATCATTATGACAGACGCTGACGTTGACGGCGCGCACATAAGAACGCTTCTGCTTACATTCTTTTTCAGGCAGATGCCTGAGGTAATTGAAAAAGGCTATCTCTACATAGCGCAGCCCCCGCTTTTTAAAGTTAAAAGAGGCAGGGCAGAGCAGTATATTCAGAACGAGAACAAACTTGAAGACATACTGCTTGACCTTGTAGTGGACGATATAGAGCTTAAGGCTGACGGGAAGCCGTTAACAGGAAAGCCGTTAATACCATTTATAAAGAAACTTTCAAAGTTTGAGAAGCTCATTGCGTGGTTTTCAAAGAGAGGCGCTGATACAGATGTGCTTAAATACCTTCTTGAGCTTGACCTCAACAAGTCCGTCCTTAAGGATAAGGCAGAGGTTTCTTCCTTGATAAAGAAGCTCAAGGCTAAATTCCCTGAGCTTGTAGAGAAGATCGAAGAAGACGAGGAGCATCAGGCATACAAGATTGAGCTAAAGAGAAAGTCTCTGAGGCTTGCAATTGATGATGAGTTTTTGATGTCGCCTGACTTCAGAGAGCTTCACAGCCTGTACTCTTTCATAAAGGAATTAGGCAAGACTCCTTACAATCTAAAAGAGAAAGACACACACAAAGAGTTCAGAGATTCAAGGGAGCTCTTTGAATATATCCTTACGGCTGCCAAAAAGGGCGTTTTCATCCAGCGTTACAAGGGGCTTGGCGAGATGAATCCGGGACAGCTCTGGGAGACGACCATGGATCCAAACAAGAGGACGCTGCTTCAGGTAAGCGTTGAAGACCTTGTTAAGTCAGACGAGATATTCACCATACTCATGGGCGATCAGGTTGAGCCAAGAAAGGCATTCATTGAAAAACACGCCCTTGAGGTGAGAAGGTTAGATATATAGCAAGTAAAATACTAAATTCTAATATCTAAATCCTAATCTGTTTTGAGTATTTGGATTTTAATATTGTTTAGTATTTAGAATTTTGTATTTAGAGTTTGAGAAGGAGAGGTAATGGCTAATAAGTTAACGGTAAACATTGAAGATGAGATGAAGGTTAGCTACCTTGATTATGCAATGAGCGTAATCATCGGCAGGGCGCTTCCTGAGGTAAGGGACGGCCTTAAACCTGTTCAGAGAAGGATTCTTTATGCAATGCTCAGAGAAGGACTTCTGCCCGGCAAGAGATATTCAAAGTGCGCAAGCGTTGTGGGCGAGGTGCTTAAGAAATATCATCCGCACGGCGATTCTGCCGTGTATGATGCGCTTGTGAGGCTTGCTCAGGACTTTAATATGCGCTATCCGCTTATTGACGGACAGGGCAACTTCGGCTCTGTAGACGGGGACCCGGCTGCTGCTTACAGATATACAGAGGCGCGTCTTATGAAGATTGCAGAGGAGATGCTTGCAGATATAGACAAAGAGACCGTTGACTATGTAACAAATTTTGACGAGACAACTGAAGAGCCGCTTGTGCTTCCGTCAAAGATTCCGAATTTAATAATTAACGGCTCATCAGGCATTGCAGTTGGAATGGCTACAAATATTCCGCCGCATAACCTTGGCGAGGTTATTGACGGACTTGTGAAGATGATAGATGACCCTGACATGGCAACTGAAAAGCTCATTAAGATAATCAAAGGCCCTGACTTTCCTACAGGCGGAATAATCCATGGAAGGCAGGGTATTGTTGATGCATACACTACAGGCAGGGGGCTTGTGAAGATAAGGGCGAGGGCAGAGATTGAGCAGGAAGGAAAAAGCGAGAGCATAATAGTCACAGAGCTTCCCTATCAGGTAAACAAGGCAAGGCTGATAGAGAAAATAGCAGAGCTTGTAAGGGAGAAGAAGATTGAAGGCATCTCTGATGTAAGGGATGAGTCTGACAGGGAAGGCATAAGGGTCGTCGTGGAGATTAAGCGCGGTGAGCTCGGGCAGGTAGTGCTTAATCAGCTTTATAAACATACTGCAATGGAGTCAACCTTTGGCATCATAATGCTTACTATTGTAAACGGGCAACCCAAGGTACTTGACCTTAGAAGGATTCTTTCATACTTTATTGCTCACAGAAGGGATGTTGTTTTAAGAAAGACAAGGTTTGAGCTGAGAAAGGCTGAGGAGAAGGCGCATATACTTGAGGGGCTAAAGATTGCCCTTGATAATCTTGATGAGGTTATAAGCCTCATAAGAAAATCAAAGAGTCCTGAGGAAGCGCTTGAAGGATTGACCAGTAAGTTTCCTCTGACAAAGATTCAGGCGCAGGCAATCCTTGACATGAAACTCCAGAGGCTTACAGGCCTTGAGAGGGATAAGATTATAAAGGATTACACGGATACGCTTAAAGAAATTGAGAGGCTGAAGGCAATTCTTGCAAGCGATGCGCTGGTAAATAACATAGTAAAGGATGAACTTCTTGAGATAAAGAAAAATTACGCTGACAAGAGGAGGACTGAAATCACGGGAGAGGCAAAAGAGATAACCATAGAAGACCTGATAACAGAGGAAGAGATGGTTATTGCAATCTCGCATAACGGCTATATAAAGCGTAATCCGCTCAGCCTCTACAGAAGCCAGCGAAGAGGGGGCAAGGGGCTTATTGGCATGGAGACAAGAGAGGAGGATTTTGTTAAAGACCTCTTTAGTGCGTCAACCCATGACAATCTCCTGTTCTTTACAAACAAAGGAAGGCTGCATTGGCTTAAGGTATATCAAATACCCGAGGCAGGCAGGGCTGCAAAGGGCAAGGCAATTGTAAATCTCCTGCAGTTAGGAGAAGGCGAGGGCATAACAACGGTTCTTCCTGTAAAGGAATTCAAAGAAGGACTTTATCTTTTTATGGCAACAAAGAAAGGCGTTGTGAAAAAGACAGCCCTGAGCGCCTACAGCAATCCAAGAAGCAAGGGAATAAATGCAATAAACCTTGACCCTGATGACGAACTAATCGGCGTGAAAATAACAGACGGCAAAAAAGACATAGTGCTCAGCGCAAGAAATGGTTTATCAATAAGGTTTGAGGAAAAGGGCGTAAGGGAGATAGGCAGGGTTGCCCATGGAGTAAGGGGCGTAAGGCTTCAGCCAAATGATGAAGTTGTCTCTGCTGATGTGCTTGATGAAAATGCAACACTTCTTACAGTTACAGAAAACGGCTATGGAAAGAGGACATTGTCAAAGGAATACCGTATTCAGAGCAGGGGCGGCAAAGGGATAATCACAATAAAGGTAACGCCAAAAAACGGAAAGGTTGTAGGGGTGCTTCAGGTTACTAATGAAGATGAGATAATGATTATCGCAAGCAGCGGCAAACTCATACGCATTAAGGCGTCAAATATCTCTACAATCGGAAGAAACACTCAGGGAGTAAGGCTCATAGACCTTGGCGAAGGAGATAAGGTTGTAAGCATCGCAAGGGTGGCAGAGAGTGAAAAAGAAGAAGAGAGAAGTGAATAAGATGTAATCCAGAAAATCCTGTAATATTCGGAGGAGAGATTGCAACTTTTGATTCAAAGAAGCAGGCTGATTTACTCGTTAAGAACCTTACAAAGAGGAGGGGATATGCTGACTGCAAAGGTTACATCCAAAGGACAGATAACCATTCCCAAGGAGGTGAGGGATAAACTTTGGGGTTCAGCCCGGAGAAGACATTGGTTTTGAGAGGAAGGGAAATATATTTTATATCAAAAAGTCTTTTAAAAAATCTCCTTTCGACAAATGGGTCGGCAAACTTAAAACCCTCAAGGGGCATAAAACAGATGAGATAATTGATGATCTGAGAGATAAATGATAACTGCAGTTGATACCAATGTATTGCTTGATATACTAAGCCCTGATAATAGTCATTTTTAAAGATCAAAGAGACTTTAAAGATTTAGAAGTTATCGGATAATGACTTTTTTAAGGCGCTGTCTTTATTTTTTCTTTTCTTCAAACAGCTCCTCTTCCTGCTTGTTTTGAAGCCTTTTGATGAGTTCAGCGTAGGATTGGGTTCTTATTATTTTATTGAATTGGGTCCTGTAGTTATTTACAAGGCTCACTCCTTCAATTATTACATCGTATACTTCCCATTTGGCGTCTTTCCTGAAAAGTTTGTAGTCTGTGGGAATCTCAACGTTTCTCTTTGTCGTTATTTTGGTTTTCACAGCCGCATACTCTCCTTCAAGGCTTTCGCTTACATATACAACATCCTCGTCAGTGTAACTCTCAATCTTTTTTATATACGCCCTTTCAAGGAGGTCTGTATACAATGG
Source organism: Nitrospirota bacterium (assembly GCA_016208855.1). Taxonomy (GTDB): domain Bacteria; phylum Nitrospirota; class Thermodesulfovibrionia; order UBA6902; family DSMQ01; genus JACQXF01. The sequence continues at coordinate 6,096 of JACQXF010000067.1, read as the reverse complement.
CACAAACTCATTCCTCTCAGCCGGAGTCCTGTCTTTCCAGTGGAAGGCAAGGGATCTCTTTGCCATCTCTTCAAAATCAAATCTTTCATCTACTGCCTTGCGCATTAACGCCCTTCTTTCCGCTGCCTTTTCCGCTTTCTTCAGTTCCTTATTCCTCAAGATCTCAAGAACCTTATCAACTGACTGTTTTACCTGGCTCGTAGGCTCTCCTGCGTAAGCCTCAAAGGCTGTGAATAGTGAAAAGTAAATAGCAAACAGCAAAAAGATAGTAACGAGTAGCACGTGACGAGTGGCGAGTCTAAATTTTTGTATCCTGAGTTTTACATTCTGCATTCCCATAACGCCTCCTGTTTATTTCATATCATTAAGATCCGTTCCCGCTGCATATGTAAGATTTGCAAAGGACATTCTATGATTAAATAAAGAACGAAAATAATTGGCCTTGCTCTGCGCATAGGCTGTTGCAGCCTCTCCTATCTCCTTTGCCTCGCCAATCCCCATATCAAAGTTAAGGACTGAGGCAACGAGCCATTTCTTTGCGTTCTTGTAAGCCTTTTCAAGCTCTACGATATTTTTAGATGCCTCCTTCATATCAAGGTATGCTTTTCTTACCTGAAAGGGAATGGCCTCGTCAGCAAACCTCTTTTTTTCGAGAAGTTTATAATACTCTGCCTCTGCTTCCTTTACACGCCCGCCTGTTATTCCAAAATCAATAAACCACCTCATTCCCAGAAAGGCGGCGCCGTAGGTATGGCTAAAATAGTCAAGGACGTATGGATTATCCACCTTATCCCTGTTTGTTGCCCCTGAGGTTGAGGCCTTCAGGCCGACAAAGATCTGCGGATAATAATTGCTCTTTTCAACATTGATTAATGCATTTCTTGCATTAAGGCCTTCTTTCAACTGGATGAACTCAGGCCGCAGCTCCACAGCCCTTGTTAGATATGCAGGCAGTTCATCGGGGAGCTTATCTTCAGGCGTTAAGGAAGAGTCAGCAATATCAAAACCAATCCCTTTGGGAAGCCCCAAACTGGTGGCAAGCGCATCCCCGGCAAGGGCAATGCCCTTTTCTGTCTCATTAAGATTCCTTTCAACCTCTCCTAAAAATGTCCTGAGTTTAAAGAGGTTCGTCTCATCCGCCCACGGAGAGCCCGTCTCAATCTGTTTCTCTGCCTTTTTTATTGAATCCACAAGCTCATCTTTTATCTCAAGGACAAGGTTTCTCATATCTTTTGCAAGCAGCAGGCTGTAGTATAGTTCTTTAATCCTCAGGACGATATCAGATGTCTTTTTGTTCACACCTGCCCTTGCTGCCTTGACGCCGCTTGAGGCAGCCTCCTTATAGCTGCTTATCTTGCCAAATGTATATATCGGCTGAATTAATGTCACGTCAGTACTGCCAAAGGCGCCGTTGATGGTGTTGGATTTCACATCTGTCCTGAGAAAATCTTCCCTCTTTGCCTCAGGCGAAGGGCCTGCCAATGCAAGCAATTCTATCTGCGGATATGCTGCTGAGTCTGCCTGCATCTTCTTTGATTTAAAAACCTCTTCTTCGTATCTGGACTCGCCTATCTCCGGGCTAATCTCAACAGCCTTTTTTATACACTGCTCAAGGTTTAGCACAATCTTCTGTGGTTTGTCCTCTGCATGCACCGAGACGGTAAGCAGTAAGCAGCAGGCAGTAAGCAGCAAAAAGCAGAGATTGAGAAGATTGGAATCTGAGAAATTGATAATTCCTGTCTCCTTATGTCCCCAACCCTTTACCTTCCCGTCTTCTGTTTTCTGTATTCTGTATTCTGTATTCTGTCTCTTCATATCTTATACCTCTCCAAAAACATATTTAGACAGTATCTCTTCAAGGTCAATGGCAGACTCTGTCTCTCGTATCTTGCTGCCGTCAGGAATTGTCTTTTCCGATCCCCCTGGTGTTATATAAATATACTTCTCCCCGATAATGCCCTTTGTCTTTACAGAGGCTATGGCGTCATCCTGAAGGGTGATATTTTCATCTATCTTTATCTCAACCAGCGCCTGATAATTACCATTAAGCTTCACACTCTTTACCTTGCCGACCTCTACCCCTGCCATTTCCACAACCGCTCCCGGCTTAATCCCGCCGACCTTTTCAAATTCAGCATATACTGTATATCCTTTTCCGCCTATCACCTCAAGTCTTCCTAATTTTATAGATATATAGCCAAGCGCTGCCATGCCTATTAATAAAAAGATACCGGCTACAATTTCAATATCCAATTTCTTCATAACCCCTCCAATAAAAAATAGTCATTAGTTATTTATCTAAGCCTTTTTATGCCAATGATTCAATGGGCCCCTCCAGAGCCCCTGTTATAAATTGTCTCACATACGGATTTGCTGAGTTCTTGATATCCTCCGGAGTGCCTGCCTCTACTATAACACCGTCATTCATCATGGCAACCCTGTCTGCTATATCAAATATCTCAGGTATTTCATGGCTTATCACGACCCCTGTGAAGCCGTATTTTTTGTGAGTATCTATTATAAGCCTGTGAATAGCATGCAGAATAATGGGGTCAAGCCCGGTACTTGGCTCATCAAAGAGAACAATCTTTGGTTCTGTTATGAGAGCGCGCGCCAGCGCAACCCTTTTTCTCATTCCTCCGCTGACTTCCGCAGGATATTTCTTCCCAGCGCTTCCGAGCCCGACATCCTCAAGGGCTGTTAGAACCTTCTCACGGATCTCTTTTTTGCCTAATTTCGTCTTTTCTCGCAGAGGGAATGCCACATTGCCAAAGACAGTCATGGAGTCAAAGAGCGCCCCTCCCTGAAAAACCACGCCGAGCTTCTCCCGTATTTTATCAACCTCCTCAGCGCTGACAGCCGTAATATCCACCCCGTCAATCAGTATCTTCCCTTTGTCAGGCTTAATGAGCCCTATGATATGTTTTACAAGCACGCTCTTTCCGCATCCGCTTTTCCCTATAATGGCGTTTAGCTCTTTATTGGCGATTGTAAGGTTAACGCCCTTTAAGACATTCAGTCCGTTGAATGATTTATGCAGGTCAATTATCTCTATCATTTTTCACCATTTTACAGAAATACAGAGCCGAGGAAATAATCCCATATAAGTATTGATACAGAAGACATGACAACAGCCTCAGTGGTTGACCTGCTTACACCCTCTGCGCCGTATACTGTATGGTAGCCTTTGTAGCAGCATATCCATGAGACAATGACGCCAAAGCTAAGGGATTTATAAAACCCCTGCCTTATGTCTGCCATCTCTACAAATGTCTCTATCTGGGCAAAATATGTCCCCTCGCTCATGCCAAGAAGATTGACGGCTATAATATATCCGCTGTATATGCCTGTAAGGTCAAATATGGCTGCAAGCAGAGGGAAAACCATCATGGCTGCCACTATATTGGGGACTATGAGATAGCGTATAGGATTAAGGGCCATGGCAGTAAGGGCGTCTATCTGCTCAGTGATGCTCATTATTCCTATTTCAGCAGTCAGAGCCGAGCCTGCCCTTCCTGTGACCATCAGGGCAGAAAGGACCGGGCCAAGCTCCCTGATCAAGGTAAGGGCAATCGCAGGGCCCAGTAATGCGTCCGAGCCAAACTTCCTCAAGGTGTAATAAAGCTGGATAGCAAGGACCATGCCTGCAAATGCGCCTGTAAGGAGTATGACCACAAGGGATTTGTTGCCAAAGAATCTTATCTGCCTCAAAAGGACCTTAAATTTAAAGGGAGGGATAAAGATAAAGTAAATGGAGTTTAACAGAAAGAGGAATATGTGTCCCATCTTCCTCAGCATGGAAAGCGCCCACTCGCCAAGTATTCTCAAGAATCTTTCCATAGTATAAATATAAGAGAAGCAATCCTGCTTGTCAATTTTTAAATCTCTTTCGCTGTCTTTTACCGTCTCTTCCGTTATAATTAAGGAAGCCATGGGACAGAGATATACAGAAATAAGCGGGCAGATTAAAGGGTTTATTGAAAGGCAGAAGATATTCTTTATAGGCACAGCGGCCTGCGATGGAAGGGTTAATATATCTCCTAAGGGTATGGACTCCCTGCGCATTCTCAATAAAAACAGGGTTGTATGGCTTAACCTCACAGGAAGTGGAAATGAGACAGCCGCCCATCTGCTTGAAAATGACCGCATGACTATAATGTTTTGCTCCTTTGAAGGAGAGCCTATGATTCTGCGCCTTTATGGTTATGCAAAGGCATATCATCCGAGAGACGCTGAATGGGACGATATGATATCGCTTTTTCCTCCCCTTGCAGGGGCACGCCAGATTATTGATATGAAGGTTGACCTTGTTCAGACATCATGCGGGGCTGCAGTGCCTTGTTTTGAATATAAGGCGGAGCGGGAGCAGTTAATTGAATGGATAGAGAAGAAGGGCGAGGAAGGGATTAAAAAATACTGGGACGAGAAGAATAGATTCAGTATTGACGGCAAGCCTACAAAAATATCAGGATAACAAGCTGTCTATCCGCACGAGTGAATTGTTAGAATCTAATATTATTAGAGCGCCTTTTCGAGGCGTTCTGCTACCCAGACCTTAATTATGGATTGCCTGGGCACGCCTAAGCGTTTGGCTTCTTTATCTAACAACTGAATCATCCATAAAGGGAAATCTACATTTACCCTTTTCTGTTCCTGTTCAGGTCTTCTGACTTTTGATAAATCGAGATATTTGGAAATATCCTCGCCTTCATCAAATTTCTTGTCAATTTCCTTAGCCTTGATAGCCTTCACTTTTCTTGATGTCAAACTCAAATTCCACAATGTAATTATTATATCTTAGATATACCTATTGTCAAACAAGTTTTTTGTTGATTGGATGCATGGTCTTTAAATTCCCCTCTTTGGCAACAGGCTGATACCAAACCTGCAAATCCTCAAAATGCAAGAAGCAAGACTTGACCCCTTCCCCCTTCCCCCCCCTGGCATTTTTCGTTCCAGCTGGTTGCGCCAGCGGGTTATTTATGTCGTTAACCGTAAAATTATAAAACCAAAGCAAGTTGCATTTTGCTATGAAATGATTTAAAATGATAACAAATAACAATAGAAAGCATGGAGGTAAATACTATGGCAACAGCAGTGCGAATATCTGAAGAACTGGTTGATGAGGCAAAGAAATTCAGCCGTATAGACCACAGATCATTAACTGGTCAAATTGAACATTGGGCAAAAATAGGCAAATGCTCTGAAGAAAATCCGGATTTAACCTATAGTCTTATCAAAGAAATACTTGTGGGAATAGAAGAATTAGAGCGGGGTGAAAAATCGGAATATAAGTTTGGATAACGACAGATGAAAATCTTTCAATCAAGAATTTTTGAAAACAAAATCAAAAAGTTTCCAAAGCAAGAAAAAGGGATATTAGATGTTGAAATTAAAAAGATAATAGATAATCCTTCTGCTGGAGAAGAAAAGAAAGGTGACCTGCGTGGTGTATATATTCATAAGTTCAAAATCAAAACTATTCAATATCTCCTTTCTTATAGAATGATTAATGATGGATTAGAATTAATTATGATTGGCCCTCATGAAAATTACTATCGTGATTTGAAAAGCTACTTAAAGAGAAGATAAAAAAGGGTTAACAAGAAAATCCAGCGGACGGCGAATAGCCGCCGCTGATTTAAGCCGTTTGATGTAGGATAGGAAAAGTGGACACCAAAGTTAGGTAAAATACAGATACGGAGGTGTCAAGATGACAAGGAAAGGATCCCGAATGGGAGGTACACAAATGAGTTCAGAGAGGAAGCGGTGAGGTTAATAACAGAGGGGGGATTAAGCGTACATGAGGCAGGGCGGAAGCTATTGTTGGCTCCATCAACGATAGCCTATTGGATTAAGGCGCAGAAAACAGGGAAGCTTCAGGAAGTAGGCAAAGCACAGAGGCCGCTTACCGAAGTAGAGATGGAAAACTACAGACTCAAGAGGGAACTGGCCGAAGTAAAGATGGAGCGGGACATATTAAAAAAAGCAGCCGCGTATTTTGCGAAGGAGTCGCTGTGAAGTACGCGAGGATAAAAGAGATGCGGCTCCGATATTCAGTGCCTAAATTATGTATATATTTAAAAGTCTCAGAGA
>JACQXF010000078.1 GCA_016208855.1 Nitrospirota bacterium | reverse complement strand
CGAAGAAGCGGCCTTGTCGGGCTAACCGATGTTTACAGTTGTTCTTTATAACTATACGAACCGCCGTATGCCGAACGGCACGTACGGTGGTGTGAGAGGACGGTAGGTGAAATAATCACCTACCTCCTACTCGATTATTCCATTGATTTATCCGTTACATCTCAGTGACAGTAATTATCTGCTCCGGGCATGCCTCAACACAGCTCATGCAGCCAACACAATCAGCAGCCTTATAAGGGTCTGACTTGCTGTCTGTCATCTTGAAGACTTCCTGTGGACAGATATTTGAGCACTCTTCACACCCTGTACATTTGCTTATATCAACGTTAACATTAAACACTGATTATCCCTCCTTTCTCTGTATGTTTCGTGATTCCCGAAAGATTATCCGGAACTTTTTTAGAATAACTTTTATTAATGCTCTAATTCAACGTCTGCTGTCTCTTCTCTTACTGAAATTGCCACCTTATAAAGGGCTGTAAGCACCAATAGCCCAATAGCCCATACCCCGCAGGCTATCAAGAACTCAGGCAGCGTAGGCCAGTACTCTGTAACACCTTCAAATGGATTAGGCACAAAGCCGCCTACGATAAGGCCGAATCCCTTGTCTATCCATAAAGAGATAAACAGGGATATGCATGCAACTGCAAGCACTGCTTCATTCTTTCTGAACTTAGGATTAAGCAAAACAGCAAGAGACCCGATCGCAAGTATGCTTGATATCCACATCATAGGCACAAGCTTACTGTGCCCTTCCAGTCCGACATATAGATATTTAAACGGATGCGTATGCCCCGGTATCTGACTGTAAAATGCAGTAAATAACTCAAGCCCGAGGAAGAATACATTTAAAAACATTGCATATGTTACGATCTTTCCGAGCGTCTGAATTGCCTCTGTGCCCGGGTCAAACTTTGAGACCTTTCTTACTATCAAGGCGAGCACTATAAGCAATGCAGGGCCTCCGGCAAATGCAGAGGCAAGAAATCTTGCTGCCAAAATAGCGGTAAGCCAAAAATGCCTTCCCGGCAACCCTGCATAGAGAAATGCAGTAACTGTATGAATGCTTATGGCCCATGGTATGGAGAGGTATATAAGGGGTTTTACCCATTTTGGAGGCCTTCCCCCTTTGTAGTCTGCTGAAAGCGTAGCCCATCCGATAACAAGATTAAGAAACAGGTAGCCGTTAAGCACTGTTGCATCCCAGAATAATATGGAGTTAGGCGTTGGATGAAGCATAACATTCATTATCCTTGTAGGCTGGCCGAGGTCTACAAATATGAAGAGGATGCATACTGTGACAGCGGCAATGGCAAGAAACTCCCCGAGTATTACAATCTTCCCAAATTTCTTGTAATCGTGCAGATAATATGGGATGACGAGCATCACTGCCGATGCTGCAACACCGACAAAAAATGTGAGCTGCCCTATGTACAGTCCCCATGAGACATCCCTGCTTAACCCTGTGATGCCAAGTCCGTAGTTGAACTGATAGAGGTAGGATGCGACCCCTAATCCTATAATCAGGGAAAGAAATCCCATCCATGCCCAGTATCTGCGGCTTCCAGTTAATACTCTATCAAGCATTTTCCTTACCCCCGATTATATAGTAGACGCTTGGTCTTGTGCCTAATTCATTCTTCCTGCGGATGGCATAATGCGAGCCGAGCGCTTTTCTTACCTCAGAGTCTGGGTCATTAAGGTCGCCAAAGAGCATAGCCCCATTTGACGCCTCTACACAGGCAGGCAGAAGGCCTTTGTCAATCCTGTCTGCACAGAAGTTGCATTTCTCCACAACCCCTTTTGTCCTCGTTGGATATTCTGCGTTTACGCTCTTAAGAGCCGGTCTCGGGTCCTTCCAGTTAAAACTCCTTGCCCCGAAAGGACAGGCTGCCATGCAGAACCTGCACCCGATGCAGCGATGGTAGTCCATCATAACAATGCCGTCAGGCCTCTTGAAAGTAGCTTTGGTAGGGCATACCCTTACGCATGGAGGTTTTTCGCAATGATTGCATAGCATTAAGAAAGGCTTATGCTTCATTGACTCTGCCATATAGTCTGTCTCCTGTCCGGGGAATGTATGTTCAAAGGTGTCTGTCCATATCCATTTTATTTCGTCTTTAGGGTTGCCAAGGTCAGGGACATTATGGGTGCGATGGCAGGCCTCTATAACTTTTTTATAATCTTCCTCTGTCTTAAATTTACTCACATCAATAACCATGCCCCATCTTTTCTTTGAGGTAGCCTCTGTTGCGGTCTCTGAGGCCTCTATTAAGCCTTCGCCAAGCATCTTATCAAGGACAGAGAAGCCTCCTGCTCCTGATAATGCAGTAATGCCGGCTATCTTTATAAAGTCTCTTCTATCAATGCTCATCTCTTTGCCTCCATAGGTGCAATATGGCAATCCCAGCAATAAGGCTTTACCCCTGTGTAGCTATGACAGGTATCGCAGAATTCTTTTTTATTTGAATGGCAGTTCATGCATGTATTCTGAAGGCTTATGGCATAGCTCTTGCCGTCTGATGCCACGTAAGTCCTCTGGCCGTCCCTTACAGCAGCGTCTCTCCATTCATTAAGAAGCTGCATATGGTTTGCCCTCATGAACTCTTTTGACTCCACGCATTTTTTTTCGCTAAGTCCCTCTATCACAGGCGTATTAATCTTTGGCTCAATCTGTACATTTGCCTTCCCTGTTTTATAGAAGAATGGAAAGGTTACAAGCGCTAAAAATATAATTATGCCGGCAATGACTTTGCCTCTGTCATACATATCAGGCGCCCTCCTTCCCTGGAAGCGGTTCTCCGCGAAGGTCTATTACGCGCTCCTTCTCGCCTTTCATTATAAGGGCATTCCCGAGAAGCTCATGGACACCGGCCACATTAACGCCCGGAACCCAGTAGTCCATCAGAGGCTTAAGCGTTGCCCTGTCAATAGCGCAGATATTTGCAAGCATATTTACGCCGTGCCTTTCTTTGACATACTGTACGGCATTAGCCCTTGGGAAGCCTCCGCGCATCCTTTGCTCCATATTCTCGCCTGCATTCAGCCCTGAGCCGCTTCCGCAGCAGAAGGTCTTTTCCCTTATGGTGTTTTCAGGCATCTCGTAGAAGTGATTGCAGGTGTTATTTATGATATATCTCGGCTCTTCAAATATACCCATGCCCCTCGCAGTATTGCAAGAGTCGTGGAATGTAACTTGAAGATGGTCATTTCTTGTCGGATCAAGGCTTAATTTCTTATGTCTTATCAGGTCTGACGTGAATTCAGCTATATGGACAAGCTTTGAGCCTTTTGCGTTTTCAAACCTTGTACCGGTTATAGGGCTGACAGGCGCCTCAAGAAAATCAGCAGGCCCGTGCCATGTGTCAAAGTACTGATTCCATACCCTCCACATGTGGCCGCACTCCCCGCCAAGAATCCACTTTACCTTCAGCCTCTTTGCCTCTGAGTAGATCTTATAGGCAAGCTTCTTTGCCATATCATTTGACGTGAAGAATCCGAAGTTTCCGCCCTCTGCTGCCATTGTGCTCCATGTATAGTCAAGTCCAAGCTCATGAAAGAGCATGAGATAACCCATGCATGTATAAATACCAGGCTCGCCAAAAAGGTCTCCGGAAGGTGTCACAAAAAGTATCTCAGCGCCTTTCCTGTTAAAGGAAGGCTCTACCTTTATGCCTGTTACGGTCTCAATGTCATCAAGCATAAAGTCAATGTTGCTCTTTATTGTATGGGGCTCAAGGCCAAGATGGTTTCCTGTCCTGTAGCTGTTGGCCACAGGCCCCATTATCCAGTCAGTATTTAAACCAAGCAGATTCAGAAGCTCTCTCGCTATTATTGTTATCTCTGCAGTATCAATGCCGTAAGGGCAGAAGACAGAGCATCTGCGGCACTCTGTGCACTGAAAGGCATAAGTCCAGATCTCCTTCAGGACATCCGGGGTAAGCTCCCTTGCCCCTGCAATTTTTCCAAGAAGCTTGCCCGATGGGGTAAAGTATTTTCTGTAAACAGACCTTAGGAGCTCAGCCCTTAGTACAGGCATATTTTTTGGGTCGCCGGTGCCGAGATAAAAATGACATTTATCAGCGCAGGCTCCGCACCTTACGCATATGTCCATAAATAAATGGAAGGAGCGGTACTTCTGAAGCCTCTCAGCCATTCCTTCAAGGAATATTTCTCTCCAGTTATCAGGCAGCTTCCAGTCCTCGTCAGTTGGTTTCCACTCTCTGGGGTTTGGCATGTCAACTGCCTGAAGATACTTAGGCCTTGAGCCGAAACACCAGAAGCCCTCTTTAATCTCAGCAGTGCCCTTCTGCCACCACTTTTTTGGGGGCTTATAGTTTACATTTGCGAGCTCCTCTGGTTTGGGAAGTTTTGGAGGCATCTTTACTCCTTTTCCACAGGGATATTGGCAGACTTCATCTTCTCCCTGAATTCATCTTCATATTCTTCATAAGTGCGCGCCTTTACTTTGTAATTCCATGGATTTATATGCCTTACCTCACGGCCGTTATTGGCAAGGTTTCTTGTCGGGCTCAGGAAAACCCCTGTCATGTGCACGAGCTTGCTAAAAGGGAAATAAGCAAATAAAACGCTTACAAGAAAGAGGTGGATATAAAATATAGCGCCTACTCCCTGATGTATCTTTGGTTTAAGGCTGATAAGCCCCATAGTCAGTTCTTTTACGCTGACTATATCTGTTTTTGTGACATACCGCATCATAATTCCTGTGACAGCTATGCCTATTATTAGGAATAAAGGGAAATAATCAGCAGGCAATGATATATAACGCACCTGCGGTATCAGGAATCTTCTAAGAAGTAAGAACATGGCTGCGCCAAGCAATACCACGCCTGACATTAAAAGCCTCGGGGCGCCAATCTGCATAAACCCGTCAAGGGTCTCCACTAAATGAAGCGGCAGCAGCATAGGCTCGGTAAACAGCCTTAGATGCCTGAAAAGGACAGTAAAGAATGCAGCGTGAAAGGCAATCCCTCCAAGCCACAGCCATTTGCTTGAACCGTGAAGCAGTTTCCCGTCCTGCAGCTCGCTGCGGGTATTTCTAAAAAGCGAGCGGAAAAGGAGGACTTCAAGAATCATCCTTACTGTTACGCCCATGGCGTCAGAGGGGTTTTCAATCTTATTCTGTTTTATCCATGGGAGAGTTTTCTGCTGGCCGCAGGTTGTTGTTATCCTGTAAGGTACAGGCGACTTTGCCCATTTTATGACGCGATAGCTGACACCGATAAGGAATGTCATGATAGCAGCATATGGCAGCACAATCCCAAAGATAGCCTGCATGTTTGCGGATTTAACGCCCCCATAAGCAAGAAGGGTTAAGATTATAACTGCAATAAAAGAGATTAAGGCGCCCACTGATTCACCTCTCTTCCATACTGCAAGGTTGTTGGTTTGATTTTCTAAGCAGCATAAAGGCTGCCCTCTTTATTTCTTCTGACTTGAGTTCGTAAATCTTTTGACGATGTTTTACGTATAAGTCAAAGCATAGAAGCGCTGTTTCGTCTATTTCAGATTCAAGGGATAATAATTTGTTATAAAGCGCTGCGCTATAGGCCTCATTTTTTAGCTCGTCTCTGATTATCATCTTCAAAAAAAATACAAAAGAGACGGCCTGTGAAGGGGTAATATCCTGAATTGCCCTTAGCTTAAGCATATTCTCAAGGGAGAGGGAATCCTTCTCAGTGAAAATTTGCCCTGTAATCTTTCTGAAGATGCCTTCTATGCACTGGCGTATGGATTGACTTGCAGGGTTGGCAAAGGGGTCGTGCACCTGTCTTAGCTGGTTTGCTGTCTCAGGAGCATAGGTCTCGAGTATTGCATCGAACCACCTCTTAAGGATAACAGCCTCTTTTTCTTTAAGAAGATTGTTTAGAGCCATTAATTTTCTTTAAGATTAATTCTTAAACAACTGTCTTCTTGCCAGTCTTCAGAGGGAAAAGAAGTTCCCCCTGTAACAGAGGGTTTTATTATAGCAAAGTTTTTAGGAAAAATTAAGCGGCCTGATAATAGATATAGAGCCGCTTAATTTTTAAATTTTTAAACTTATTTCTTGTCGTAGACGCAGAGCTTATACGCAGCCTGTTGGCTTTGGAAGTCCTGCATATCTGCAAGCCTGTTTTGCCGGGCCTGCCGGATAAAGCTCATAAAGGTATTTTGTATTACCTTTCTCAGTGCCCATGGTCTTTGCGATTTCCTTTACAAGGATCTTTATCATAGGGGCTATCTGATATTTCTGGAAATAGTCTCTGAGGAATCTTATGACTTCCCAGTGCGCCTCTGAAAGCTCCAATCCGTCCTGCTTTGCCATGTATCCGGCTACTGCCTCACTCCAGATCTGCCAGTCCTGCAGATAACCTTCCTCGTCTACATCGTATGTTTTCCCGTCGCATTCAATTGTAGGCATTTAAACATCTCCTCCTGTTACTTAGATTTTTGCGTTGTATTATAGCACAAACTGTTAAATTTAGAACAACTGGCAAGGCTCAGGTTTGTTCTATTAAGACATAAAAGTTAATACAGGAGTCTGTCTCTGGTCAAATTAAAAAATTTTATAAATATATTATCAAGATCGAAATTTTTTTATCACCAATACCGCATTAACGCCGCCGAAGCCGAAGGAGTTTGAGATAGCTGTATTAATATCAGCCTTTGTAGGTTTACGGAAGCAGGCAGGGTTAAAAACTATGTCAGGGCAATCAAGATTTATCGTTGGTGTTATAACCCCTTTGTTTATAGAGAGGGCTGTGATTATAGCCTCTACTGCCCCTGCAGCGCCAAGCATATGGCCAAGCATTGATTTGCTTGCGCTTATTGGTATCCTGGGGGCTCGTTTGCCAAAGACCTTTTTTATAGTCTCTGCCTCTGCCTTATCTCCAAGCACAGTCCCTGTGGCATGGGCATTGATATAGTCCACGTCATCTTTAGAGGCCTTTGCATCGCTTAACGCCTTTTTTATTGCAAGTGCCTCGCCATCACTCAGCGGCTTTGTCTGATGAAAGGCATCTGAAGAAGTTCCGTAACCTGAAATTTCAGCATAAATCCTTGCATTTCGTCTCAGGGCATGATTGAGCTCTTCAAGTACGACAACGCCTGCACCCTCGGATATTGCAAAGCCGTCTCTGTCTTTATCAAATGGCCTGCTTGCTTTCTCAGGCTCGCTGTTCCTCCTTGAAAGTGCGCCTGATGCCCCGTATCCTCCTACTGACAGCCTGCATACAGGCGCCTCTGAGCCGCCGGCAAGCGCTACCTGAGCCTCTCCGTAACGGATAAGTTTAAAGGCCTCTCCGATGGCATTTGCCCCTGAAGCGCAGGCTGTGGATATGCCGATAGTGGGGCCTTTTATTGCAAGCCTCATGGATATATACGATGAAGCCATGCCAATCGTTGTTGAGGGCATAAGATAAGATGAGAGTTTTGAGTTTTGAATTTTGAGTTTTAAAAGTTCCCTTTCAATCGTTGAAATTCCTCCCCTGCTTGAGCCGATGATAACGCCTGCTTTCTCAAGTGACGAGTGACGAGTGACAAACGGAGTTTTGAGTTTTGAGTTTTGAATTTTGAGTTTTTTATCTGTGTTCTGTATTCTGTATTCTGTATTCTGTATTCTGTGCTCTGTGCTCTGCTGAATCAGCCCCGCATCTTCTGCTGCCATTATAGCTGCTGCTATGGCATAATGCACAAAAGGGTCAAGCCTCAAAATATCTTTCTTAGGCATGTAGTTTTCAGGCGAGAAGCCTTTAAGCTCTCCTGCGATTTTGCTTGACAGGCATGAGGCGTCAAACTTGGAGATGTGATTTATGCCTGAGAGTCCCTTTTTTAAATTTTTCCATGTGGTTTCAAGGTCGTTACCAAGGGGTGTGAGAGCTCCCATGCCTGTAATTACAACTCTTTTCATACGGTGATTTTAACATAATCAGTAATGGTTCTTTAAGGTAGTGGACAAAACAAAGATTATACTCTATCATTATTGCAGTGGCAGACAAACGGGAGCATAAACGCAAGATAAGGCGCATTCCTCTTATTTTTTCAGACGGAAATGAGCAGCACAAGGCATTGTCTGCAAACCTTTCTCTTGAGGGTATTTTTATAAGGACGAGGCATGCATTAAAGCCCGGGACTAACTTAACAATCACGCTGCAGGCAGATGACGGAAAAGATATCGTTATGACAGGGGTTGTGGTGAGGTCGATAAAGACACGGCTTCAGGAATTAAGAAACGGGATGGGCGTAAAATTGACATCTAAAGCAGAAGATTCAAATCCTTTATGGATAAGCTTGGTTAAGGGAGGTGAGACATGACTATTAAGGAATTACAGGAAATCGCCAAGAAGAAAAAGGTAATAATAAAAAACTTAAAGAGAAAGGCAGATATTATCAAGACTATCCAGCGGGCAGAGGGAAGTTTTGACTGTTTTGGCACAGCCACAACAGGGGTATGCTCGCAGACCCGGTGTCTCTGGCGGGATGATTGTTTTAAGGCAAGCAAGGGATAATGTAAGGCTGGTAAGCTAATAAGCTTGCCAGCTAAAGACTAAAGACACCGGTACTCAAATATCTGTCTCCACGGTCTGGAAAAACAACCACAACTCTTTTGCCTTCTCCAAGCGTCTGTGCTATTTTTATAGCTGCCCATAATGCTGCCCCTGATGAGATGCCTGCCAATATACCTTCTTCTTTAGCAAGCCGTCTTGTCATGTTAAAGGCGTCTTCGTCATTTACAGGTATTATCTCATCGTAAACCTTTGTGTTTAAAACACCCGGATAAAAACCTGCGCCTATGCCTGCAATTTTATGCGGCCCGGGCTCTCCTCCTGAGAGCACAGGAGATTTAGAGGGCTCAACTGCTATAATTTTTATCTGCGGATTTTTATCCTTTAATACCTCACCAACGCCTGTAATTGTACCCCCTGTGCCGACCCCTGCAACAAAGGCATCTATATCAGCGCCAAGGGCCTCAAGGATTTCCTTTGCCGTTGTTTTTCTGTGGGTCTCAGGATTTGACGGGTTTTCAAACTGCAGGGGCATAAAATATTCAGGGTTCTTTTTAAGCAGCAGCTCTGCCTCCTCAACTGCCCCCATCATTCCCTTTTCTCCGGCTGTTAGTATCACCTCTGCTCCAAAGGCCTGAAATATCTGCCTTCTCTCAATAGACATTGTCTCAGGCATTGTAAGGATGCACTTGTAACCCTTAACTGCCGCAACCATTGCCAGACCTATTCCTGTATTGCCGCTTGTAGGCTCAATTATAGTTCCGCCTAACAGGAGTTTTCCTTCTCTTTCTGCTGCCTCTATCATTGAAAGGGCAATTCGGTCTTTTACAGAGCCGCCGGGATTAAATCCTTCAAGCTTTGCCCATATCTCAGCACAGTCTTTTTGAGGGATATGATTCAGCTTAACAAGAGGGGTGTTTCCAATAAGGCTTAGGATATGTTCGCTTAATTTCATGCCCTCAGGTTAACATAGTTTTTAAGGAATTTCCAAGAGAGCCTTGTGTCTGCCAAAGATAAAACGTAGGGGTTCTTTATGTTTTAAATCCTGATACAGCTGTTTTTAGTGCCTCTGCCGTAAACGTTAAAGAGTTAACCTCCCGTATCACATCATCAGACATCCTCTCTATCTCATGTGCCGTGCTTGAGGTCTCCTCTACGCTCCTTGAAACCTCCTCCAGCGCTGCAGACTGCTCTTCCACGGCTGTGGCTATCTGTGTTATAAGGTCATTTACGTTTGCCACATTTGACACTACATCTTGTGATGATTTGTTGACTTTCTCTATCAGGCTCACTGCATTAGTTGAACCCATCTGTATCTCATCTATAATACTTGTAATCTCAGATGAGGCCTTTGATGTCCTCTCTGCAAGCTTCCTTACCTCCTCTGCCACTACGGCAAAGCCCTTGCCATGCTCTGCTGCATTTGCTGCCTCGATTGCCGCATTTACAGCCAATAGGTCAGTCTTGCTCGCTATCTCATTAATAAACCTTATGACCTCCCCTATTTTTTGGCTCTTCTCTCCCTGTGCATTTATGATAGAGGAAGTCTCCTTAATAAGCCCTGCCCCTTCTTCAACAGTCTTGGATGATTCTTTTGATAGCTCGCTTGCATTTGAGGTTGACCTTGCTATCTCTGCGATAGTTGACGTAATCTCCTCTACTGCCGTGGCTATCTGAGTTGCGCTTTCAGCCTGCTTTACGGCCCCTCCTGACGCCTTCTCTGATTTCGGCCTGAGTATATCAACAGAAGAGACTACGCTATTAGCTGACTGGATAATCTGATTTATCATTTTAGAGAGCGACTGCCTTGTCTCATTTATCGCTGATGCAAGCTGACGGAGTTCGTCCCTTGTGTCAATCTCAACGCTTTCTGTAAGGTCTCCGCCGGCTATGCGTGTCACAGCCCCCTGCATCTTCTGCAAGGAATGCATTACGGAAAAATAAAAACCTGAGAAGAGATATACGGCAGCAAGAATCCCAAAGATTGATATAACTAAGGCAGTATTGCGCTTTACCAAGAGGCTGTCTAAACGCTCCTTTAAAAGTTTATCAAGCACAGGTACTGCATTATAGTAGAGTTCATACCCTGTATCAATTGCCTTTGTGGCAGCAGCAAAGTAGTCCTGAGGCTTGATATCAATGGCCTGCGCATTTATTATCCTGCTGTTAAGAGCCCGTTGCACGGACATTTTTCAAATGGATGAATTCCACTGAATGAGAGAGATATTCTTTAGTGCCAGAATCATATAGATAATGTCGGCGTGCTTTCCTTACCGTGGGGGGGAATGGATTCCTCTTTGGGCCATTCTTAAGTCCCATTGACCACCATTTCCCCACTGCGCCATAACTTCAACAAATTGTGCGAAGCACAGATGAGCTTCCATTCCTTGGCACAAGCTTTAAATCCGCGCCGCATGAACTTCTGTATCCCCCGACAGGTTTTTATCTGTCCAAAAATCGGCTCAACAATCTGTCCCCTCTTTTTATATAATGCCCGTCCCCGTTTTGTTTGAAGCTTACGCGCCATTCGCTCCCGTAAAGACAAGCTCCCGGGTATGCGTCCACAAGGAGGCCTATCCTCTCCTACCGCCTGCCGCTTAACTCTAATTCCACAATGCTTTCTTCTGCTTTCGATCAGTTGCTTTACATCGTTTTCTTCTGTGGTAAGTTCTGCCACAGATGATTATCTGCTCTTCTGTTACCATTGCCTATCCATTGTAGCCCTGCACATAGCCTGAGCGTGTCTTCATTATCCTGCTGTCGGGATCAGTTGCATTTGCCTTTGCATCAGTTTTGGCTGCCGCCTCCGGTTCTTTCGGCTTGCGACCCCGCTTCTTTTGCCCGATCTCGGTTTCCTGCTTCTGCCTCTCTTCTATCTTCTCTCTCTGCATGGCTGCTTTTTCAGCCTTCTCTTGTTCCAATCGCGCCTTGAACTCTTTCAGCCGCGCCAGACGACTCCCTCGTTCCTGCAGTTCTTCCGGCAACTCGTCTCCACGCTTGTCTTTGCCGTAAAGTTTATCCTCTTCTGCATCTTTGGCCTCGGCAAGCATCCTTTTTACTTCGCTCTCTATATGTTCATATGTACGGTTTGATTCAAGGGCTGCATTGGCCTTTATCTTCGTCCCATCCAATGCTACCAAGCCTATCTTTACCATCCCGGCCTTTGCACACAGTTTCAGAACTTCTGTGAATAACTCCTCAGGGGATAGAGGGTATTATGCTTGTGGCCCTGCTATAATAGATTCAACAACCTCTTTTTCAAAGAGTGGAGAGTATAAAGAAGATATAAAAAATCTGAAGACCAAAGAGCAGAAGCCTTAACAGAGACTATCATGAACCGGATTAGATGGCAGGGTATTTTAGCAATATCATTAATAGCATTTTCCGCTGGTATCTATTTTATTCAGGTGAGGATCTTCCATGCGCCGAGGGATACATTCTTCTATCTTTTTCAGGACATTGCATTTATTCCAATTCAGGTGCTTCTTGTTACGCTCATATTAAATAAGCTTCTAAGTATAAGAGAGAAACGAATCATGCTTAAAAAGATGAATATGGTTATCGGGGTCTTTTTCACTGAGGTAGGAACAGGGCTTCTTAAGAAATTTATAAGTTTTGATAAAAATGTTGATTCCATCAGGGAGCCTTTTCTCATGACAGAAAACTGGACAGAAGAGAGATTCGCTATGATTTCAGAAGACCTTAAAAAGTATCAGGGCGAGATAGATGTAAGCAGGGATGAATTAATTGCGCTAAAGGCCTTCTTTGGGGAGAAGATGGATTTTTTGATACGCCTTCTTGAAAACCCCAATCTCCTTGAGCATGACTCTTTCACAGACCTCCTCTGGGCAGTATTTCACCTTGCTGAAGAGCTTGCCAACAGGACAGATGTAGGGAATCTCTCTCGTAGAGACCATGAGCATGTAGCGATTGACATTAAGAGGGCATATGCTATTTTAATTATTGAATGGCTCGCCTATATAAAGCATCTGAGAAAGGATTACCCCTACCTTTTTTCATTTGCAATCAGGACAAACCCCTTTAACCCTGCGGCTTCTGTGGAGTTTAAATAATATTTTCACATCCATCCAAAGTAGAACTTTATGGAGGGCTGGCAAGCTATCAAGCTGACAAGTTGGTAAGCTGTGTTCAGGCTTTTGTATGCCAACAATAACACGATTTAGGTTATAATAATTCCGTATGGAAATATTAGGACAACTACGCTGGCAGGACGTTCTTGATATACTGCTCGTTGCGATCATAGTTTATAAGGTGCTTCTGATCATAAAGGGCACCAAGGCTGTGCAGATGCTTATCGGCCTTGGCGCATTGATCTTCGCCTTTTCATTCTCAGGATACCTGGGCCTTTATACAATGGACTGGATTATACAGAGCTTCTGGGCGCAGGTAGTCATTGCCCTTGTTGTCCTGTTTCAGCCTGAAATTCGCAAGACCCTGGCAGAGGTAGGCAGGGCGCGCTTTCTGCCCCTGCATGCACAGGCAGAGGAACTGCACGCACTTGAGGAGATTGTAAAGGCAGCCATTGCCCTTGCAAACAGAAAGATAGGGGCGCTTGTTGTTCTTGAAAGAGAGACAGCCCTGGATGAGATTGTTGAAATAGGCACTCCACTTGTTTTCTCCCCCTCACGCTGAGCGCAGGCACTTCAAAGGACTTTGGCACAAGGCACAGGGCAGGCATTGGCCTTACCGAAGAATCTGACGCCGTAGTTATAATCGTGTCTGAGGAGACAGGGAGCATTGCCACTGCCGTAGGCGGCGTGCTTGAGAAGAATGTGGATATGGGCTCATTAAGGGACTTTCTTACTGAATTATTTGCAGCGCCAAAAGAGAAGAAATGAATGGCTGATGGCTCATGGTAAACGATGAACGATAAAATAATAGAGTTTATAAAGACGAATCCCCTGCTGAAGGTAATCTCCCTGCTGATAGCGATAGCGCTCTGGTTTTTTGTCGTATCAAAGGGACGCTCGGGAATTGTTCTGGATGTTCCCATAGGGTTTAAGAATATGCCTTCCGGGATAGAAGTCATAGACGGAGCTAAGACAGTGAGCATCAATGTAGAAGGGCAGGAGAGACTGCTTAAAGCTCTCAGGGAAGAACATGTAGGCGTTGTTATAGACCTTAAGAACTCTAAAAAAGGCGAGAACTTATTTGCCATAACCCCGGACAATATCAGGCTGCCAAAAAGCCTTGTTGCCACAAAGATATCGCCTCAGACAGTAATGCTTGTGCTTGAAGAGAGGCTTAAAAAAGAGGTTGTAGTTACCCCTATTATTACAGGCTCTCCAGCAGAAGGCTTTCTCGTTAAAAGCATATCAGTAACGCCTAAAAACATAGAGATAGAAGGCCCTGCAAGCGCTGTGGCAAAGGTCTATTCTGTTAAAACAGAGCCTGTGGACATTACAGGCATAGATGGAGACCTTCATTATAGCGTTAACCTTAATATGCCGAAAAGAGGCATAAGGACTTTTACGCCTGAGGTTAAGGTTAGTATATATGTAAGGAGGATAAAGTGAAGTTATTTGGTACAGACGGAATAAGGGGCAGGGCAAATGAATATCCAATGACAGGGGAGATGGCCTTTAAAGTGGGCCGCGCCGCAGCCTATATACTTAAGAAAAAACATTATGCCAGAGACATCATACTTATTGGCAAAGACACAAGGGTCTCAGGATATATGATAGAGAGCGCCCTTACATCAGGCATATGCTCAATGGGCATGGATGTTGCCCTTGTAGGGCCTATGCCCACACCCGGGATTGCCTTTGCAACAAGAAGCCTCAGGGTTGATGCAGGCATTGTAATATCCGCATCCCATAACTCTTATGATGACAACGGCATAAAGTTCTTCTCATCAGACGGCTTTAAACTCCCTGACAGCGTGGAGAAAGAGATAGAGAAGACGGTATTTTCAGATAACCTTGACAATGTGAGGCCTACCGGTTCAGGCATAGGTAAGGCATTCAGGATTGATGATGCGCGGGGCAGGTATATTGAGTATGTAAAGGCATCTTTTCCAAAGGGCAAGACCCTTGAAGGGATGAGGATTGTTGTTGACTGCGCTAACGGCTCTGCTTACAGGATTACCCCTTCTGCGCTTAAAGAGCTTGGCGCTGAGGTTATAGCAATAAATGACGAGCCTGACGGCATAAACATAAATGCAGGATGCGGCTCTACATACCCTGAGGCTATGCAAAAGGCAGTGCTTGAGTATAGGGCAGACATAGGAATTGCCCATGACGGAGATGCTGACAGGGCAATACTTTGTGATGAAAAAAGGGAGCTGATAGACGGTGATAAGGTAATGGCCATATGTGCTGTGGATATGAAGATGGACGGTTTATTAAAAGGCGATACGGTTGTGGCAACGGTGATGAGCAACGCCGGGTTTGAGGGGTATCTCAAAGCACAGGGAATAGATGTAATAAGAACCGTTGTCGGAGACAGATATGTTGTTGAGGAGATGCTTAAGGGCGGATATAACCTCGGCGGTGAACAGTCAGGCCATATAGTTTTTATGGATTATAACACTACAGGAGACGGCGCTGTAACAGCGCTTCAGGTGCTTGCCGTAATGCGTAAAACCGGAAAGACGCTCTCAGAGCTTGCCTCGCCTATTATAATTTATCCGCAGGTGCTTGTGAATGTGGCAGTAAAAAAATCAAGAAAGATTGAAGAGTTTCCCATTGTTATGGATGCCATAAAAGATGCGGAAAAGAGGCTTAACAAAGGCAGGGTGCTTGTAAGGGCATCAGGGACAGAGCCCAAGATAAGGGTAATGATCGAGGGAGAGGTTATGCAGGACATCCAGTCAATTGCTGACGGCATAGCCGGTGTTATAAAGTCAAATATGGGGTAGAATTATTGGTTGTTAAAGGTCTTTTTTAAGCGCGACTCTCTGATAGAACTCGCATTTTCTGCAGTCGCCAAGTTTTTGTGCAATGGCGCCGCTTACTTTTTTGCCGCAAAATGTGCCGGCTACAGCCCAGCAAATTCTACCGTAATCAGGATAGGCAGCGCATCTCATCCCTGCAGAGCCTTCCTCTTTCTCAACCCCGCACTTATGGAATTCCCAGCATTTTATCTTGGCAGATTCCTCCCGGCTCTGATAAGGAAAAAAAAGCTTAAAGGATGTGCCCTTATTCAATGTGCTTTCTACCTTTATTAATCCATTATGTTCATCCATGATCTTTTTACATATAGAAAGACCGAGTCCTGTGCCAACCCCTATCTTTTTCGTAGAATAGAAAGCCTCAAATATCACGCTTAATTTATCCTCCGGTATCCCGCAGCCGGTGTCTGAAATTTCAACCACAACATAATCAATATCATACATGTGCTCTATAGACGTAGTTACTTTTAATGCTCCGCCATGAGGCATTGCGTCAACGGCATTAGATATAAGATTGTTAATTGCCTGCGCGACCTGATCATGATCAAGCAGGATCGGAGGAAGCGCGGTATCAATGTTTTCCTTGATAGTGATTGATTGTTCGTGGCATATATCTGTAAATGCCTTTATGGATTCCTTTACAGTGTCACTTATATCCTGAGCCTTCATATGAGACCTCGCCTCCCTTGAGAAAGTAAGGACGTCTCTCAGGATTCTCTCAAGCCTGTCAACCTCTGATACGATAAGCCCTGCGTACTCCTTCTCCTTTGCCCCTTCTGATAGTTTTTTATCAAGCCTTCTTGCAAAGCCGCCTATGGAAGTTAATGGATTTCTGATTTCATGAGCGACGTCAGCAGTAAGCCTGCCAATGGCAGAAAGCTTTTCTGCCTGCACAAGCTTCCCCTGAAGCGACCATATATTTTTAAGGGACTCTTGTAATTCATTATTAACCTTTTCAATCTTGTCCCTGTCTTTTTTCAGCTTCCCGGAAAGCATGCCGAGAGGCAGGGCTAATAGAAATAAAAATGCAGCCCTTACAGAAAAATCAGTCCAATGGAGGATGTTAAAATTAAGTCCGCTGCTTAAAAAGTAAAACGCTGTTGAGAGAGCCGCTATGATGAGACCAGCCGCATAACCATAATAAAATGAATAAAGCGTTGTTATCAGGTAAAAGCCATTAAAAAAGGGGCTGGCGGATTCACCGGTTACGCTGACAAGCAATGATACAAGTGAGAGATCAAGAAGCAGCAGAAAAAGATAAATAGCCCTTTTTTTCTTGCTAAAGAGAAATAAAAAGAGATAAATAAAAGCGCTATAAGCAGCGAAATAAATGAGAAGGCTGCTGACATCTTTAAATGTTTCTTGTGATATTTCTGATAGTATAAGCCATGCAACCCCGCCTAAAAGCAAAACGGTTCGTATAGCAACAAAGGCAATGTCAACGAACTCTATGTGGTTTTTAAGCCTGTTGTAAAAATCCCGGCTCATTTGCTTTTATTATAATCCAGAAGAGGCCTTTTAAAAAGGCTTTAATGCCTTCCCTTAGTTTTAACTAACTGTATTTTCTGAGGTGAGCCGAAGCAGGCTGCCTCTGCTATACCTTCATTAGAATAAAATTCACAGCAAATTTACAAAATGTTAATAAAGTTCTAATGGCAGTTTCCGATAAGAAAAGAGAAAGTAAGATTGGGGGGGGGCAGCCATAGCAGGATTGATGACAGAAGATGGCTGGCTTCTGGTAATGGGGGAAAATCAGTTTATTGCACTTGGAGGTTGAACGTGGGTTTTATAAAATTGACAATTGAGAAAAAGCTATACTTTTCCCTCGCTATTATCATTTCAATATTTCTTATTTTTGCTGTCTTTGTAATTGGTGAACTGAGGGAGTTCAAAGCCGATATCGCAAATTACCGCTACGTGCAGGAGGAGATAAAGACAGGGAAAGACCTGCAGTTTCAAGTCGCCAATGTATGGCAATTTTTTACTGACGCTTCTTTGACTAAGGATAAAAAGGTCATAGCCGAGGAGGCTAAGCCATCTCTTGATGCAGCATACAAGGATATTGACAGGCTTTTGGAACTGAAGAAGGGTGATAAGGGAATCAGTAATAAACTTGGAGTTTTAAAAAATGACCTCCCTAAGATGTGGGAAACAGGCGTCAAAATGTTCAATGCATATCTTATAGACCGTGCAAAGGGAGACATGGTGATGGACGAATATGATAAGGCCTGCGATAAGGTAATCCAGGGGGTTGCCGCTGTTGTTAATGAGTCGGATAGGGCAGGAGAAAAGGCCTTAGACGAGATGTTTAAGATGATAATGAATGGATTAAGGATAACAACGATATTTGTCTTTCTCATCGGTCTCGCAGGAACGGGTGGCGTGCTTCTTGTAAGGAATTTGAAAAACTCCGTTACAAAGCCGTTAACGCATATTTCAAGGGCTGCCGAGGAGATAGCTACAGGCAATCTGGCTGTTGAGGCGCTGGAAACAAAATCAAAGGATGAGATCGGCGTACTTGCTCAAAGCATGAACAAAATGATTCAATCCTTCAACGCCATGATAAATGGAATCGTTGCTTCTGCAAATAATGTGGTCTCTACAGTGGATGTATTAAGGGTGAGGGCGCAGAAGACAATAGAGAGCGCACAAAACCAGTCTTCACAGGCATCTCAGATAGCCACGGCAGTAGAGGAAATTACATCAACTATCGCGGAGATAGCAAGGTCAACATCAAATGCAAGCGGACTGTCAAAGGAATCATCCTTGACTGTTGAAAAGGGGGCAGGGCTTGTTAAGGAGACATCTTCTATCATAAACCAGCAGGGTGAGAAGAGCAGGAAGATAGGAGAGGTGATAATGTTTATTAATGAGATAGCAAATAAGACTGACCTTCTGGCTGTAAATGCTGCAATTGAGGCAGCAAACGCAGGGGAGCACGGCAAGGGCTTTGCCGTAGTGGCAGAGGAGGTAAGGAAGCTTGCAGAGAGGACGTCAAAGGCATCATCAGAGATTACAGGCATTATAGGAGAGATACAGACAGGCTCGGCAGATGCGGTGAGTCTGATAGAGAAGGTCAATAAATCATCACAAGATGTAGTGACAAATGTGGCAAGCGTAAATGACCTTATAACACAGATAGCCACAGCCGTGGAAGAGCAGTCTGCAGCGCTGGAGGAGGTTTCAAGGAGCGTAGAGGAGACCTCAAGCACGGCACAGGAGATAGAGAGGATGTCTGATGATGTGATACGGGAGGTTAACTCATTAACGCTTACTGCAGAGGCGCTAAGGACAGCCGTATCAGGATTTAAAACAAAGGAAAGCGGACTTCAGATACTTGATATTGCAAAGACAGACCACAGGTTGTTTATGGGGAAGATCGCATCATGCCTAAAGGACAGCACGGCCATTGACCCTTCACAGCTGCCTGACCATCACAACTGCAGGTTTGGAAAGTGGTATTTCGGAGACGGAATGCAGACGTGTGGAAACTTACACTCTTTTAAAGCAATAGATGAGCCGCATGCAAAGATACACTCACTGGCAAAAGAGGCGGTTTCAGTACACAATTCAGGAGACAAAGCAAAGGCAGAGAGGATTTACAAGGATATGGAGGGAATATCAGGCAGGATAGCAGAACTCCTTGACAGCATTAAAAAAGAGGCAATAGCATAGCTTATGGCTCATGGCTCATAGCAGCTACTCTCTTTTCACGCACGCTCTACCTATCTATTTCTCTGTACTCTCTATTTGCTGCTTTCTCTATCTCTTGTCTAACCACTCCGAAAAATAGAGATAGGAACCTCCAAAAGTTCCCTCTCCCTTGACGGGAGAGGGTTAGGGTGAGGGTGAAGAATAACCAAAAAGGTTACCCCTCCCCCTCGCCCCCTCCCGCAATGGGAGGGGGATTTTAAATGATTAGTGTTTTCTATCTCTATTTCTGGGAACCACTGTCCGTCATTGAAATTTTCAGACACTATTGTCCATAATAGAGCAAATGAATCCGCTTTTTGAAAAGGTTCACTCTGAATTAAAGAGATCAATGGGGCTTGGCAAATGCAGGAAGTGCGGCTGCATGCGAACTACCCTCGTAAACCTCAGCACATCTTTGCTCTCAGTCAATGAAGATGATGCAAGAAGCCTTCATGAGGATGTATGCCGATGGATGAATGAGCTTGAACCCATGGAGTATTCATGCTTTAAATGCAAATTCTGTATCCCTCCTGAGGCAATGAGTCTTTTGACGGCAAAATATCCCGCCATGGCTGCCTTATCTCTTGGCGATAGCTGCGGGTTTGAGGTAGCCGGTGACACCTGGCCTCCTGTAATAGGCGAGTATTTTGTTGTGGAGAAAAATGCACCTGTGGCAGTTTCTACGCTTGCAAATGAGAACCTTCCACAAGAGTTAGCCGCCCTAACCCCTAAAGGGCTCTGTATTATCGGCAAGACAGAGACTGAAAATATAGGTAGAAGGCCGGAGCTTAAGAATGTTACCGGCAAGGAGGTATAGGATTTTCGCAAACAGGTAAGGATAGAGAATATACTTGGTTGCGAAGATGCTCAGGAGCTGATTAGCAGGATTAAGGAGCTTTCCGAGCAGGTTCCTGCGTCATCAGCTCAGACAGGGCGCAAGAGATTTTCAATAGGAAAGACAGAGACTAAGGCTAAAAGCGCTCCTGCTGTGCCTTCAACTCCGAGAGTCAAGGCAGAGGCAAAATCCCAGTCTGTGGCGCTTGATAAGGCAGGGTATTTTGTCATTCTTCCCTCAAAGAAAGACGGCGCTATCCTGGTAGAGCACTACTCCTATGATAATAAGCTCCTTAGGATTATTGAGGGAGAGACGAGCAGGGATATATATCTGACAATTATTAATAATAACTGGGTCTCAGACCTGACCCATGCCGCATATCTTGGTAAAGAGCTGACAAAGGCAGAGCTTTCCATGAAGGAAGGCTTTAAGTATGTCCAGGACGGAGCATAATTAAAAAATAGTGTCACGGTATCAGAGTGTCAATGTGTCAAAGTAAAAAAAAGACTCTGATACTTTGATGCTCTGACACTTTGACACTTCTTTATTATGGGTAAAATCATAGCAATAGCAAATCAAAAGGGCGGGGTTGGAAAGACCACCACGGCTATCAATCTTGCCGCTTCTTTGGCTCATACTGAAAGGCGCGTTCTGCTTATAGATACAGACCCGCAGGGAAATTCTACAAGCGGTGTTGGCCTGAATAAAGACAGCCTCAATACAAGCCTTTATGATGTATATACAGGGGCAAAGTCCATTGAAGAGGCGACATACGATACAGCGCTTGATTTTCTTAAGGTCGTTCCATCAAACATAAATCTCCTTGGCGCAGAGCTTGAGCTTATAGAAAAGACAGACAGGGAGGCGATACTGAAAAGAGCAATAGAGCAGGTTAAGGATAAATACGAATTCATCCTTATAGACTGTCCCCCTTCTTTAAGCCTCCTCTCTTTAAACGCCTTTGTGGCAGCCCAGAGCCTGCTTATACCAATGCAGTGCGAATATTATTCGCTGGAGGGGATAGGCTCCCTGATGAGGACGCTTGACCTTGTAAGAAGCGCTTTTAATCCGTCTCTTCAGATAGAAGGGATTTTGCTTACAATGTTTGACGGCCGTAACACGCTTGCAAATCAGGTTGCAGATGAGCTAAGGCAGCACTTTGGAGATAAGGTTTACAGGACAATAATCCCAAGGAATATAACTCTTGCTGAGGCGCCAAGTCATGGGAAGCCTGTAGTCCTTTATGACTTCCATTCAAAAGGCTCACAGGGCTATCTATCATTGGCAAGGGAGATAATCGGAAATGAAAACAGCGCTGGGTAAGGGTCTCGGGGCGTTAATCCCTGAGAAGACAGATGCAGCAGTAAGGGGAGTCCTTGAGGTTGAGGTTGGTAAAATCGTTCCTAATGAATACCAGCCAAGAAGGATATTTAAAGATTCGGCGCTTCAAGAGCTTTCCCTTTCAATAAAAGAAAAGGGCGTTATACAGCCGATAATTGTAAGGCGTTCAGAGGACGGCTCATTCAGGCTTATAGCAGGCGAGAGAAGATGGCGGGCTGCAAAGATGGCAGGCCTTCCAAAGATTCCAGTCATTGTAAAAGACGCTGCCCCAGAGGAGGCAATGGAGCTTGCCCTTATTGAGAATATCCAGAGGGAAGACCTTAACCCCATTGAGACAGCAGAGGCATTCCAGAGACTTATTAACGACTTTAGCCTTACCCATGACGCACTTTCGCAAAAGGTCGGAAAGGACAGGGCTACAGTAACAAACTATTTGAGGATATTGAAGCTCCCTATAGAGGTTAAGTCATGGATAGCAGAGGGCTCTTTGAGCATTGGCCATGCAAAGGCGCTTCTGCAGATAGAGAGTGTGCCCTTGCAGCTTGATACCGCAAGAAGGGTAATACAGAGGGGTTTAAGCGTAAGGGAGACAGAGGCGTTATCCAGAAAGGCAGTCTCTTCAGGAAAGACGCAGAGATTATCTAAAAGGAAGGACGCCCAGATAGCCTCGCTTGAAGAAAAATTAATGCATAGTTTGGGAACTAAGGTTCAGCTTATTCACAGAGGCAAAAAAGGCGGAAAGATTGAGATACAGTACTATTCCCTTGACGAGCTGGACAGGCTTTTGGAGATCCTTATTCGATAGCTGACAAGCCTGCAAGCTTGATAGCCTGTTAGCTTGTAAGTAGCGCAGTGGCGTTAGTAGTGAGTAATATAAGTCAGATAGAGTTGATAGGTAATGATAAAGGCATAGGCTATTGCTATAAACTTTAATCCTGTTCTCGCAATCGGGTTCTTGTGGAGCAGACAGAGGATAACAACAGGAACAGCAGTTAAAAAGAATTTATTAACTACAAACGGTAGTATGCCGCGGTCTAAGTGAAACGCCATTATGGGGTTTGCTTCTGCAATGACTTTTTTCTCATTTAGAATAAGCGTTAAAAAGGCGTCAGCGTAACTACATAGCAGGATAGCTATAAGCAGGACAAAGAGGCGGGGACTGTAGTAGTCTAATAAAACAAAATGTTTCTTTTTATCTAATTCTCTTCTTATCCTGTTTCTTCTGCCGCCAAAAAATAAATACTTGTTAAAAGGGCTGAGCCCTTTCCGCCTGTCTGTGGAGCCCCTCTTTTCTGTATTGCCTGTTGACATATCCTTATGTTTTTAAATGGAAAGCGAGCGTACTCCCCGTGGTCTTTTCCACGGGGTTAGCAAGCGAATGTAATAATAAAAAATTCCTTACATTAGATTCCCTGCAGTTTTGCTGCAGGGAAGATCAATGGAAAGCAAGCGTTTAATTAATTGTAAGCTATTTTTACGATTCATGCAAGAATAATTATCAGTAAATAGATGCCAACCTCTATTTCCAATATCTATTCACTCTCTCCTGAATATTTTTTATTGCCTCTTCCTGCCTTATTGGCTTAAATAAATGCGCAAATCTTCCCTGCTCGCTAAGGTATTCTTCAACAGGCTTAAATTTTTTAGGAATCAATGTGTGTTTTACCTCGCCGTAAAGAGCCTCTTTAAGAGGCCATATGCCTGTTTCAACTGCAAGTTTTGCGAATTTTGCTGAGAGCCGGGGCTCTGTTGCCCACCCCGGAGGGCATGGAGAGTGCGCTATAAATAGTTTTGGTCCTTTAATGCCTTCACATTTTTTAAACTTATTTGCTATATCAACAGGGTGTGACGGAGAGATAGTTGCAAGGTAAGGGGGCTTGTGGCTTCGCCATATCTCAAAGAGGTCTTTTTTAGAAAGCTCTGAGCCCAGAGGGTTTAGTTCAGCAGGTAAGGTTGTCCCTGTCTTTGAGCCAAAAGGCGTGGCGCCTGAGCTCTGAAACCCTGTGTTTCCATATGCCTCGTTGTCATAGCATATGTAGTAAAAATCAAGGTTGCGGTAGATTGCCCCTGAGGTAGAGGAAAGCCCCATATCATAGGCAGCGCCGTCGCCTGTAAGCACCACTACTTTTAGGTCTTCTTTTTCATCAAGCCTTCCTTTTTTAATCAATATATTTAGCGCATCCCTTACACCTTGTGCGCCTGCAGGAGCGCATGCCATTGCAGTGTAAAGCCATGAGCTTTTAAAAGGAGTAAATGGATAAACGCATAAAAGGGTGAAGCATCCTGCTGCATTTACAATAACTGTTTTTTCACCAAGCGCCTTCAGGCAGTGCCTTAGAGCTAAAAGCCCGCCGCATCCGGCGCATGCAGGAGTGCCCGGAAGCATCTGTTCTTCAAATGTCAGGTCTTTGATGGATTTAATCATGCCCTGTTCCTCAGCTTTGAGTATCAAAGTGTCAGAGAGCCATAATAAAAACTTTGGTACTCTGATACGTTGATACTATCCTTTCCCTGCTACCCTCTTCAGCCTTTCCATCTCCTCTAACTCTGCCTCTGTGTATAGGAGAGCGGGCTGTGGCACATTGCCTGTGCTGTATGCATTCATCATGGCGTCAAAAATAAAATCAAACTCTGCATCGCTTATATTTTTCCCTCCAAGCCCGCCGATGAATGAAAGCAGGAGAGGTCTTTGTTTTTCATTATAAAGCACACCTGCTATTTCTGAGTACAATATCCCGCCTTTGCCAACGCTTATGTTTTGGTCTATGACAGCCGAGGCTTTCCGTCCCTTAAGCGCCTCTCTTATATCTTCTTCAGGGAAAGGCCTGAGAAGCCTTAGTCTTAGAAGGCCTATACGCAAGCCTTTTTCTCTTGCCCTTTTTACTGCTGCCTTGCCCATTGCTGAAAATGAGTTGCTCATTATAAGCACATATTCCGCGTCATCAAGCATATAGCCTTCTACTGTCCCGTAACCCCTGCCAAAGGTCTCTTTAAATTCCTCTGATACCTCTTTATAGATGCTAAGGGCATTATTGTTTGCCATATGCATCTGATATTTAAAATATGAATATATATGCCCGCCAAGCACTGCTACGCCTTGAGCCATCGGTTGTGATGCCCTGAAGAATGCATGAGTTGGCTTATATGGAGGAAGAAATTCTCTTACAATCTCCTTGTTAGGAATCTCTACAGGCTCGCGTGTGAATGAGAGATAAAATCCATCCATATTGACAATAGCAGGCAGGAGGACACTCTTATCCTCAGCAAGCCTGTATGCAATAAGTATGGAGTCAAGCGCTTCCTGGCACGTCTCACAGTGAATCTGCAGAAACCCTGTGTCACGCGCTGCAAGTATGTCGTTATGATCAGGCTCAAGCGTAATAGGAGAGGAAAGCCCCCTTGAGACATTTGCCATTACAAAAGGCACACGCCAGCCGGAAACCGTGTAAAGCATCTCAAATCCATACATGAGCCCCTGGCTTGATGTCGCAGTAAATACCCTTACGCCTGTTGCAGAGGCAGCCCCTGCAGCAGTAATCATTGAATGCTCCGAGTCCATTGTGACAAACCCTGCATCCATCTGCCCCTCTCTTATCCATTTTGAGAGGCTCTCTATAATCTCAGTCTGCGGTGTCACAGGATACGCAGGGATGTAGTCAACATCTGAAAGCCTCACACCCCATGCAATTGAGGCATTTCCTGTAAGCATCTGTTTGGTCATTTTACCAAGCATGAACTTCCCTTTCTTTACGTATCGCCTTTGCAGGACACTCCTCTGCGCATATCATGCAGCCCTTGCAGTTTTCATAATCTGAGTACGGGAAGCCCTCTTCATTTACCCTGATACATCCGTCAGGACACCTCATGACACAGGTCATGCATTTTGTACATAGCTCATAATCCCATACAGGCTTAAATATCCGCCAGTTTCCAGTTTTTTTTAATGGAGTATTGGCAGGGATGGTTA
The DNA here is from genome assembly GCA_016208855.1 of Nitrospirota bacterium. GTDB lineage: Bacteria > Nitrospirota > Thermodesulfovibrionia > UBA6902 > DSMQ01 > JACQXF01. The sequence goes on along the minus strand of JACQXF010000078.1, from coordinate 44,624 downwards.
CAGAAGGGCTTGATATGTCTGCTGCCTCAAAAGGCATAGTGATGACATCGCTTTTTTTATGGGATGCATTTGATTTTATCAAGACAGACGGCAGTGCATTAAAACAATAAATTGACGCCTCTATGTTTTTCTCTATAAGCCCTTTCTCATGGGTAATATCAGATAGTTCCCTTGTAACAGCCTCTTTTAGAGATGTTTCTTTAAGCCTCACAATCTTTGAGGCAGCACCTCCTGCAAGGGCGCTGAGTATTGGTTTGCCAAGTATATCAAGGCTTATCTTTGTGATGTCCAGCGTTAAGACATTTGCATCAATCCTATATCTCTTTTTTATGTCTTCTGCTTTATGGGTGGTATTTATAAAAACCAGCCCTTCTTTGCCAAGCCCTGAAAGGGGATTTGCCAATGGGTCGTCAAGAAGCGTCTCATCCATTACAACTATAACATCAGGCTCTGATATTACGCCGCGCTCAAGAATAGGTTCTTTAGATATGCGTGTAAATGCAGCTATCGGTGCGCCGCGCCTCTCAGCCCCGTACAGAGGGAAATCCTGCGCATAATATCCTTCAAGGAAGGCGGCAGTCCCAAGCACCCTGCTTGCAATTTTTGCGCCCTGCCCGCCTCTGCCATGAAATCTTACTTTAAGCATACTATAAAATAAAAATACACCTGTTTGATTTGTAAGTCAATTTGTAATACTATTTCTTTATGGGATATTCTTCCAATATGAAAGACTATAAAAAAGAATATGCCGGCTTTTCTCTTCCCATCCCGGAAAGGTTCTCCTTTCCGCTTGATGTATTTGATAAATGGGGTGATGGACTTGCGCTGTTTTGGACAGACGGCATTGAAGAGAAGAGACTCTCTTTTAATGAACTTAAAATCATCTCCTCAAAATGTGCCGGGGCCTTAAAAAGAATCGGCATAAACGAGGGCGATAAGGTCCTGGTCATGCTTCCTAATATCCCTGAGTGGTGGGAAGTGATGCTTGCGCTGATGAGGATAAATGCAGTCGCAATTCCTGCAACAGTTCAATTGACGACAAAGGACATCCTCTACAGGCTTAAGGCTGTAGAGATAAAGGCTGTTATTGCAACGGTAGAAGACGCTAAGAAGGTTGAAGATGCGTTAAGCTGCAGCATGTTAATTGACAAATGTATGGTCTTAAAGCCAATTCTTATATCTGTTGGCAAAAGAGAGGGCTGGCATGACTGCATACAGAGAAGAGATAAGGCAGAGCCGTTTTATGGCGAGAGGGCGTTTTCAGCTGACCCTGCCATGATATATTTTACTTCCGGAACTACAGGCCCTCCTAAGATGGTGCTCCACACCCATGCCTCTTATCCTCTTGCACATCTGACAACAGGAAAGTACTGGCTTGACTTAGGAGAAGGCGATATGCACTGGAACCTTTCAGACACCGGCTGGGCAAAGGCAGCATGGTCAAGCCTGTTTGGGCCTTGGCATATGGGCGCAGCTATATTTTCTTATTATAGGAAGGGCAGGTTTGAACCTTCTTTAACAGTAGAGATCTTGCATAAATATCCAATCACTACATTTTGCGCACCGCCTACTGCATACAGGATGATGGTAAAGGAGATCCCTGCGGAAGAGTTTAAGTTTAAAACACTTCGTCATTTCGTGGCAGCAGGAGAGCCGTTAAACAAAGAAGTAATAGAGGTCTGGAAAGAGCGCACAGGCGAGTATGTTTATGACGGATATGGGCAGACAGAGACGGTTAATGTCTTGGCTAATTTCAGGTGCCTTCCTGTAAAGGCAGGCTCTATGGGAGTGCCTGTCCCGGGATTTATTGTAGATATTATTAATGAAGACGGCGAGCCGCTTCCGCCAAACAGAGAAGGCGATATAGCAATTAATGTTAAGTTCGGGCGGCCTGCAGGGTTATTCAAAGAATATCTTGGAAACCCTAAGGCTACGGAAAAGACCATCAGAGGCGGCTGGTATATAACAGGCGACAGGGCTTACAAGGATGAAGACGGATATTTTTATTTTGTAGGCAGGGCTGATGATATAATTCTTACATCAGGATACAGGATAGGGCCGTTTGAGATAGAGAGCGTTTTAATAGAGCATCCTGCTGTGAAAGAGTCAGCAATAGTTGCAAGTCCTGATGAGATAAGGGGTGAGGTAGTAAAGGCATTTGTTGTCTTAACTAAGGGCTATATGCCGTCGGATGCCTTAATCAAAGAGCTTCAGGAGTTTGTGAAGAAACATACAGCGCCGTATAAATATCCAAGAAAGATAGAGTTTGTGGAGGAGCTTCCAAAGACTATAAGCGGCAAGATAAAGAGGAAGGAGTTAAAGGCAAAGGAGTTTGGGAAGTAATCCTCACTTGAAAGCACTCTGGAAATAATAATTTCGTATCCTGCTTTAACTAAACATGACGATGACTATCTATGAGGGACACGCATATAAGGCAGGAAAAATATGAAAAAAAATGGCAAAATAGAGCAAAAAGGAGGACAACTATGGAAACTACAAAGTTTATATACTGGCAGGACGAAAATATGTGGATTGGCTATTTAGAGGAATATCCTGATTACATGACACAAGGAGAAACTCTTGATGAACTGAAAGAAAATTTAAAAGACTTGTTCAAAGACTTAGCCAGCGGTGCCATCCCTTGTGTCCGAAAAGTTGCTGAATTAGAAGTTGCATGAAAAGGAAAGACCTGATTAGAAAATTGGAAGAAATGGGTTGCATTTTTATCCGGCACGGTGGAAATCACGATTGGTATCAGAACCCAAGAACAAAAGTCGCCCAGCCAATTCCAAGGCATCACCCACCGAGAATAAGTTGAATGAAAGCATTGCAAAGAATTCGACAAAAGGTGATAGAAAAGGACTATTACCTTTCCGATCATGCAGAAGAAGAAATGCTGGATGACGAGTTGGAAAGAGTAGATATAGAAAATGCTATACTTAAAGGAAGAATAGAGAAGAAACTAACAGAAGACATACGTGGAACGAGATATAGAATTGAAGGCCCTGCGAGAGATGGCCGAATGATTCATGTTGTATGCAGGTTTAAAGAGCATGGCAATCTTATTCTTATAACGGCCTATGCTTTATAGGAGGAAATTATGATTTGTGAATTTTGCGGAGGACAAACAGCAAAGAAGAAAGTCAAAAGGCAGCATTGGCTTCATCGGAGATTGTATATAGTTGAGAATGTTGAGGCTGAAGTTTGCTCTGAATGCGGTGAGAGATATTTTCACGCAAAAGTACTTGATGGGATAGACAGTCTTCTTGAATCTACACATACTGTAAAAGAAAAATTGGAAGTAGAAGTTGTTAGTTTATAAGCAGCGGGTGAGGCCAAAAATTATGTTGAATGAGCTGCGAAAGCAAAATTCTCTAAACAGGCTAAGACGCTTCTGCCAGCATTTTTGCGTCCAGGACCATTGCCCCTTTTGGATATAACACAGCAGGATTTAGGGTTATCTCTTTAATCAGGCCGGTGGCAATCAAGTTTGATACCTTTGCAATCATCTCAATAAGCATATCCATATCCAAAGGCTGCTGCCCCCTGTATCCTTGAAGCAGGGGATAGCCCTTAATTTGTTTGATGAGCCATTCTGCATCTTCTCTTTCAAGCGGCGCAAGCGCAAAGGCGACATCTTTAAATAATTCAACAGATACTCCTCCAAGGCCAAACATCACAACAGGGCCAAACTGCTCGTCAATAATTCCGCCTATGATGACCTCAAGCCCCTTTGCTGCCATCTCCTCTACAAGCACGCCCTCGGAGTTTTTTATATTCATCAGCTCGTTGACAGCGTTCTCTAATTCAGTTTCGTTTTTTAATCCAAGGCGCAAGCCGCCCGCTTCAGTTTTTGATACTATCTTTGACGATGAGACCTTTGCTGCAAGCGGGTAGGAGAGGGCTGACAGCTCATGGCTGACAGCTGAAAATCGGCTATCTTTAGCTATAAATATCCCTCTTGGTATGGGAAACCCAATGTTTTTAAGAAGCCCTTTAACCTCATGCTCAAGAAAGGCCCTCTTATCTTTATTAGTTTTAATGAAGTTTTTAAGTATTTCAAAGGCGTTATCTTTTGACTCTGATAGCCTGACATTCTGATAGCCTGACACATCCTGGCAGCAGAGCAACGCCTTTAGCGCCCTTACCGCCTGCTCAGGTGAGGGATAAACAGGAATCTTGGACTTCTCAAGTATAGAGGCTATCTTCTTTGCTGTAGCGCCTGCTGCAGCATGGACAACAATGGGTTTATTGGTTGTGCTTTTAAAGTCTTTTAACATCCAGCCGAGCTTTTCTGTAATCCCCCTGACCCCTGTTAGCGCAATAATTAACAATCCGTCATAATCATCCTTAAGCTCATTGAGCGCTAAGAGATAGTCTTCATCCTTAACCTGTGCGGTAAGGTCAAGCGGATTGTTGATTCCATAAAATGGCGGGAATATTTCTTTTAGCCTCTTTATTTTTTCTTGCGGTAAATGGGCATTATCAAGCCCCTGCCTAATGCACTCATCTACAGCAAGCACACCTGAGCCTCCGCCGTTTGTAATAATAAGCACGCGATTGCTAATTTTTTCGTGCCCCTTGCCCCTTGCTCCTCGGAGCGAGTCTTCGCGTAGAGTCGCTTCGACTTGCCCCTGATATGCCAATGCCTTTGCAGAATCAATCAGCGAGCCAAAGTCCTCTGTCTCTTTTATCCCAAACTGCCTGAGGATTGAGCTAAATACCTCATATCTTCCTGCAAGCCTTCCTGTATGGGAATATGCAGCAAACTGTCCGCTTAATCCCTTGCCTGATTTTAGGATAATGAGAGGCTTCTTTTTTGAAAGATTTTTTGCGCTCTCTATAAATCTTCTCCCATCTCCTAATGATTCTATATATGAAATAACTACATCAGTATTTTTGTCATCTGCAATAAGTCCGTATAAGTCGGCCTCATCAATATCTATTGCATTTCCATAGCCTACTGCCTTTGATATGCCTATGTTTGCGTCCCTCATTGCCTCAAAGATAGAGCTTAGTATTGCGCCGCTTTGGGAAGTGACAGCTACATTGCCCTTTTTAGGCCTTTTTAATAGAGTGTCAGGCAGAAAGAATGTGTCAAGCCTTTTATACGGATTATAAACACCCATGCAGTTTGGCCCAAGGACTCTTACGCCAGCCTCTTTTGCTATATTTTTTATATCCTCCTGAAGCTGTGTTTCGCCTGTCTCTGCAAATCCGCTGCTTATGATTATTGCGCACTTAGCCATGCCTTTATGCGCCATGAGGATTTCAGGTGTTTCATGGGCAGGCCTTATGATTATTGAGATATCAACAGGCTCAGGGATCTCTTTTATGGAAGGGTAAGTTTTTAAGCCCAAGATATTTTTGTATAGGGGATTAACAGGATAAACCCTGCCTTTAAACTTAAGCAGGTTTTTTAGTATTGCTCCGCCAAGCTTTTCCGTAGAGTGAGAAGCGCCTACAAGCGAGATGGAGCGAGGATTAAATAGAAAACCAAGTAGATTAGTATTTGCGGACATGGTTTTTCTTGTAACTCATGTTGAAGGGATTACGCCCTATTGCTTTATCTCTTTATCGCCTTATCAGAAATATCTTTTCTGTAGTGCATTCCGTCAAAATGGATCTTATCTATTGCCTTATAGGCGTTTTCTTTAGCATCTTTGATATCTTTACCAATTGCAGTCACTCCTAAGACCCTTCCGCCTGAGGTAACAATATTATCGTTATTTATGCTTGTGCCTGCATGAAACACTACTACGTTATCTTCATCCTTCAGCGTATCAAGGCCGGTAATAACTTTGCCCTTTTCGTAAGAATCAGGATAACCCTTAGCTGAGATGACAACGCATACAGAGGCCTCGTCCTTCCATGAAATATTTATATCCTTTAGCCTGCCTTCTGCCGTAGCCTTCATTGCATCAAAGAGGTCGCTTTCAAGCCTCATTAAGACAGGCTGTGTCTCAGGGTCGCCAAACCTGCAGTTAAACTCAAGCACATAGGGCTTCCCGTCGCATATCATAAGCCCTGCATAGATAACGCCTTTATAGTCTATCCCCTCGCGTTTTAGCCCTTTCAGGAGGGGATTCATTACAGTCTTCATAACTACATCAGCTGTCTCGTGTGTTATAACAGGCGCAGGGCTGTAGGCGCCCATACCGCCTGTGTTTGGTCCTTTGTCATTATCAAAGATTCTCTTATGGTCTTGTGACGTGGCAAGAGGGATAATGGTATCGCCGTCTGTTAAGGCCATAAAAGAGGCCTCTTCGCCGCGCAGGCACTGCTCTACAATAACCCTGCTTCCTGCGTCGCCAAAGGCTTTTTCCTTCATGATTTTTTTTAAGGCATCTATTGCCTCGTCATGGCTCTCTGCTATGAATACGCCTTTTCCTGCTGCAAGGCCGTCTGCCTTTATTACAATAGGCGCGCCCTTAAGCCTGACATATTCTTCTGCATGAAGATAGGATGTAAAGGTCTTATATTCAGCGGTAGGGAGCCCGTATCTAAGCATAAAGTCTTTTGCAAAGACCTTGCTTCCTTCAAGCCTTGCTCCCGAAGCATCAGGACCAAAAATTCTTAAGCCTTCTCTTTTAAAGGCATCAACAATGCCCATTGTAAGCGGCGCCTCGGGGCCCACGACTGTGAGGTCAATCCATTCATATCTGGCGAAATTAAGCAGGGCGCCTATATCGTCTGCCTTTATGTCAATACATTCCGCAATCTCTGAAATGCCTGCATTGCCGGGCGCACAGAATATCTTATCTACCCTCGGGCTCCGGCTTAATTTCCAGACAAGGGCATGCTCCCTGCCGCCGCCGCCTATGACAAGAACTTTCAAATACATCTCCTTAATAAAATAAATTTCAAAAGTCCCTAAAATATCCCCTCCCCTCAAGGGAGGGGAAACATACTTTTGCAAGAACCTCTGTAGTTAATGCTTAAAATGCCTCATGCCTGTAAAGACCATTGCCATATTGTGTTCATCTGCTGCTGCAATAACATCGCTGTCTTTAACAGAGCCTCCCGGCTGAATAACTGCCGTGGCGCCTACAGAGGCAATGTAGTCTATCCCGTCCCTGTTTGGAAAGAATGCGTCTGAGCCTACAACAGAGCCTTTCAGGGAATTAAGCGCCTTCATTGCTCCAAGCTTTGCTGAGTCCACCCTGCTTGTCTGTCCAACCCCGATTCCCAGAGCCCTGTCTTTTGCTGTATATATAATGGCATTTGACTTCATGTGTTTGCAGACCCTCCATGCAAATGAGAGCGCAGCGTATTCATTATCTGTGGGCTTTCTTTTTGTGACAACCTTAAGCGTTTTAACATCATCTATCATGCCTGTGTCTCTGTCCTGAACAAGCAGGCCGCCCTGAACTTTTCTTGTCTCAAAGCCTGACGGCGGCTGTGTGGCGTCAAGCTCAAGCAGTCTTATATTCGGCTTGCTGCTTAGAAGCTTCAACGCATCAGGGTCAAATCCCGGGGCAATGATTATCTCAACAAAGAGCTTAAGAATCTCATTTGCAGTTGCAGCATTAACATTTCTGTTTAGCGCAATAACCCCTCCAAATGCAGAAAGCGGGTCAATCTCATATGCCTTTACATAGGCATCTTGAATTTTATCTGCTACTGCAACTCCGCATGGATTGTTGTGTTTAATAATAATTGCAGCAGGCTCCTTGAATTCCCTTGCGAGGTCAATTGCAGAGCTTGAGTCAAGGTAATTATTGTAAGACATCTCTTTACCCTGAAGGATTTTTGCATCAACAAGGGAGAGCCCATTGTAAAGAGGCTCCTTGTATATGGCTGCCTTCTGGTGCGGGTTTTCGCCGTAGCGCAGGTCGTTAACCTTTGTGAAACTCTGCGTGAAATAACGCGGCAAGGCATTTTTTGGCTCAGTATACCTGCTTAGATAATTAGAGATAAGGGTGTCATAACGCGCTGTGTGAGAGAAGACCTTTTGAGCAAGATGAAATTTTGTATCACAGTTTACCTCCCCGTCATGACTCTTGAGTTCGTCTAAGACCTTTTTATAATCATCAGGGTCTACAATAACAGCCACATCTTTGAAATTTTTACTTGCAGCCCTTAGCATTGTGGGCCCGCCGATATCAATATTCTCAATTGCCTCATCAAGCGCAACATCTTTCTTTGAGACGGTCTGCTCAAACGGGTAGAGATTAACAACAACCATATCTATTGGTTGAATATTGTGCTGTTTTATATCAGTCATGTCTTTCTGGTGGTCGCGTCTTGCAAGCAGGCCGCCGTGAATTTTTGGGTGAAGCGTTTTCAGCCTGCCGTCAAGCATCTCAGGAAACCCTGTGTAATCAGACACTTCTATAACATTGACGCCTGCGTCCTTTAGCGCCTTTGCAGTGCCTCCTGTTGAGAGTATCTCTATCTTCATTGCTGAGAGCTCTTTTGCAAAATCAATAATGCCTGTTTTGTCCGAGACGCTTATAAGCGCCCTTTTAACCTTAGCCATTATATTCCTCCTTAAACTTTATTATATTTAATGCATAGATAAAGAGCCAATTGCAAAAGTATCAAGGAAATCGTTTCCGCCTTCGCGGGTATGACGAATAAAGACTTTTGCAAGAGCCTCTAAAGATAAAAAATACATGGAAAGAATACCATCAGGCAAGATAATTTTCAAGAAACCGGATGAGACTGCCTGATTATTCTGTTTCTCTCCGCAATGTGGTAGTATTATAAAAATGACGGTCCGAAACAGGATATTAAGATACTTCTCCTCACTTTCCATAATAAAGCAATTTCTCATCCTATGTTCCGTAAGCATTCTCGCCTTTGCAGTAGTTACAGGATGGATATTATCCACATATATAGCCCATGCATTTTTAGAGAGGGAGAGGACTGTTACAGAGGCGTTTGTGAGAGACACCGTAAGTGGTATTGCCGTAGAGAAATCCATAACAATAAAAGAAGTCATTCATCACCCTGAATTCATCAAGGATGTTATAAAGGCTTCAAAACAATTAACAGAAGTTGTGCGGGTAAAGATATTTGACTCTAAGGGAACGATAATCTGGTCTGATGCGCCTGAACTTATCGGTAAGACCTTTGCCCTTGACCGTGATATACAAAAGGCGATTGCGGGTGAAACCCTTGTTGAGATAGAGGAAATATGGGAATCTCCCGAGCATAGATACGAAATGGCATTTAACAGGCTGGTAACTGTCTACATACCTGTATTTGAACGAGGAGGGAAGGTTGCAGGCGTGATAGAGCTTTATAAGGAGCCTCATCTCTTTTTAAAATATATAAAAGGCGTAAAGTATGCGGTATGGGGGACAACCTTAATCGGAAGCCCTATACTCTATTTCCTTATGTTTATGATATTTAAAAAGGCGTCCGCGACTATTATCAGGCAGAATATTGATCTCAGAAAAGCAAACGAAGAGATCACAACTATGCAAGATGCCCTTATAGAGAAAGAGAGGCTGGCTGTTATAGGCGAGATGGCAGGGGCGGTAGCGCACAACCTGAAAAATCCCATAGCAAATATCAGGGCATCAGCACAGCTTGCATCAGAAGACCTGTCAGACCAGGGCTCTACAGCAGAAACTCTTAATGGAATAATAAAAGAGGTTGACAGGGTTGATTTGCGGATCAAGGAGCTCCTGAACTTTGAGAGGATAGACTCAGGAGGAAGTATAGAAATGATTGACTCATGGCTGCTTCTGAAGGAGGTAAGCGAATCTCTCAGTCAAAAGGCATCTGTTAGAGAGGTGAAGATACAAGTATCTCAGCCGGCCGGCCGCATTATAATAAACACAGTGAGGCATTCCCTTGAGTATGCGCTGTCTTATATTATAGATAATGCTCTGGATGCATCAAAAAACGGTTCAAGGGTTGAAGTCTCTTTAGAGCATATGGGTGATTCGGCCATTATTACAGTAAAAGACTATGGCAGCGGCATAAAAGACTTGCAGGCTGCGTTCAGGCCGTTTTATACAACAAAGGCAAAAGGCAGCGGGCTTGGGCTGCCGCTGGCAAAGAAATTTATAACAGCTATTGGCGGAAGCATTAATGTCCGATCGTTGGAGGGAAAGGGGACAGAGGTTGTAATCACAGTGCCTTTAACACAGCGATCTGTTGCGTGAAAGATGGCAAATATTTTAATAGTTGAGGATGAAGAAATACTAAGGCGCTCCTTGAAAAAGGCGTTGCAGAAGGAGGGCTATGCTGTCAGTGAGGCTTCAAATTTTTCAGATGCCGAAGGCCTGATAAAAACATCTGTTTACGATATAGCCGTTTTTGACATAAACATACCGGATGGAAACGGCATATCCCTCTTGAAACTTATTAAAGAAAAAGAGCCCGAAACAGAAGTGATTATGATGACAGCTTACGGAAGCATTCAGACCGCTGTCTCTGCCATGAAAGAAGGGGCTTATGATTATCTCACAAAGCCGCTTGATATTGAGGAGCTTAGGATAGCGGCCAAAAGGGCATTAGAGTCCGCAAAGAGAGAGAGGGAGATACAGTATTTTAGAAGCAAAAACGATGCTGCTAACGGATGGGATGCCTTTATAGGCAATTCGTCAAAAATTAACGAGATTAGGGCGCAGGCAGAGCGGCTGGGCTCTGTGGAGAAGATGGATAACACCCCTCCTCCGCCTGTCTTCATTACAGGCGAGACAGGCACCGGCAAAGGGTATCTCGCAAGGCTCATACACCACAACAGCCAAAGAAAGAACGCTTCCCTTATAGAGATTAACTGTACGGCAATCCCTGATAACATGGTGGAGTCTGAGCTCTTCGGATTTGAGAAAGGGGCATTTACAGATGCAAAACAGACAAAGAGAGGCCTCTTTGAAGTAGCCGACGGCGGTACGCTATTCCTTGATGAAATAGGACATATGCCTTTGCATGCACAGGCAAAGCTTTTGAAGTGCGTTGAGGATAATGAGATCAGACGGCTTGGCTCAACTGTGCCGGTAAAGATTAATGTAAGGATTATTGCGGCAACCAATAGGGACTTAGAGGATGCTGTGGAGAAAGGGGAGTTCAGGAAAGACCTCTACCACAGGCTAAAGGTCTTTCATCTCCACCTTCCGCCGATTAGAGAAAGGGAGGCTGATGTGCTCCTGCTTGGCAGATGGCTGTTAGGGCATCATGCATTGAAATATGGCATAAAGGTAAAAGGGTTTTCAAAGGAAGCAGAAGAGATGCTCATGAGAAGAAAGTGGCATGGAAATATCAGAGAGCTCTCTAATGAAATTGAAAAGGCCGTGTTTCTGGAAGCAGGAGATGTAATTGCGCTTAATCATCTGATGGATGACATAGGGATTGACAGGCTTCAACCTGTTTCTAACGGTCTTCCTTCTGTAAGCCTGCCTGAGGATGGATTTTCACTGGAAGACATGGAGGTAAACCTCATATCACAGGCGCTGCAAATAAACAACGGCAACATTGCAAAGACAGCAAGGTATCTAAGAATTTCACGGGATACCCTGCGCTATCGAATTGAGAAATATAACCTCTTAGATAAGTAAACGGGGCATTTCACCTGCCTATCAGGGCAGATCCCCCATCTTTATTTTCCCTTGAGAAGCTAACCATCTAATTTTAAATGTAATTTCTGCTGGCATGCCCTTTGCAATATCTGCCTTATATCGATACTAAATAGACTGAGGCTCTTGCAAAAGTCTTTATTTGTTATTCCCGAAGTCTTAATCGGGGGCGGGTATGACGGCAAAACCGATTTCCCCGATACTTTTGCAAGAGGCTCAACTGAGATAATTAATAAATCAGGAAATGGCAAGATGATGAAAAAAGTGTTATGGGATGAGTGGGCGGATAATTGCGGGACAGCCCAAAAATTAGGAAATGATAAAAGCATGTGTAAAGCAACACCGTCTTTTAGGAGAATAAAAACATTGCTTACAGAACAAATAGGAGAGTTGGCAGGATTAGAACTTATAGAGAGGGATAATCCGCAATGGCATATCCTTGAGGGCTTTGTGATGGACGTCTACTATCGTAAATATAATGCGAAAATCCATCCTTATTGTCAGAGCTATCTCGCTATCAATGGATGGCGCGGAGAGATGCTTGGTTGTGTTGGGATGAATAAAGCGTCTTCTCCTGCCTTTTTTTGTGAACAATATCTTGATATGCCTGTGGAGCGGTACATCTCCATGGAAAAATTTAATGCCCCGACTCATGTGAAACGAGGCTGTGTCACTGAGATCGGCAATATGGCGTCACACATAGCAGGGTTCGGATACTATCTAATCCCGGCAGTTACAGGGCTGCTTAACTGCATGGATACACAGTATATAACATTCACGGCAACAAATGGATTAAGAAATTTATTTGCCTCTCTTGGGATTAGGCTTAACATCATTGTTAGTGCAAGAAAGGAAAAACTGACAGGCGCCCCGGATACCTGGGGCACATATTATGAGAGCGACCCTGCCGTTGCATGGATAGATATAGAAAAGGAGCATAAGTATTTAGAGGAGCTGCTCTCTATAGACCCCTCTAATCCCTTATATACAGGTATGCTGGCGGCATTTAATGCAGGCGTTAGATTAGGTAGTGCAAATATGCAAAAAAGGCAATCCCATGCTGGTATGGAATGCTATAAATAATTTTGCAGAAGATGCGCCTCACAGTGTTGCCCTAAGACAGGCTGACGGAGAAGGCCTCACTTACAGGGAGCTAAGGGGTGCGATTATTACTACAGCATCAAGACTTGCCCCCTTTAGTCAAGGAGAAAGGGTCGGTCTGCTGATTGGCAGCAATCCTCTTTGGTGCGTCTATGACATAGCATTAACATTGAAGGGATGTATTGTGGTGCCGATACCTGAGTTTTTTTCATATTCACAGATGATGCACATTGTCAGAGACAGCGGAATTAAAAAGGCGGTTGTTGAAGGCAGCATAGCGCCGCTTATTAAAGATGAACTCATTATACATAAAACTGCCTCTCTGCATGAGATAAAGAAACAACTCACTCATAGAACCGCAATGCCTACAGTTAGAGAAGGTGATGTTATTAAGATTACTTATACATCAGGGACAACAGGCGCTCCCAAAGGAGTGATGATAACAATGCAGGGGGTTGATGCTGTACTTAGCTCTTTAAAAGACGCTGTAAACGTCAGACAGGGAGAGAAGTACTTGTCCATTCTCCCCCTGAGCGTACTTCTTGAGAATATCGCAGGCCTTTATCTGCCCATTATGTGCGGGGCAGAGGTTATCTACCATGCTGAGTGCAGCTTGAATATGTCAGGGAAAAATCTCTATAGGATACTTAATGAGGTAAAACCTACGGCGCTTCTTCTTGTGCCCGAGATATTGGAAAATCTCATACGCTCATGGAGGCTGGAGCGGAGGATTGCAGAGCCTCTTAATTTTATAGCGTGCGGCGGGGCAGTGGTTTCAGCAGAGACAATCAAGACAGCGCATAGGTTAGGGCTTCCTGTGTATGAGGGCTATGGATTGAGCGAATGCACGTCTGTGGTATCTGTAAATACGGCAAAAGAGATGAAGATCGGAAGCGTAGGAAGGCCGCTTCCCCATTTAAACGTAACGATTGCTGATGACGGCGAGATAATGGTATCAGGCAGCTCTATAATGGCCGGTTATACAGGCGGAGGGTGCGGAGGCAGCGGGGTATGGCATACAGGCGATGTGGGCTATATTGATGAGGATGGATTTCTTTATGTTACAGGCAGAAAAAAGGATGTAATAATTACGAGCACCGGTAGAAATATATCGCCTGAATGGATTGAGGCAGAACTAAAGAGGGCTTGGGGCGTAAGACAGTCGTTTGTCTTTGGCGAGGCAATGCCCCATGTGTCGGCGCTTATTTATGTGGATAAAGATCGCAGGGACATAACATCCCTTAAAAATTCCCTATCAAAAATTGAAAAAGGTCTCCCTGGATATGCCAGGCCAAAGAGGATTTATTTGATTGAAAAACCCTTTAATCCTGCTGACGGCACCATCACCATGTCAGGAAGGCTTAACAGGCAGAAGATTATGAAACTTTACAAGAAAGAGATTGAATTTATGGGAAGCAAACATGTTGAGTGTCATTAAAGATAGAGGCTCTTGCAAAAGTATGTTTCCCCTCCCTTGAGGGGAGGGGATGAAGGGGAGGGTGAAAATAAAACTCATTGATAACTTCTATCTTTTACCCCCCACCCTAACCCTCCCCCCTCAAGGGGGAGGGCGGTTTTTAGGACTTTTGCAAAAACCTCGACACAATAGCAGTTATTAAATGAATGGAGGAGGAATAATGCTTACAGACTCAGGTAATATCAGCATTGCTGCTGACAAACTGTGGGAGATGTTTAAAATTACGCCTGATGATTTGTCAAAATTAAAGGTAATTGAAGGCTCGGTTTATCTTACGAGGAAGTGCAACTTGTCATGCCAGTACTGCAAGATAATCAAGACACAATTTGACTTAGAGCTTGGGCTTGAAGAGTGGAAGGAAGCCCTAATGATAATGGAATCCCTTGGCATCAGGTTTGTAAACATAGCAGGCGGCGAGCCTACTGTGCTGCCGTGGATAGGGGAGTTAATCAGATTCATAAACGAAGAGACAAGCATGGAGTATTCTATCGTGTCAAACTCTACATTCAAGGACAGCCGGCTTGATGAGCTTGTCAATGCAGGTCTTAAGACATATGTGGCAAGTATTGACGTGCTTGGCGGAGAGGACAACGGGCTTGGGCATCTTAAAAAGTCATCATCAGGCATTAAGATGCTTCACAGGCTTAAAGAAAAGGGCGTCCCAAACTTATGCGGAAATATAGTTATAACAGCCTGCAACATTGACAATGTCATGGATGTAGTTGAGTATCTGAATGACAACGGCTTCTGGACAAATATATGTCCAATAATATGGGGAAAGGGAGACAAATGGGAGAAGACAGAGATTATGGATAACAGCTATAGGCTCACAGAGGCGCATGAAGAAAAGATGTCTTTAATATCAGAAAGACTTATCCAGATGAAAAAAGCAGGGGCGCTTATTTTGCCTACAGAAGAATACCTGAGGAATATGCCTTCGCTGGGAGTCAGGCTTAACTGGAAGTGTTTCAATGGCGGCATACCGCCAAGGCTGATTGTGGATGCTGACGGAGCCGTTATGGACTGCATAAATGTGCGCGGCAAGACATCAAAGCAGTTCAATATATTTGACTTCAGCAATAAAGCGGCATACAAAGAGTATATGAAGGCATGGAAAGACAATGTTGCCGAGTGTTCGGGCTGTTACTGGTCAACCATGTATACGGCAAAGGAGCGGCAGAAGATGCTTGGGCAGATGAAGGCAAAGCTTTATTGATAAACGTGTAAGTAATGTCCTCCACGTTTGTCACTCTCGCTTGTCGGGAGTCCTTCTTTAAGAAAGATTCCGGACAAGCCGGAATGACACAAGATAGGGCATTAATTTTGCGTGAGTCAGTAGTTGAAATATCAGGCAAGGAGGAATATATGAGAGTATTTTTGATAGTGATAATGTTTTTAAGTCTTTTGCCGTCTAAGGCATTTAGCAGCACATCAGAGTTGACTGCCAAGGGCGACGCCTTCTTTGATGCAAGGGCAGAAGGGCACAACGGAGAATGGGCTGACAGCAGGCCTATTGAGAAGGCAATAAAACTATTTACTGACGCCTATGACAGCGGAGACAAGTCAGAAGGCATTTATGTGAGGCTGCTTAAAAGTATTTATTTTTACGGCACGTATGTGAAGCTGGATAAGAACAGACAGCAGGAGTTATTTAACAAGGCAATATTTATCGGCGAAGAAGGCCTGAGAAGATACCCAAAAAGCGCAGGGATAAGCTACTGGCTTTCGGGCGCATGGGGCAGATGGGCAGAGGTCTCGGGAATAATGGAGGCTGCTAAGAAGGGGGTGGCAGACAAGATAAAGTCTTTATCCGAAATTATTATATCAGTTGATGAGCGTTATGAGGACGCCGCAGGCTACAGGGTGCTTGGAAGGGTTCACCATAAGTCTCCAAAGATCCCTCTTGTTCTCTGGTGGCCGTCAGAGAAAAAGGCGCTGGAGAGCCTAAAGAGGGCAGTTGAAGTTGCGCCTCAGAATAAGACAAATTTAGTTTTTTATGCAGAAGCGCTCATTAAGTCCGGCAACAATGAAGAGGCGCTCAGGTATCTGAATTCTGTTGTTGCAGCCCCTGTTCTCAAAGAAAAAGTAGTCGAGGACTTAAAAGAGCAGGCAGAGGCAATAAGGCTGATGCAAGACGATAAGGCAGGAGGCTTGAAATGACTCTTAAAGGCAAGAATGTGATTATTACAGGCGCATCAGGCGGCATTGGCAGTTATACAGCTATGGCATTTGCCAAGAGCGGCTCTAATGTGTGCCTTATAGACAAAAATGCAGACAGACTTGAAAAGCTAAGCCTTGAGATTGCAAGACATAGCGTTAAATCCGCAGCTATAGCTGCAGACATTACTACAGACAATGGCATTAATGTTGTATTAAACGACTCAAAGACAAAACTTGGCAATATAGACGTGCTTGTAAACTGTGCCGGCATAATGCCCTTTAAGCTGATTGTGGACCATAGCGGAGACGAGGTGATGAAGACGCTGCTTGTCAATATTTATGGTACGATCAGGCTGACACAGAAAGTACTGCCTGACATGATAACGCAGAGAAGAGGCAGGATAGTTAATATAGGCTCTATATTTGGAAGTATTTCTTTCCCTCTGTTTGGTATCTACTCTGCAAGCAAGTTTGCGGTGAGGGGATTTTCAGAGGCGCTGAGGAGGGAGCTTATGGGCACCGGGGTTGGCGTTACTTATGTTGCTCCGCGTGCGACAAGGACGTCTCAGAAGCCTCTATTTTTTGAGATGGCAGGGAGGACAAAAATGCACCTTGACAAACCTGAGAGTGTAGCGTCTGTTATTGTAGGCGCTGTTGAAAAGGAAAAAGACGAGGTATATATCGGGGCGCCTGAAAGATTCTTTGTCCTGATAAACAAACTCTTGCCGCAGGTAGTTGACAAGGCATTAAAAAAGAATATGCAGATTATGTCTGAATATGTAGGAAAAGTATAGATAATAGAAATCAGGTTTTGTTTTCTAACGCCTTCTTCTGTATCTCAATAATCTGCTTTATCCCTGTCTCTGCAAGCTCAAGCATCTTCTGCAGATGCTCCTTGCCAAAAGGGGCAGTCTCAGCAGTGCCCTGAATCTCAATAAACTTCCCTGAGCCTGTCATCACCACATTCATATCAACCTCGGCTGATGAATCCTCTGCATAGGAGAGATCAAGCAGCGCTTCGCCGTTTACAACCCCAACGCTTACTGCTGCGACAGAGTCTCTGATGGGGTTTTTCTCAATTATCTTCTTCTCAACAGCGTATCTTACTGCATCTGAAAGGGCTACGAATGCGCCTGTTATTGAGGCTGTCCTTGTGCCTCCGTCTGCTTGTATAACATCGCAGTCAAGCCATATGGTGCGCTTCCCGAGCGCATTCATGTCAACAACAGAGCGCATTGTCCTGCCGATAAGCCTCTGTATCTCATGAGTCCTTCCGCCGACCTTGCCTGTTGTTGACTCCCTTGTTATCCTTGCAGGCGTTGAGCGCGGAAGCATTGAGTATTCTGCGGTAATCCATCCCCTATCGGTGTCCTTAAGGAACTGGGGAACCTTCTCCTCTATAGTGGCGGTGCAGATTACCTTTGTATTTCCTACCGCTATTAATACCGAGCCTTCTGCCGTATTAAGAAAATTCCGCGTAATCTTTATGCCTCTTAATTTATCAGTCGTTCTTCCGTCATTACGCATCATCTCCTCCGCTGCTTTTTACTATGTCCTCTTCAATTGGCCGGGAAATATCTATATGCCCTCCGAATGTGTCCACTTCCCTGCCGTCAATCAATATCTTCATTTTGGTAAACCCCGGGACTGTTCCTTTGATTGTGTTGTAGAGGCTACTGATAATACTATATTCCTCGGATATATCTCCATTAAAATTTTTCTTCAAATCGCTGCTCAGATTAACATGAATGACCCCTTCATTGTCTGCATAAATTTCTAAGACCTTTGCATTGTAAGGGTCAAGGTATTTTTTTATTGCCTCTTTTGCGCTTGTATGTACGATAAGGCTTTCCTTCGGTATCAGGGAAGAGCTTTCCTCTTTTGAGGAGAGCCCTTTTAGCTTCTGGGTTGCAAGGTCTTTAATGAGGGGTATTTCAAGTAAGAGCTTTGGCTTAAAATAAAAATAACTTCCTGCTGCCCCTCCAAGAAACACCACTATTGTAATTAGCAGATACAGCATGAGGCTGCTTTTGCCTCTAATCCTCTGAATCTTTTTCATATAAATAAAGCCCCTTATAGATGGTGTTTGCTATTTTAATGTTAAATTCATCTGTATACTCAGCATCTTCAAAAGACGGCAGTTCAATTATCATTGCAGGCGCCTCTATCTTTGAGAGGACGGTATAGGGCGCTTTTTTTATTGATACCATATCCTTGCCGAGGCTGTCTTTTATCGCGCTTTGCATGGCGTCTGCTAAGGCCTGTGCTTTATCTTTAGTCTCTTTAGCGTCATCTTCCTCTGCAGTATCAGGCAGATTTTTAACAGCAGGCGTATATATCACTATGCCCTTGTGCCTGCCGACATGAATGCTAAGGAAAACATCGCCGTGCTTTGTATTTGAGAAATCAGCCCTTTTCTCCAAAGACACGGACTGGTCTCCAACCCTTGTGAGAAGACAGCGGGCATAACTGTTAAGAAGCATAGCCCTTAGTTTTTTTGAGATGTCAAGCGCTGTATCCTTCTCTTTCATGGTATTTTTTATAATGCCGTATTCGTAACCGCCGTGCCCCGGGTCTATAATGATTGTGTTGATTTTTACGAATCTCGTCTTATCTGCAGTTTTTTTAATATCCTCAGCCCCTGAATCCATATATATATCTATGACCAGACGGGCAGGAGACTTTAGGCGTGTTACTTTAATTTCCCTGAACCTTTCCGGAGAAAGTACGAGAGTGTTTTTTATTTTTTTGTAAGGCACGAACAGGTCTGTATTTTCCAGCAGGAAGCCTGTATCTTCAAAATTAACGATGATATCCTCGCCCTTCTGATTTACAATGCCTTTTAGTATCAGCGGCACAGGCCCTTCAAGAACAATTCTCGTATACCCATGATATTTATTTGCCCTGACTTTAAGCATAGGCGTCTCTGCGCCCGAATAAGACAGAGGGGAAAAAGCAAACAGGAGTAACAGCGTTAGGCTTGTTAATGAAATCTTCATAACTTAAGCAGCACCATGTTGGATTTAGGGTCAAGCTCCCTTACTGCATTTACCCCTTTTATTTCTATAATTACCGCCTCAAGGACGAGGAATGTCTCGCTCTTCTCTCTAAGGCATCCTGCCTTTACATTATCACGCTTTACGTAGGTGCCGTGGAAATGTACCTTTGGCTCTGTTTCCTGCCAGAAGATTGTGCCTGAGCCTATAACCTCATGGCTTTCTGTAAGCTCGCGCCACATCGGCACAGGAGGCATAGTCTCTTTTTCAGGGCCTACCACAAACCTCCCTCCCTTTATGCCCCCTATGAGATGAAATACTGCTGCCTTTATATCCTCTTTTTTTGCTATTTCACTTAAACCCTGAAGTATGTTATCTCCATCCTCAAACCTTGCCACAACGACCCTTCCTGTTTCGCCAATCTGATATTTCATTTCCTTATCTCCTCTGTCCAAAATGTTTAGAACATGGGGGTTGAATGCCGAATAAAGTCAATTAGCGACTCCTCATACCCCTAATTTATGCAATATCTTCTTAATAGTAAATGTAATTCTCTTTGCTTGAAGCTCAGGCTATATTAATATCATGTCGCTGTTATTGAGTTTATGAGGTATTTAGCCCCCATAAAGTTCTATTTTGGACAGATATATTATCTCCTGCTTTTGGACTTTTTAATAAATTTTGCCTATAATTTTATCATAATCTTTTCATTATCTCATCATAAATGAAACATAGCGAGTATATATCATGAAATGGAAAAACATTCTTTCACTCTTTGCTGCCTCCTGCCTCTTGCTTGCAGTCTCATCCTGCGCTATTAACCCTGTTACAGGCCAGAGTGAGTTGATGTTTGTATCTGAGCCGCAGGAGGTAGAGATGGGCAGGGAGCTTTATCCCAATGCCCTCTGGGGCGACCTGGGAGGCGGAGGAGAGTTCAGGGATGAAAAATTAAAGGCATACCTGAAAGACATTATTCTTAGAGTGCATAGTGTTTCTCATAGACCTAACCTTCCCGTTGAGTTTGCCATTCAGAACAGCTCTGTGCCAAATGCATGGGCAATCCCGGGATATGTTGTCATCACAAGGGGATTGCTTGCGGCACTTGATAATGAGGCTGAATTTGCCTTTGTCATGGGCCATGAAATGGGACATGTCTCAGCGCGGCACTCGGCAAGGCAGGTTACTTACGGAATGCTTCAGCAGGCAGGGCTTGGCGCAGCAGGCATTGCCATTGGCAGCGGGGGATACGCAGACATTGCCTTAGGGCTTGGCTCTGTAGGCAGCAGCCTTTTACTTTTGAAATATGGCAGGGCTGACGAGCTTGAGGCTGACAGGCTTGGAATACAGTACATGCTTCGGCTTGGATATAACCCTGAAAACGCCGTAAGCGCACACAGAAACCTTGAAAGAATATCTGCAGAGTACATGAGGGCAGCAGGCAAAAACACAGGAGAAGGGGGATTTTTTGAAGAGCTGCTTTCTACCCATCCAAGGACATCTGTAAGGATTGAAGAGATAAACCGCATAATAAACGAGATGAGGCCATTCTTAATTTCAGGTGACGGAGCAAAGAGGGAACGGTTTCATGCAATGACATCTTCATTAAAAGAGGCCAACAGGGTTTATCTTGAATACTATGACAAGGCGGGCAGGGCTTTTGGAAAGAATAATCCGGAGGAGGCAGAGGAGCTTGTATCAAGGGCAATAAAGGCAAACAGTGATCAGCCGTCCTTCTATACCCTCAGAGGATTTATTATGCTTAAAAGAAAAGACTATCATGGCGCTGAAAGGCTATTTCATGAAGCCCTGAATATTGACAGACTCTATGAGCCTGCTTTACGCGGGCTTGGCGCCCTTCACTATGCAAGGGGAGGTTATGCAGAGGGCGTAAGGTATCTTAAGTCTGCCATTTCAGTATATCCCAGGGACATTGCTGCCCATTACTTTCTTGGCATGAGCTATTACAGGTTAACATCATATAAGATGGCTATTCCGCATCTAAGCCTCTTTGCAGAGGCCCAGCCTAAGCATCAGGATATACACGGTATTCTTGGCATATGCTATGAGAGCATAAATGACGTCCGCTCAGCCTATAATGAGTATGTTATTCAGCTTCGGGTTGCCCCTGATAATGAGATGGGCAGGCATGCGGCTGCACGCGCCCCTGTTTTGAGGCAGATGCTTGAGAGGGCAAGGTAAGCAGGCGTCAGTAAAGGCAGATTGAGTCTTTTTCTTTTTTTGCATCGTATAATGTGCCGTCTGTGGATTCAAAGAACTGGTGGTAATTTTTGAAATTATTAAGACCTAATGTTGTAGAGGCAATGCCTACGCTTAGGGTTGGCTTTATATCCATATTGTCAAACGGCTCTTCTGAGAATTTCTTTTGTATTCGTGACGCCAGAACAAATGCGTCTTCTACGCAGGCAACAAGCATTATATAGCCGAATTCATCGCCTCCTAATCTGCCGGCAATGTCGCTCTCTCTGCCTGTTTCCTTGAGGAGTTTTGCTGTTGCCTTTATAACCTTATCCCCTGCTGCATGCCCATAGGTATCGTTTACGGGTTTAAGGTTGTCAATATCAAATAAAAGCAGGGAGAAGTGTTCCTTATATCTTTTTGCCCTTGCGAATTCCTCTTCGAGGCGTTTAAAAAAGAACCGCCTGTTATACAGTCCTGTCAGGGGGTCTGTAATAGCGCTTTTTTGCAGTTTCTTGTTTCTTTTTTCTAACTCTATTGTCGTTTCCTGCACCTTTCTTTCAAGCGCCTTGTTAAGGCCGGTTGTCTTGTTATAGAGCTCTGTCATGGTAATTATCTGTCCGACAAAGTTTCCCATAATTGAGAGCATATTTATAGTATTTTCATTATAGGCGTGAGGCAGAGGATGGCTGAAGTTTATTACGCCTATTACCTTATTGTCGCTTTTTAAAGGAACGGTCAGCAGGGAGGCGACCTTAACCTTCATATCGCCAATTGTTTTAAACCGTTTGTCTTTTGCGGCATCAGGGATATAAATATATTCTCCGGTTTTCGCTACTTTCCCTGCAACACCTTCCCCTATCCGTATCTTTCTCTTACTGTCGTTTTTTTCTAAAGCAAAATACTTGTCGCCCTTCCCTTTTCCTGCTGCTAATGTAAGGCAGTTATTTTCGTCACGGAGCATTATGGAGGTGTTTTCAAACTCAAGCTCCTGAGTGAATATCTGCAGTATCTCCCCGCAGAGCTGCCCCGTATCTTTTGTCTTCTCATCCAGCCTGCAGAGCTTGACAAGGGCAGAGAACCCCCTTATTGAGAGTTCGTAGTATTTCTCTATTTCATGAAATGAATCTAAGTATTTTTTTTCAAACACCAGATGGTTCATCTATTAAGCTTGCCTCCAGCATAAAATCATTAAAGTCTATAGGGGATATGTTTAGTATCTCAAGCGCTGCATTGTCCAGGGGATAGTTCAGTTTTGTTTTGATTATCCCGGAGAGATTTTCATTTGCTGCATAATCTGCGAGGTGTATCAAGGCAACCTGCTTTGCGCTCTCTTTAGCAAGGGATGGTGCATGGTGAAGATGTATTATCTCATGGATGCCGTTAGGAAGGTTCCAGTTATCTGCCAGCCATACCCCTATATCAGCGTGGGTAAAGTTTAATACTGCCTTTTCTGCCTCCAGCGCAGGCGTTTCTTTTGTTAATTCTCTGACTATATTTTCATAGTCATCCGAGAAATATTTATTTAATACAAAAAAACCTAAATCGTGCATCAGTCCGCCAAGGAATATCTCATTCTGGACGCTTATGCCAAAGTTCTTGATTAAGAGTCTGGAGATTTTTCCCACAGATACCGAGTGTTCAAATATCTTTTGGTAGCCCGGGTTTGGGTTTTTACCGTTTTCAAAGAGGCTTAACATGGATATCCCAACGGCTATGTTTTTTACGTTGTTATAGCCAATCCGCATAATTGCGTCTCTTATGCCTATTTTGTTTTTGTACCCAAAAAAGGCTGAATTTGCAAAGCTCAGGACCTTTGCTGATATAGGAGGGTCGTTTGCAATAATCTCCTCCAGCCTTCCCACAGTGGATAATTCATCATCCACGAGATTTAATATCTCCTGTGCAATAACAGGGATGGTCGGAAGTTTGGTAATCCTCTGTACAAATAGTCTTAAGTTATTGTCCATGGCTGCTATATATTTATCGGCAGATATAGGGGAAAATTTAACCTACACCTTTTTTGTCATTCCCGCCCCCGATTACGACATTCGAGGGCAGGCTCCAGCGGGAATCCAGAAACATCAGGAAAATACTGGATTCCGGTTCAAGCCCGGAATGACGACTATGAGGCTTTGTTATGTTAGTTCTTAGTAAATGGAGCGAGTTATGATATTTATACGGACCGCAGACGTAAGGCGCTGTTTCGTCTTACGTCTTACGTTTCACGTCTTACGGAAATTCCTACAACGCACCTTTTGTTGAAGGAACACCTGTTGTCTTTGGAAGAATCTCGACCGCGGTGTTGAGAGCCCTGCCAAAGCCCTTAAATATAGCCTCAAGTATATGGTGCGGGTCGCGGCCGTAATGAAGGATTATATGGAGGTTCATGCCTGCGTGGTTTGAGAGCGCCCTGAAGAAGTCCTCAAAGATGGACATCCCATAGCCTCCCATGGAGCTATCTTTTGGCAGTTTAACTTTATATATTAGATACGGCCTTCCGCTAAGGTCTAAGGCTACCTGAGCAAGGCTTTCGTCCATTGGCGTAAGGGCCTCGCCGTATCTCCTAATCCTCTCTTTTTCTCCAAGCGCCTTTTTTATGGCATCTCCAAGGACAATCCCTACATCCTCTATCAGATGGTGATAATCAACCTCAATATCTCCTGTGGCGTCAATATTAATGTCCAGATGCCCATGCTTTGCCATAAGGCTGAGCATATGGTCAAGGAAAGGGATTGAGGTGTTTATCTTGTAAACTCCCTTTCCGTTAAGATTAAGGCTTATTTTTATATCTGTCTCTTTTGTCTTTCTCTCTATCTTTGCTTTACGCATTTAGTTCTCCTTTTTGAGGCATTTTCTTATGGCATTAAGAAACTCTCTGTTTTCCTCCGGCGTTCCCACTGTTACCCTAAGGCATCCTTTAACAAGACTATTAAGGTTTCTCACAAGCACACCTTTCTTAAGAAGCCTGCTATAGATTCTATCAGGATTTTCTGTCTTGAACAATATAAAATTAGCCTCTGTTGGATAGGGGGTTGTGCCGTTTATCTTTGAGAGCTCATCAAAGAGCCTTTCTCTTTCAGAGGCGACAGCCTTTATATAAGAGTCCATAGCCTTTCTATGCTTCAATGCCTCTGCTGCTACTGCCTGAGAGAGTGAGTTGATATTAAAGGGAAGCCTTACTTTATTTGCCTCATTAATTATTTCTTCATCAGCTATCATAAACCCTACCCTTAAGCCTGCAAGCCCGATTTTGCTCAGAGTTCTTAAGATAATGAGATTCTTATAATCCTTTAGCATGGGCAGAAAACCTTCCTCGCTTGCAAAAGGCTGATATGCCTCGTCAACTACAACAAGTGACGAGTGACGAGTAACGAGTGACAAGATTTTTAAAATCTTCTCTGAAGAGAAGCAATTGCCTGTAGGGTTATTAGGAGAGCTTATAAAGATTAATCTTGGCTTGAATTTTTTTATTGCGCCAAGCATCTTCTCAATATCAAGGTCAAACTCTCTATCAAGCGGAATCTCAACCTTTCTCTCTCCAAGAGCCTGGGAAATAATTCCATACATTGAAAATGTAGGGGTTGGATAAAGCACAGGCCCTCCAAATGTAGTAATCAGATAATAAATAAGCTCATCAGAGCCATTGCCAAAAAGGAGGTTTTCCGGCTTTACCTTAAACTTTTTTGCGATGAGCCCTCTTAATGCTTTTGCCTCAGGGTCAGGGTAGCGGTTGGTAAGGATTTTATCTGCTGCTTTTATAGCATTTCTGAATCCATAAGGCGACTCATTAGCGTCAAGCTTTACTTTGCACGGAATTTCTTTAGCTTCATAGGCGTTGAGGGAGCGGACGTTTGGTTTTACAAGCGATTTAATATCCATGTGCTATGGAATTACTTTATTCAGCGGATACTCCACAATACCCTCTGCGCCTGCTGACTTGAGCTTAGGGATAAGGTCGCGCACTAGCCCTTCCTTGATTATAACCTCAAGGGCATACCATCCTTTATCAGAGAGCTGGGAGATTGTAGGAGAGTGCAGGGAAGAAAGCAGGCTCATTACTCTTTTAAATGATGCCTCCTGTACGTTCATTTTAAGACCAACCTTATCTTCTGCTGCCAAGGCGCCTTGCAGCAGTAGCACGATATTCTCCATCTTCTGCCGTTTCCATTTGTCCTGCCACGCCTTTTTGTTTGCAATAAAGCGGGTAGTGGATTCAAGTATTGTCTCAACTATCCTCAGATTATTAGCCCTTAGAGATGTGCCTGTCTCTGTGAGCTCAACTATTGCATCGGCAAGATTAGGGGGCTTTACCTCGGTTGCGCCCCATGAGAAGTCTACATCCGATTTTACCCCTTTTGATTTAAGGTATCTTTTAGTAAACTCTACAAGCTCAGTGGCAATGCGCTTGCCCTGAAGGTCTTTAACGGACTTTACCTTTGAGTCAACAGGGACAGCAATAACCCATTTAACAGGGCGGAATCCTTCCTTACCATAAATCAACTCTGAAACCTCAACAATATCCGCATCCTGCTCAAGCACCCAGTCAAGTCCTGTAAGCCCGCAGTCCAGATGGCCATCCTCTACATATCTTGCCATCTCCTGCGCCCTGATTAGCATTGAGCCTATCTCAGGGTCATCAAAAACAGGATAATAGGAACGGCTTGATACATTTATATGATAGCCTGCTTTTTTAAAGAGCTTTAGTGTCGCCTCTTGAAGGCTGCCCTTTGGAAGTCCTAATTTTAAAGCCTTTGCCATATTATAAATTCCTCGGTTTTTAATTTTAAATAATAATACATTTGTTAAGACAGAGAAGTCAAAAGAACCACTCGGTTTCATATAGATTTTTGATGGCAATTTGTTCTATTGACAAAAGTATCAATAAGCATTACTATTTTATTAAGTAATACATAATATAAAGGTAAGGTAAGAATAAATGACAACAGCGGCAGTAAAGATAACAAGCAAAGGTCAGGTTACGATTCCTAAGGAAATAAGGGATAAACTTAAGACAAACACGGTTTATTTTGAAGTTGAAGATGATACTGTTACAGTAAAGCCGGTTCGGGATGCGGCTGGTTCCCTAAGAGAATACGCAAAAAATCTTAGGCCTGACATGACAATGAAACAGATGAAAGACAAGGCGTGGGGGGAAGCGGTGCGTGAAAAAACCGGCAAAAAGTCTTCCTGACACTAACACAATAGTCCGCTATCTTATAGGCGACAATGCCTCCCTGCATGCAAGATCTAAAGCCTTTTTTGATAAAGTCAAAAACGGAAGCGAAAAGGCAATAATCCTTGAAAGCGTTATTGCTGAGTGTGTCTATGTCCTGACAAAGATATACAAGGTTCCCAAGGAACAGTCAGCGGGGAGTTTAATAGACATCCTGCACTATAAAGGAATCGCTAACGACGACCAGAGAGAGCTTATCCATGCATTGACACTTTTTTCTGATAGCAATGTTGACATTGTGGATTGTATTTTGGCTGCAAAGACTCTAAATAGCGGCGACCATCTATTTTCATTTGATGAAGAACTGAACAAGCTTTTAAGGCGAGTATAAACTGGAAGCGATTTTTACCCTTTACAAAGGTTAATAAATAGCCCCTAAGAAATAATCCTCCCCTTAACGGCTTTCTCATTGTATCAACTAAACCTTACAGATGGACTTCTCAATATAGATATTGAACGAAAATATGGAAATTACTAATTATAATTAGTATAATGATATGAAATTACTAATCATAAAATAGTAAAATGGAACAAGCCATAATAACACAAAATAAGCATTGGTTTGGGAAGAAATACGCTCCCCTATTTGATCGTGACTTGCTCGCCTCTATTATAAAAAAAACAAAGGCAAAGGAAATTCAGGTTCTGCTTGGGGTAAGAAGAAGCGGAAAATCAACCCTTTTTAAGCTTTTGATAAATCACCTATTAGAGAGCATTGAGTCCCAAAGCATTCTCTATGTAAATCTTGACGACCCTTTCTTTTCTGAGGTATGGAGAGACGCAAAAGAGCTATACAGGGTCATTGAAACCTCGGAGAAGATTACAAGGAAAAAGACAAGATTTCTCTTTCTTGATGAAGTTCAGAATGTATCTGGCTGGGAGAGATTTGTCAAGAGCGCATACGATGCTGAAATGTTTAAAAAGATATTTATCACAGGTTCAAATTCGTCTCTTCTGAAAGGAGGTTATGCGAGACTATTATCAGGCAGATATATAATAGATTATGTTTATCCATTATCATTCCGTGAGGCTCTGAAGGCTCAGGGCATAGAAACATATAAAGACCTTGTTAGCAATAAACCTACAGTATTAAACATTCTGGATGACATCTTATTTTATGGCTCTTTCCCTGAGGTATATAAAACTAAAGATACGGATTTAAAGAGAGAAATACTCCTATCGTATTATGAGACAATAATTCTTAAAGACTGCGTTACAAGCCGCAATATAAGAGATATAAAGACATTCAAGGAACTTGCGTTATATCTGGTCTCAAATATTTCAGCGTCCTATTCTTATAACAGCCTTGCACGGGCAATAGGAAGCAACGAGAACACCATTAAAGACTTTGTTAGTATTCTTGAGGACAGCTTTCTTATGCATGAAATAAGAAATTTTTCCTATTCTCTTAAGGTTCAATCAAGGTCTAAAAAGAAAGCATACTGTGTTGACAACAGTTTCTTAAATACAGTTTCATTTAAGTTTTCTGACAACAAAGGAAGGCTCTTGGAGAATGCCGTTTATACGGAGTTTCTCAAAAATGGTTTTGAGGAGCTCTACTTTTACCAGGAACACAAAGAATGCGATTTTATCTTAAAGAAAGGCAAGAGACTGTATGCAGTTCAGGTTTCATATGAGATTGGAGAGCCAAATATCAATAGAGAAATAGAGGGGCTTCGTATGACAATGAAGAGATTCAATATTAATAAAGGATACATCGTAACCTATGACACAGAAAGGCAGTTAGACAATATATACATATTGCCATTCTGGAAGATATACGAAAGCTTTTTTGATAAGCTTCATAGATAGCATCCATCCCTCCTGACAGGCTGTTGTCAGTAAGATATGGTAATATCCTTCTAAGATTATTAGATACGGAGGATACACCATGTCTTATAAGTTTGATTCCCTGATAACAATACTCAATAAAATTGACGGAAAAGAGAAGGTTACATCCAAGACCCTCATGAACGACCTTGAGGTAAGTGAGAGGACGGCATACCGCTATATACAGACACTGCAGGTGGCAGGCTTTCCTCTTGTCTATGACAGGCAGAAGGACAGCTATGTATTTAGCGAAGGATACAGCCTTTCAAAGCCAAATCTTTCGCTTGAAGAAAGCCTTGCCCTTGCGCTCTCAAAAAAGATGCTCGGAAGTCTTGGCGGAGGCTTTGAAAAAGGATTATCGGCCATTTTTCTTTTCATCTTCGTCTCAGTATATAAGACGAAGAATCTGGGCAGTTTGTTGATGTCTAAATAAGAGAGGAGTCACGGCAATTTCTTCCATGGCATTATGGCAATGTTCCCTTTAGTAAGTTCCCTCTCTCCGCCATATATAAGCATAGCAGGACGTTTTGGATTTCCGGATAAGACAGACCATTTCTGCAAGCCGGTAAGAAATTCCGGGACAATAGTCTGTCCTGATTTGATCTCAACAGGCTTTAGGTTGTCGCCTTCTTCCAATATCAGATCAATTCCCAGGCCTTTGCTGTCGCGCCAGAAAAAGAGATTGGACTGACGTCCCTGATTGAAACATTCCTTTATAAACTCAGTTATTACAAGATTTTCAAATAGTGCGCCTCGTTGGGCATGAAAAGAGATATATTCTGCCTCTCTGATTCCAAGCAACCATGCCGCAAATCCAGCGTCCACAAAGTACAGCTTGGGCGACTTGACAAGGCGTTTATTGAAGTTGCGGTGATGCGGCCTGAGCAGGCATACAATATAACTCGCCTCCAACACAGATATCCATGCAGATGCCGTGTTGTGGGTAATGCCGCAGTCAGCAGCAAGAGAAGAAAGGTTAAGCAGTTGTCCTATCCGCGCAGCGCACATCTTTAAAAACCTCTGAAAGGTGGAAATGTCACGCACATTGATAAGCTGCCTAACATCTCTCTCTATATAAGTGGTCATGTAGCCCGCAAACCAGTCGCCTGGCATAATGTCACGGTCATAAATTGGAGGATAGAGACCTCTGAATAATAGTTCATCAAGGGTTGCTGGAAGGCGTTTGGCAGCCTTCAGTTCGCTGATGGAAAATGGAAGAAGCTGCACCATCCCAACTCTTCCGGCAAGGGACTGACTTATGCCTGACAGCAGGCCGAACTGTTGTGAGCCTGTCAGCACAAACATGCCTGGACGCATATCAGCATCTATATGTGTCTGTAGGTAAGAGAAGAGATGCGGGGCACGCTGCACCTCATCCAATACGGCCCCATCAGGAAATTTGGACAGAAGTCCGCGGGGGTCTTCCTCTGCCATGCTTCGTATATCAGGGTCCTCAAGAGAAATATAGGGTTTGGTAGGGAATGCCATCTTTGCAAGTGTTGTTTTGCCTGACTGACGAGGGCCGGTAAGCGTCACTACAGGGAAACCGCGCGCCAAGCGTTTTAGGGCGTTATGGGCATTTCTATTAATCATGGAAAATATGCTACCCTTTTAAGCACAAATTGTCAATGCCATTTACAATTTGTGCCGTAATAGATCACAGATTATGCCTGTAAATAGGCAAACTTCTAAAGCCACTGGACGGCTTAAGTTTGGGTGGATTAAGTGCCATCTTACGGGGATAAGTCGTTAATTATCAAATTGTTCCATTCGTCGTTTTTTCATGCTCATTGTTTTATCCTATGAGCAAAACAAACAACCATGCAGGAATAAACAATGCTTTGCAGCCGTTTAATGTCTCCTCTTTAAAAACATCACGGCTTACTATTATCGTTTTTTTCGGACTGAACGACTTGCAAAAAGCCTCAACTCCTCTCAAATCTTGCTTTGTAATATTGTCTTTATATTTAATCTCTATTGGATATAGCTTCCTGCCAATTGCCATCACCACATCAACCTCATATCTCTCCCTGCAATAATATATTTCAGCCTCCTTTGCTCTTAAAAGGTGGCTTGCAACAACTGTCTCCACTGCATGCCCTGTTTCAATTCTTGAAAATGCATTTATCAATCCGCTGTCCAAAACATGAACCTTTTCAGAACTTCTGATGCTCTTTCCAATCGATTTAGCGTATTTATTTAGCCTCTTTATGAGAATCGCCTGTTCCAGATAATAAAGATATTTTTCAGTGTATTCACGGCTGAGGCCGAGTGAGTTTGCAATATTGGAGACGCTCAGGATTTGGGATGTTATGCCGGTCAAATACAAAAAAAGCCTTTCAAGCACCTCGGGTTTCTTTATATCATATAACTCAACCATATCCCTGTAGATGACCTTCTCAACAATATCTTCTCTCGCAAGCCGCTTCCAAAGCAGAGGCTCTTTGATGCCAAACAGATTGGGAAAACCTCCCCTCTCTAAATACTCTTCAAACACGACCTGCATGGGAGCATGGGGTCGGGCTTACTTATTAACATTAATTGCTCCTTCCTTAACAAACTGCATATTTTTTCGACTTCTTCGCTGATATTATCTCTCTCTTTCAGGTATTTCGTAGTCAAGTGAGTTGGAGGCAGGTGCGTTTTTATTTTCCGAGAAACGTAGACACATATCTAACCCAGATTATTCATAAACTATAAGGAAGCTGGCAGGGTATAATTTTTCGGCTCATTCTCAACGCACATCCTGTGCGTTTGCGAGGCGTTTGCTTGTTCAGACATCCTGTCTGAACTTATCAGCAAAAAAATCCGCTCAAAACTATACCCTGCCAGCTTCCTTAATAAAAATAATAATAATTTATGAATAATAAGGACTAACTGACAAATGGCAGAAGAGTTAGCAGAAAGCGCCTTCAGTATTGTGCAGTGACGAAAATAAATTCCTTTACTTTAGAAAACCTTCTGTTAATCTCGTCATCTGCTCTGCCATATAAAGCGGGATGGAAAGTATTTTATCATAATAGGACAACTTGTCTTGAGACAGCCGTATCCCTAACCTTGAGTTTTTCTCCTCAATGAACATCCTTAATGATTTAAGCCAGCCTTCCTTGCCAGACTTCACTTCTACAGGAATAATATCTGCGCCGATATTTATGACATAATCAACCTCTGCCATGCTGCCCTTTTTCTCCCTCGCCCAAAAATAAAGGCTCCTCTCTTGATGCTTGTCAGAATATGCCGCTATCTCTTGTCCTGTAAATTGTTCAGCGACAGCGCCTGCATTTATCTGCATAAAATCATTTTCTGTAATTAACAGCCCTTGCAAGCCGCAGGCGTTTTGCATTAGCCCGACGTCAAGAAAATTCAATTTTAATTTCTGCTCGTTTATCTGCGCCCCAAGTGGAAGCCCCGAAGCCTTTGTTAAATATATCGGCTTAACTATGCCTGCAAGGGCAAGCAAGTTCAGCGCATTCTTCAAGTCTCTTGAGTGCGTGTCAGGGTCAATGCTTGAATACTTTATCCTTTGCCCTGCTAAACGAGGAGCGGCATTAAACACCTTTTCTAAGTATTTATGCTGAGAAGTCTTTGCATACTTTCCAAAATCGCTTCTGTAAATCTGTAAAAGCGCTGTCTGAATCCTTTGACAGTTCATCAAATCCTTTGTTGCCAAATATTCCTTGAGCGCCGCGGGCATTCCGCCGACAATAAGATATATGCGAAGCAGTTCAAGGAGTTTCTTATGGATAACATCATCAATTGCGTCTGTCAAACTTACTTCTGAGAGGAATTGCCTTAATTTCTCGTTGCCTGTAGCGTCAAGATATTCAGAAAAGGACAAAGGCTCTAAATAAAGGAAATGAATTCTTCCGACAGGCATCCGAAAGTCTGGGCTTCTCATGGCAAATTCAAGGAGTGAGCCCGCTGCTATAACAGCCAGCGCTGGCATCTTCTCCTTAAAATACCTAAGAGACATTATTGCCTGTGGACATTCTTGTATCTCATCAAAAAAAAGCAGGGTATTATCCGCTCTTATCTGTGTGCCCAGAAGCATCTGGAGTTTATTGACTATTTCAAATGGGTCAAGAGATTTAAAACAGTCCTTTAATTGGGGCTGAAACTCAAAGTTGACAACAACAAGATTTTGAAAATGCGCCCTGCCGAATGTCTCAATAAGATAACTTTTACCTACTTGCCGAGCGCCTCTGATTATCAAAGGATAGCGCTCTTTTTGTGATTTCCATAAAATTAAGTCCTTCTCAATATCCCTGCGCATTTAAATCCCCGCCTTTCAGTATTGATATGGCTAAAATACAGGGTGATTATAGCTAAATTTTGGCTAAAATACAAGGCATATATATGTCCAGCATAAGAAGTTTATCTGCTAATTTCCCCCTGACAGTAAGTTGCTTTTGATAAATTATTATAGTATACTCTAAATTATCTTAAGAAAGTTTAGAGAGGTATATAGTTTTGGACGAGAGGCTTTTTTATAGTTATAATGCGTGGAGAGGCGGCGCCTTTGCTTTACCCCCAGACATTATCGCTCGTGATATACACGATATGGCTTTAAGACTCATCAAAGAAAAGGAGATACTTTCACTTCTTGGATTAAGACAGACAGGTAAAAGCACCCTTGTATTTCAGCTCATTTCAGATCTCCTTAAGAGAGATATTCAGCCGGAGAGGATTTTCTATTTTACATTTGATGACCTTTCGCTCAGACAGGAGCTTTCTGCATCCTTTGACAAGTTCCTGACAATAATTGAAAGATTCCTCGGAGAAGAAGTTCAGCGTCAGAAAAAACTTATTTATGTCTTTATTGATGAAGTCCAAAAGCTTCCCGGTTTTATTGAATACATAAAGTCCCTGTATGATTTAAAGCTTCCTGTCAAATGGATACTGACAGGCTCATCTTCCCTTGAACTGAAAGCGCAGATAAAAGAAAGCCTTGCGGGCAGGGTATTGTCCGTGCCTGTTCCTCCTTTTTCTGAGGCTGAGATATTCAGAGGGCATGGATTTACACCCCCTGATAAGAAAAATATATGGCAGTTTATTTTTGGAGAAACAACTCCGGATAAAAAGGCTTTAAAGAAATATCAGGCTGAAATAATGCCCTATAAACAAAGAATACAGAAACTCTTTGAAGAATACATGGTTTCTGGAGGGTTGCCGGCAGTCGTTCTTGCTAAAGATACGGAAAAGAAACAGATACTCCTTAGAAATTACAGAAATACGTATCTTGAGCAGGACATCAGAAATCTTGTAAAAGAAGATAAGCTCTGGGTTTACCAAAAGGTTATGGAACTGCTGGCATCAAGAATAGGAGACCTTCTCAATTATTCAAATATCGCATCTCAACTGGAAATAACAGTAGACACTGTAAAGAGATACTCCGTGCTTCTTGAAAAGACATTTATTATCAAAAACCTTACAACATATTCAAGGAATATCAGAAGCGAAATACTAAAGACGCCGAAGGTGTATTTTACAGACCTCGGCATTAGAAACAGCCTGCTTGATTTAGGCAGTATTTCTCAGATAGAAAAACTTGGGCAGTATGGCATTATTTTGGAAAATGCAATTGTAGAGAAGTTCAATACGATTATGTCTTCCATGAAGCGCGAGTCGAGGCTTCACTACTGGCGGACCAAGACAAAAGAAGAGGTTGATATTGTTGTTTATACGCCCGAGAGGCTCCTGCCAATAGAAATTAAAAGCGATAAAAAGATTCAGACAAAACATTTGAAAGGAATCAAGAGTTTTCTTGTAAAGGAGAAAGAAAAAGTCGGCGTGCTTGTCGGAAGATTTGAGGACGCAGACATAATTGAAGAAGATAAGACTCTGATTTATTTGCTGCCGTACTGGATGATTTAAATTGGCTTGATAATTACTGTTAACCTAAATTAAGCGATTCTTGATAGACAGATGTTTTATATAGCAGGCTGGCAGGCTATCAGGCTGGCGTTGACATAATTAGGATTAATAGTTATCTTAATTTACCTATGAATTCAGTTGCTGAGATAAACTATCAACTGCGTATCCTGCCATGTCTTTCAGGGCTTGGAGATGAAGACCTCATAGTCTTAGGTCAAAAGGCAAGCCTTAAAAGGATAGCAAAGAATGACGTACTGTTTAAAGAGTCAGACGAGATTAAGTTTTTCTTTATTATCAGGGAAGGCGCAATAAAATTATTTAAGACATCCAAAGACGGCAGAGAGTTGATAATAAAGATGCTTAAAGAGGGCGATTATTTTTGCTGTGCGCCTCTTCTTACAGGCGGCAGGTCGGGTGTGGAGAACACAACCGTTGTAGCCATACCGGAGGAGAACTTTAAAGAAGTCATTGAGAACGGGATGAGCGAAACAGGCTTTAAGATACTAAAGGGGCTTTGCAGAAGGATAAAGTATCTCTCAGGCATTATAGAGGACATTACATTTAAGGACGTTGAGCAGAGGGTAGCTTTGGTTCTTTTGAGGCTTGCAGAGGAGAGACAGCCTGAGGAAGACGGTATAGCATATCTTTCAGTAACCCACCACGACATAGCATCTATGGCAGGCACAGTCAGGGAGGTCGTCTCAAGGACAATGTCAAGGCTGAAAAAGGAAAAGGTTATTATGGAGAGCACTATCAGGGGGCTTAAAATAGACAAAGAAAAATTAAAGAGTTTCTTGACAACAAAGCAATAGGGGTTTACAATTGTGACTTAAGTTACTGAAAAGAGGCGGGCAGGTTGTCTAAACTTCTTTCTGTCTTAAATCTTATAAGGGCATTTTAATTAAGTAGGAGTTATGTCTAAGCAGACATTTCATGTAGTAATTCCTGATTACAACTTCTGGAGACAAAATATAAAGTGTCAGACAGGTTGTCCTGTAAACACTGACTCCCGCGGCTATGTAAGGGCAATATCAGAGGGCGATTACGAGAAGGCCTACTGGATAGCGCGGCTGCCAAATCCCCTTGCTTCCATATGCGGCAGGATCTGTGCCGCGCCTTGCGAAGCTGCGTGCAGACGCGGCGCAATAGATGAGTCTATATCTATAAGGGCGCTGAAAGGCTTTGTTACAGAGAAGTACGGCCCGGAGGTTTATAAGGATAAGAAGGGCTTTGCAGATAACTTCACAAATAAATTCAAGACCGAAGGCACGGGAATCGTAGGCATTGCCAAAGGCACATCAAAGCCAATATCCATAATCGGCGCAGGCCCTGCAGGGCTTGCGTGTGCGCATGAATTAGCCCTGATGGGGTATAAGCCTGTGATTTATGAGATGGAAAATATAGCAGGCGGTATGTGCTCTGTCGGTATCCCCCCTTACAGGCTTCCAAGAGAGATACTTCAGGCAGAGATTGATGCAATAAAGGCATTGGGCGTTGAGATAAAGCTCGGCGTTCAGGTAGGAAAGGATATTCCGCTCAAAAAACTATACGATGAATCTGCTGCGGTGCTTTTGGCAGTGGGCGCAAAAAAGTCAAGGATGCTTCCTATTGAAGGCGCTCAGTATAAGGGAGTCCTTGGAGGCGTTGATTTCTTAAGAGATGTTTTTACAGGCAAAGAAGTTAATATAGGCTCAAAGATAGTTGTTATAGGCGGAGGCAACGTTGCCTATGATGTGGCAAGGACATCAATGAGGCAGAAGGGCGTAAGGGATGTTTCCCTTGTCTGCATAGAGACGCGTGAGCAGATGCTTGCTGATAAGATTGAGATAGAGGAAGGCGAGGAAGAGGGAATTGACAGGGTTAACAGCTACGGCCCTCACAGGGTAGACGCTGATGAGTCCGGCAATGTGAAGTCAATGACATTTAAGAGATGTATCTCTGTATTTGACTCTGAGGGAAGGTTTAACCCAAGGTATGATGAGGCAGATACAGTAACCATTCCTGCTGACACGGTATTTTTTGCAATAGGCCAGGCATATGATTTTTCATTCCTTGAAAATTGCGGACTCAATGTTGAGATGACAGAGAGAGGGATGATAAAGGTCTCTGAGGATAAGGTCTCTACATCTTTGGCCGGGCTTTTTGTTGCAGGGGACCTTGCCTATGGGCCAAGGCTTGTTATAGATGCGGTGGCAAGCGGGAAGAAGGCAGCAATAGCAATACACGGGCATATAAGCAAACAGAAGCTCACGCTAAATAAGTATGAATTGCATAAAGAGCTTCCTGATAATGAGGTCCCGCAGTACAGGGATTATGAGAAATTACATAGAGAACATGTGCCGGCTACGCCTGCAGTTGACAGGGTAAAGAGCATATTTAATGTTGTTGAGAAAGGCTTTGAAAAAGGCATGGCAGAAGAGCAGGGAGGCAGATGCCTGAACTGCGCTGTCAATACCATATTTGACGGCGACAAATGCATACTCTGCGGCGGATGCGCTGATATCTGCCCTGAATACTGTTTCAGGCTTGTAAGCCTTGACCGCATAAAGGGCGATGAGACATTGGCTAAGTTATATAAAGTCAGATATGGCAAGGACCCTGTTGGAGAGGGTTCGGCAATCATAAAAGATGAAGACAGATGCATCAGGTGCGGGCTCTGTGCAAAGAGGTGCCCTGTTGATGCAATAACAATGGAGAGATTTTTATTTAAGGAGGTATGGGCAGGTGAGTAACAATATGTATTGTGCACATAGAGACCCTGATAAAAAAGGAAAAGAGGAAGGCGTATCAAGAAGGGATTTCTTGGGGCTTGCAGGCATTGCCACGGCAGTCGTATCCTCATTAGCTGCTGTTTTGGGGCTTGTCAGGTTTACAAAGGCTACTGTTCATTACGAGGAGTCGCATAAATTTAAGATAGGAAAGCCTGAGGAGTTCCCTGTAGGCACTATAAAGAAGCTTGATGATAAAAAGGTATTTATATTTGCAGACAACGAAGGGCTTTTTGCCATATCAGCAATATGCACGCACCTTGGATGCATTGTGTATCCCACTGAGTGGGGTTTTCAGTGCCCTTGCCACGGCTCAAAATATAATGAGGACGGAAAAGTCATAGGAGGCCCTGCGCCGCGTCCGCTGCCATGGCTTGAGGTGAGCATGCATGAAGACGGCAACGTTATTGTAGACGCAGGCAAGGAAGTAAAGAAGGGGACAAAATTTAAAGTTGCTTAATAAGGAGTGATCATGAGCGAATCAAATAAAAACGGCATAGGCAAGTTTATAGGAAACCTGAAAGATATAATAAACTTTCTTCCTAACACTGTCCTAAGAAGCAAGACGCTTGACTCTGATAAGACAAAGGCCGCCGTGATGGTGAATAACTTTTTTCTCCACCTTCAGGGCGCCAAGACACATATAAATACCCTGAGGCCTGCTTACACATTTGGCATGGGGCTTATCTCTCTTTTTCTCTTCTTCTTTGCATTCGTATCAGGCGTTTTTCTTATGATATATTACAACCCCTCCATTGAGAATGCATTCAATACCGTAAAAGACATAAAGTATGTTGTCTTTGGCGGCAACACCATAAGAAATATTCATAAATGGGCCGGAGAGGGAATGATACTCTTTGTCATGCTTCACATGGCAAGGGTATTCTTCACCAGCTCATATAAAAAGGGCAGGGAGTTCAACTGGATTGTTGGAATTATACTTATGGTCCTGGTATTTATACTGAACTTCTCAGGATACCTGCTTCCATGGGATCAGCTTGCATACTGGGCAATGGTTATCGGCGCAAATATCGCAGGCTCGCCGGTGGAAATTACAGACATCCTTGGGGTAACGAAGTACTTTGATTTTGGAGGATTACAGAAGGAGCTTTTCTTGGGCGGCACAGTTCCGGGGAAGGCAACGCTTCCGAGGGTTCATTTCTTTCATGTAATGTTTCTGCCTGTTATACTCATTATCTTTCTCGGCATTCACTTCTGGAGGATACGTAAAGACGGCGGCCTTACAAGGCCTGAAGAGTTTGAGCCAAGGCCCTCTGACGAGAAGTTCCTTGCGCCGCCTCAGAAAAAAGGCGGGCTATTCCCAACCAACAAGACATACGGACTTATGGAGCTTGCCAAGGGCAGAACGCCTGCAGTTAATAATGACATTGAAAACGCTGTCTTAAGCTGGCCTAATCTTATGTGGGCAGAGCTTGCGGTCTTTATGCTTACATTTGCGGGCATGTTTGTATATTCACTATATATAGACGCGCCGCTTAGAGAGCTTGCTAACCCCATTATCCCTGAAAACCCTGCCAAGGCCCCATGGTATTTCTTAGGGCTTCAGGAGCTTGTCTCTTATTCTGCGTTTATGGGCGGTATTGCGCTTCCGACGCTGGCATTGGTGGCGCTTGCATTAATACCCTATCTTGACAGGGAAGAAGGCTATGTGGGAGTCTGGTTTTCAAACACACAGGGCAAGGTTATAGCTTTTCTATCATTTATTGTCGGCACAGCGGCGCTTATTGGCGTGCTTGTATTCATAGTAAATTTTGGATGGATAAGGACATGGTGGCCTGATGTGCCGCAGTTAGTCATTATTGCAATAAATCCTGGCACACTGTGGGTCGGCTTTGTGGCAGCATGGTCTTTAATGATAATTAATAAGACAGGCTCAACGAGGATGGGCGCAATAGCCATGTTTGTAATGTTCTTAGTCAGTTTTGTGATACTCACATATGTCGGCACAGAGCTGAGAGGCCCGAACTGGGATTTCTACTGGTCAAAGAAGGACTGGCCTGTTCATTAACTCAAAATTTTAAATTTTAAATTAAGGATTGAGGTGAGGAGAGGAAAATGAATAGAAGGTTTTATTCCGGACTGCTAATGTGGTCTTCAATTGTTCTTTTAATATTTGTCCTTATTGCCGGCTACAAAGAATTTACGCCTGAATGGAAGAAGTATCAGGCTAAATATAAAGAGCTCTATATGAAAAATGCCAAAGACGAGACTATAAAGGCAAAGGCCAAGGCATTTAAGATTGAACTTCAGCAGATATATGTTGATAAACTCAACAGTGCTGACAGGTGCATAAGCTGCCATATTGGGGTTGAAAACCCGATGATGGCAAAGGAAGCGGTTCCGTATAAAACGCATAGCGGTAATTACCTTGATAAACACCCTATTGCAAGATTCGGCTGCACCTCGTGCCACGGCGGGCAGGGCAGGGTAACCACCACAAAAGACGCCCATGCCGTAGAGCATGACGCGCATTATGACTATCCGATAGTGCCTGTTAAGTATATTCAGAGCTCATGCGCGCAGTGCCATGACTATAATATGCTTGAGAAGAACGGAGCAGATAAGGTTGTCAAGGGCAGAAAGCTCTTTAATGAGAAGGGCTGCAGGGGCTGCCACAAGGTTGATGGTGTAGGAGGCGTTTTAGGTAAGGTACTTGACGGAATAGGTTCACAGCCAAGGATTTATTTTCCTATGAGGCATATAAAGGGAGAGGCTACTCAATATACATGGCATAAGGAGCATTTCCTTGACCCGAGGGCGCTTGTCCCTGAGAGCGAGATGAAGGTAATTCTTAATGAGGAAGAAGCAGACGCACTTGCAACATATGTGCTGACTATAACGTCAACAGAGATGCCGAGAGAATACAGGCGCATAAGGCCGTCTCTTGAGGCAGAGCTTGACGGCGACGCTTTATATAAGAAGTACTGCGTCGCCTGCCATACCGCAGGCAAGGAGAGTTATTTTGACGAGATATTTAACCGCACAATCCCTGCGATTATGAATCCAGCGTTTCTTAGAATTGCTGATAATAAATTTCTGAAGAGCTCTGTTAGTGAAGGACGTGAGGGCACGCAGATGACGTCATGGAAGCCGTCTGCAGCAGGACTTTCAGAGCAGGATATAGATAAGATAGTCGGCTATATAGCCAAAGAGAGGCCGGCAGGCGGGGCGCCCAGGTTTAATTTTGCAGGCTTTAAGACTGATACAAAGCGCGGCGAAACACTTTATAACATCCGCTGCGCCCTTTGTCATGGCAAAGACGGCAAAGGAGGAGCAGGCTTTCTCGGGATAAACCTGAGGAATCCCGTGACCCAGTCTGCAGATCCGGAATTTTTAGCTGTGACAGTCCGTGACGGAAGAACAGGCACGCCGATGGTGCCTTTTGGCAAGGCAGGCGTGGGGCTTTCAGAGCAGGATATGGCAGATATAGTTTCTTATGTGAAGATTCTTTCGCAGAGTAAGATAGCAGCTAAAAACTAAGAATTAAGAATTTTTTTAAGAAGGAAGGGTTGAAATGGAAGGACTCATGAAAAATTTTAAAACTGCTGTATTAATATCTTTTCTCACGCTTCTTATAGCAGCATTTTTTGTTGCGGGAAATGCAGGCGCGGCTGATGTCAAGGCTGACTTAGGGAAAAAGGTCTACGAGGAGCGTTGCGCAATATGCCATGGGCTAAAAGGCGACGGCAAGGGCATTACCGCAGGACTTATGAAGAAATCAGAGAAGAGCGGGCGCATACTGGAGATTATCCCAAGGGATCTTACAACAGGAGTTTTCAGGTTCCGTTCAACATCCACAGGATGCCTGCCTTCTGAGGAGGACTTAATGCGTATTCTGGATATGGGCATAACAAGGTCCTTCATGCCGGCTCATAAAGAACTATCCATGGATGAGAAGAAGGCTCTTATAGGTTATATAAAGACATTCTCTACAAGATGGCAAGAGGAAGAGCCTTGCAAAGCCATAGCTGCTAAAAAGCCAAAATGGATAGGAAGCAAGAAGTCTGTTGCAAAAGGGGAAAAGGTATATAAAGATATGAAGTGCTGGGAATGCCATGGCGATGACGGCAAAGGAAACGGGCCGAAATCAAACCAGCTTAAAGACGATTGGGGAAGGCAGATACTTCCGTTTAATTTTACAGCCGGCGCTTTAAAGAGAGGCACAAATCCTGAAGACGTTTACATTACGTTCACATCAGGACTTGACGGAACTGGCATGCCTTCATATGAAGACTCACTGAATGAAGAAGACAGATGGCATCTTGTTTCATTTACGCTAAAGCTGATGGGGCAGGTTAAACATTAATTATCACTGCTGCCTAAATTCAGGTTCTGCTTCATCACAGCCTTCTCTCACAATGCAAGAGAGGGCTTTTTGCTTTACAATAACTTAACTGTAATTAACAGCACATTTACAGCA
The DNA here is from genome assembly GCA_016208855.1 of Nitrospirota bacterium. Taxonomy (GTDB): domain Bacteria; phylum Nitrospirota; class Thermodesulfovibrionia; order UBA6902; family DSMQ01; genus JACQXF01. Next base: position 3,011 of record JACQXF010000078.1, on the reverse strand, counting down.
GGAAACCCATAAAATATACAAATTCGTATCCAACCATTGAATGGGTGCCATTAATTAATATTGTATAACTAATAAAAAGGGGGTGAGATTTAAAAGAGGAAGTCTGTCATAAAGTATGAGTTGTGAACACCATTTTGTAAAAAATAAAAAAACAAACGGGGAGGCTAAGATATGAAAATGGTGAGAAAAAAACAGAGCTTCACCATATTATTTTTATTTTTAATTCTTTTATTGTCGGCCCTTGTAGCTATCACCGGAAACGCTAATGCTGCTGATGAAAAGGCCGCAGACCTTGGCAAAAAAGTCTATGACAAACACTGCGTTATATGTCATGGCCCTAAAGGCGATGGCAAGGGTCTGGTTGGAATAGTCCACAGATTTCAGAAGAGAGGCGCTGTACAGAGCATTTATCCAAGAGACTTTACAACCGGCGTCTTCAGATTTCGCACAACATCCACAGGATGCCTTCCAATTGATGATGACCTTCTGAGGGTAATTACCAATGGAATACCGAGGGCATATATGCCGTCTCACGAAGATGTGCCATTAGAGGAGAGAAAGGCTGTAACTCAATACATCAAGACATTTTCAAAGAGATGGAAAGAGGAAGAGCCTTGCAAGGCTGTAGCTATAAAGAGACCAACATGGGTTGGAACCGCTGCCTCTATTGAGAAGGGCAAGAAGCTGTATAAGGACATGAAGTGCTGGGAATGCCACGGCGAACAGGGCAAAGGAGACGGCCCGAAGTCAGACCAGCTTAAAGACGACTGGGGCGACATGATACTTCCTTTTGACTTTACAACAGGCGCTACCAAGATGGGCTTTGCACCTGAAAATATATATACTGCTTATACAACAGGACTTGACGGAGCAGGCATGCCGTCTTTTGAAGACTCTCTGAAAGAAGACGAGAGGTGGCATCTTGTTTCGTATACGCTGGTATTGATGGGCCGTGCAAAGAAGTAGAACCATGCGTGACATTGAAAAAAAGGAGGGAATAAATGTCTGAAAATAAATCAGAGAAAAACGGAAAGATTGACAGAAGAGGATTTCTAAAATTTATGGGTATTGCAGGCGCTGCCGCAGGCGCAAGCGTAGTGGTGCCAAAGGCTGTTATGCCTGAGTCAGGCAAAAGGAGCTTGTTTGCCAAGGCTGAAGGAGGCGCCAAGGGCAAGCAGGACTATGAGGTTAAGCCAGGCGAGTATGACGACTATTACGGGTTTTGGAGCGGCGGGCACTCAGGAGAGGTAAGGGTTATAGGCATACCCTCAATGCGCGAGCTCAAGAGGATACCTGTATTTAATATTGAGTGCGGCACAGGCTGGGGTATTACAAATGAGAGCAAAAAGCTTCTGAAGGGAAAGACCGTTGGAGACACTCACCATGTTCATGGCTCTTATAAGAACGGCGTATATGACGGGAAATATCTCTTTGTAAATGACAAGATAAATAACAGGGTGGCGAGGATAAGGGTTGATTATATGGAGGTGGACAGGATACTTGAGGTTCCAAACATTCAAGGTATGCATGGGTTATTTCCTCAGAGATACCCTCAGACTGAATGGATTGCGATAAATACCGAGTTTCAGATTCCAATGCCAAATAACCCTAATGCGCCGCAAAAGGAGTACTACGGAGCGCATACCATAGTAGATGCCGAGAGGATGGAAGTGGTATGTCAGGTTATGGTAGAGTCAAACCTTGACCTTGCTGGCACAGACTATCAGGGCAAATACTCCTTTGCAACATCGTACAATACTGAGCAGGGAGTAACTATTTCAGAGATGCTTGCCGCTGACCATGATTATCTGCACGTATTTCACTGGGGCAAGATAAGGGAAGCGCTTAAGGCAGGCAAATATAAGACAATTAACGGCGTTAAGGTCATTGACGGCAGAACCGGCAAGTCAGATATAGTCCTGAGAATACCTGTTCCAAAAAATCCGCATGGCGTTAACGTGTCTCCTGACGGCAAATATGCGGTATGCTCAGGAAAGGTATCGCCGACCGCTACAGTTGTAGACATAAGCAAGCTTGATGATGCATTTGCAGGCAAGATAAAACCCGCACAGTGCGTAGTGGCAGAGCCGTTTATAGGCCTTGGCCCGCTTCATACAACTTTTGACGGCAGGGGTAATGCCATAACATCTGTATTTATTGACAGCACGAATGTTAAGTGGAATATTGCAAAGGCTATTGAGGCTGAGAAAGCCGGGCCTGAGGTAAAGAAGAAGAACCCTCATATAGTGGATGTGCTTGATATTCATTATCAGGTAGGCCATATTATGGCTACAATGGCTGAAACCAAAGAGGCAGACGGCAGATGGCTGGTCTCTCTGAATAAGATGTCAAAGGACAGGTTTATTAATGTAGGGCCTCTTAAGCCTGAGAATGAACAGCTTGTAGATATAAGCGGAGACAAGCTTAAGCTCGTTCATGACAGCCCGACCTACATAGAGCCCCATGATGTTATCATGGTAAGAAGAGACATCATAGAGCCAAAGGTTAAGCATCGTTATGACATGTTTGAGCATCCGCTGGCAGTAACAAAGAGCGGGGTTGAAAGAAAGGGCAACGATGTTACTATAAGGCTTACAGCTAACGCCCCTATATACGGGCTTCAGGAGGCTAAGGTCAAAAAGGGAGACAGGGTTACTTTTATTGTGACCAACCATGATGAGATATCTGACCTTGCTCATGGTTTCGCCCTCTCCAATTACAATATTAACTTTGTAATACCGCCGTTTGCTACAAGATCAGTTACATTTACAGCCGACAAGCCGGGTGTATATTGGGCATACTGCACAAACTTCTGCCATGCGTTGCACCTTGAGATGAGGATGAGGCTGATTGTCGAGGCATAAGATTATTAGGTAGATATGACAGGGTTTGAGGCCACTGGCCTCAAACCCTGTTTTTGTGCGCCCGGCACGGGCGCAAGCTTGGCGGTGAAAGTCCGCTACGGGGGTTGATAGCGCCAACCGTTAGCTAAAGGCAAGGGTGTCCATCGT
>JACQXF010000077.1 GCA_016208855.1 Nitrospirota bacterium | reverse complement strand
TATTTTATCGCTTGCTTCAGCAAGCTGTTGCTATCGATCCCGTGCCGTATAAAGCAATGGTCAAGCAAGTGAGGCGATAATTTCATTGAATACTACACCATATATTGTATCTACTGGAGTCAAGGGGATACCCCATTTTCTCCAATCAGTTAAAAAATCACTCAATTCAGAAGACTTTGATACTCAGGAATTCTATGAGCAGGTCAGGTATTTTATTAAACTCATCAGCGACGGCAGACTTATAATCTGCAAGACATACAACCCAAATCACGCCAAGATTTATCTATTCAAGCTTGAGCAAGGACAGGTCGGCAGGAAAAATCTTTTTATCACCGGAAGCAGTAATCTCACAAAAGCAGGAATAACGACTCAGGAAGAGTTCAATGTTGAAATAGGCGATTATGGCTTTGAAGATGCTGAAGAATACTTTGATAGTCTATGGGATGAGGCGGTAAAAATAACTGAAGATGATGTAATTAAAAAAAAGCTAATAGAAGTCGTTGAAAAAAAGACCCTCGTTAAAGACATTACTCCTTTTGAGGCTTTTGTCTTAGTCCTGAAAACCTATCTTGACTCTTATGAAAAAAAAAGCGGTTGGGCTGTCCCTGATTAAAATATTGGAAGAAAACGGCTACACTCCATACCAATATGCTTGAGATTGTGGAGGGGAAGAGATAACTATGCAAATTAAATATTCAAGGCACATTGAAACAAGGCTTGCTTTAAGAAAAATTGAATATGACCTGCCAAAAAGAATTTATGAAAATGCAGAGGAAAGATTCATGGATGTCGACACAGGGCATTCAATAGTAGTTATGAGGGCAGTAATATATAGAAAAGAAAGGGATATAATGGTAGCATATAGGCATGAGGATGCAGATGTTAAGCTGTTAACAATACATCCTTTAAAGGAAGGACAAAAAGAAAACCGGATTCAATCCGGAAGATGGAGGAAAATATAATGGACGACTTCAAGGTCTTTTATGATGAAGAAGAGGACATTCTTTACCTTGCAAAAGAGGGGGAAGAGGCTGAAGCTGTGGAGATATCTCCCGGCGTGAATATGGAGCTTGACAGCAAGGGCAATCTCATTGGCGTAGAACTGTTTAAAGCATCACGCATGTTTAAAAATGTCCTTAAATCAATGGAAAAAAAACTTCAGGTTGCGTAACTATCCCTTCATCACTCTTTGTTAAGGGGGAATACCCCAGCGCCGACACCTCCGCCCTTGAGATGCAGATTGATAAAATAGTATACAAACTCTATGGTTTGACAAAGGAGGAGATAAAGATTGTCAATGACTCGTATAAAGTGGTGAGGAAGGGTAACGGAAAGACGGATTAAATTAACTTTTAGCTTGGGCCTCTTTTGGCTTTCCTACTCTCAGGTATTCTACTCCTCCAATCAGGCTGATCATGCACATAACTATAAACGAAAGCAGAGAAAGGCTTAGGGCAATTTCTTCTGCTACGCCGACCTTTCCAAATAAAATCACAAAGGCAGCCTCCCTTATGCCAAGCCCTGCAATAGATATGGGAATTGACGACGCCACACCAACAAGCGGAAGAAATATAAAGAAATAAAATATAGAGACATCAAGCCCTATTGAGCGTGAAAGCACATAGACGCATGTTATATATAAAAACTGAACAGCAAATCCAAACAGAAGGCCGTTTATAAGGATCTTTTTTTCTGTCTTAAACTCCATTATGGACTCATAAAAGGAGCCAAGCGCCTTTATCCTTCCCCAGTCAATAAACCACAGGACAATGCTTCCTATTAAAAACCCTCCGATAAATGCAAGAGATGCCCATACTATCTCTGTGCCTTTAATGTACCGGTATCCGCCGATAAATCCGACCATTGCTATAAATACCATTGCAGTAAAACCCATGTATCTGTCCATAAATACAGACGCAAAGGAACTGCCTCCTGTGCCTTTGCCTGTGTGTTTGTAAAGATAAAACGCCTTAACAGCATCTCCGCTTACAAGACCCGGCAGAAGAGTGCTAAAGAAAGCCCCGATAAAGTACAGCGAAACAAGCTTTGAGTATTTTATGGACTCAGGAAGAAAAAGGGCCCAGCGTTTTGTTGAGACAAAAACCGTAAAGAGATAGATAATAAAGCCGATTATAAATAAAAGGATGTTTGTCTGGCTCAGCGTCTTGCCAACAGACTGAATATCCATTTTTGAGAGGAAGAACCAAAGAAGCCCGCCGCTTATAATTATCTTCAATGCAAAACTAAGAAATTTTTTCAATTTTATTCTCCTTTATTTGCATTAGTTTCCTTTAACACATATATCGGCTTTTTTTGGCTTTCATGATAAACCCTTACAAGCATCTCCCCTAAAAGCCCCATCCCTATAAGCTGAATCCCAACTATTATTAAAAGCACCCCAAGCAGAAGCAATGGCCTTCCGCCTATTGACTCGCCTGAGAGCTTTACTATCGTAAGGTACAGGGAGATTACAAATCCTGCAAATCCGCACAGAAGCCCTATAGGGCCGAATGCCTGAAGAGGCTTTGTTGAAAAACTCTGAAGGAACTTTACTGTAATAAGATCAAGGAATACCTTTACTGTGCGTGAGAGTCCGTATTTGGACTTGCCCTGAAGCCTTGGATGATGCGTTGTCTCTAGCTCTGCAATATTTACGCCGTACCAATTTGCGACTGCCGGGATGAATCTATGCATCTCTCCATAGAGGTTTATATTTTTTATAACCTCTTTTTTATATGCCTTAAGGCTGCATCCATAGTCATGAAGCTTAACGCCCGTAACCTTGCTTATAAGGTAGTTGGCAATCATTGAAGGAAGCCTTCTTGTAATAAACTTATCCTTTCTTCTGCGGCGCCAGCCGCTCACGATATCATACTCGCCAATTAAAGCGAGAAGCCTTGGGATATCTTTTGGGTCATTCTGCATGTCGCCGTCCATGGTTACTATTACATCACCGAGGGCATGGTCAAAGCCTGCTGCAAATGCAGCGGTCTGCCCAAAGTTTCGTCTGAAGGCAATCGGCTTTATCTTAGTATCTTTTTCAGCAAGTTTATTAATAAGCTGCAATGTAGCGTCTGTGCTTCCGTCATCAATGAAAAGAATTTCGTATTCCTTCTGAGAGGCATCCATTGCTGATTTTATTGAATTGTAAAGCGGCAATATGTTTTCCTCTTCATTATAAAGAGGCACGACTATTGAGACAAACAAGCTTCACCCCTCTTAATAGCTTTCTATGCCCCGTAAGGGCAGCCCCTTAAAATTGTAACACTTAAAAATACTATATTCCCTTAAAATTCTTCCATTACTTTTTACAATAAATCTTTGCTTTTCAAAAGAAGCAAAGGCACTTTTAAGTTCTTCCGGAAAGTCATTATCGCCTATCCTCACAAGTATTGCGTTTCTGCCTATAAGATCCTCCCATCCGCCCCATATATCATACTGGTTCATCCTTCTGCCGAGGTTTACGCAATATGTCCTTGGCCCTCCCTTAACATAAAAGGCAAGCTCGCTTGAGACCTGATAGCTGTCAGAAAAGATAAAGACATTTTCTCCCGGAGTCATTTTATCTGATATTATCGCCCCAACTTCTTTACCAAGCTCTTCCCATCCCCTGAGCCTTGAAGTCGGGTCTTTCTTAGGAGGCAGATTAAGTATCGCCGGATAATATGAGAGTATTGTAATTAGGAAGGCCATCGCGGATGCGGCAATGAGCCACTTTTTAGCGCTGTTTTTAATAAAATCTCTATTTAGAAAATATCCCATAGATGCGATTACTGCCGTAAAATAAGCAGGCATTGCCCAGTTTGCCTGAACTTTTCCCTGAATACTCTTTAGGAGAAAAAATACAAGCACAGGCGCCCAGAACCAAAATAAAAATTTTGAGTTTTGAGTTTTGAGTTTTGAGTTTACTTTTATCCCTAACCCCCAATCCCCAATCCCTAACCCCAGACTTTTTACTGCGCCGTAAATTACCATAAAAAAGAGCACTGGCGTCAGCACTCCTATTTGTGAGCCAAGGAATTCAAAAAAGTTCTTTGCAGAGAGCTTTACTCCTTCCGCAACATGCGCCTGCCCAGCAGTGTGTTTTAGGGTTACCCAGTCATGCTGCATATTCCAGATAATCACAGGGCTGAAGACCATAAGGCTCAATGCAAAAGCGATATAGAGCTCTTTTCTCTTAAACCAAAAACGATGCTCCTTTGAAAATATAAGAAACAGAAATGCGCATACATAAAAAAATGCCATCGTGTATTTTGTAAGCAAGCCAAAGCCTATGGTAAGACCAGTTAAATACCAGTAACGAGCGACGAGTGATGAAGAGGGGTTGGGGATTGGGGGTTGGGGATCGGATTTAAGATTTTCTACTAATCCCCAACCTACAATCCCTGAACCCTGTCGTATCGCCCTCCAAAACAGCCAAAGCGCAAGCGTCCAGAAAAATATAAACGGCGAGTCAATAGTCATTACAGCCCCGAATGCTGAAAAAAGAGGGACTATGTGAATAAGCATTGCTGATACTACAGCCGGTCTTTCATCATTAAAGGCCTCTCTCGTGAGCTTATATACAAATATTGAGCTTGCGGCAAGAAGCAGAGGCGCTAAAAATCTCACAGCAAAGACAGAATCGCCAAAAAGCCATGTACTAAATGCAATGAGATATGCGATCATCGGGCCTTTTGAGTAATAGCTGAGGTCAAGCCTCCTGCTCCACTCCCAGTAATGCGCCTCATCAGGGCTAAGGTCAAGAGGCCCTGAGTTTATATAAAAAAAGCGCAATATCGTAAGAATAAGTATTGATGAAATAAGAATGGTTTTTGGTTTATCCATCTCCATATTCTTTTTTATCCAGCCATACATGCCGAGGACGCTAAAGAGAGACAGCGTTCCCAGAATTGCGCCAAAGATTACATCAGACGGATAATGAACCCCGACATATATTCTTGAGAGCGCAACAATTGCAGAGAGGAGATAAAGAGGGATAGCAGCTCCCCTAAAAAAATATGCAAGCCCTGCGCCAAGCGAAAAGGCATTTGCAGCATGGTTTGAGGGGAATGAAAAAGAGCCTGTGCAGCCAACAAGAAGATTTACTCCCTTAAGTATATGGCACGGCCTTTGTCTTTCAAAAAGTGTCTTTAATATGCTTGCTGTGCCGTCGCTTAACCCAACGCTTATTAGGCACAGGCTTAATAAGATTAAGCGCTTTCTAAATTCATACTTTTTTGAAGCAAGCAGGTATAAGGCAAAAGGCATAAAAAGCAGATAGGGTTTGGATGTTATAACAGGCATGATTACATCAAAAATGGGATTTTTAATATCCCTGTTTAAAAGAAAGAATAAGGAGGTGTCCATTGCCCTTACAGCTTTTTTGGTGCGAGGTCAGGCGCAAGCTTCACTAATATCATTATCTTCCCTGACAGGAGTATTACCCCAAAGGCAATAAGCAGAAGCCCGCTAAGGATCATTATTATCTTCATATACTTCTGTATTGCGCCATAATGGCTTAGAAAACTATTTATGGCAAGCGCTGTTGCCATAAAAGGAATGCCAAGCCCTAAAGAATAAATAAGCAGAAGCTTAAACCCATATCCTACCGAGCCTGTAGTGCCTGCGTACAGAAGTATTGAGCCCAGTATCGGGCCAATGCAAGGGGTCCAGCCTGCGCCAAAGGTAAGGCCAAGGATAAAAGAACCAAAATAGCCCCTTGGCTTTGAGTGCAAGTGAACCCTGTGGTCTCCCATGAGAGTCCGTATCTTAAGGATGCCCATAACCTCAAGCCCAAAGAGTATAATGATAATGCCGCCGACAATCCTTATTACATCATAGTATGCTGAGAGTATATGGCCTACAAAAGATGAAAATACCCCAAGCAAAATATATACAAGGGAGAAGCCGGATATAAATACAGAAGAATTTACGAGTGTAAGCCTTCTGATTACTGCCTTATCGCCGGTTTTAAGCTCGTCAAAGGATACCCCTGTAATATAGGATACATATGACGGTATAAGCGGAAGAACACAGGGGGAGAGGAAGGAAAGCAGTCCGCCTAAAAATGCCCCGAGGTAAGTAATATCGCTCATAGCCTATTTCTTCTTTCTTATCTTTAAAGGGACTGCGCACTCCTCGGTGCTTCCCTTCATCTTTTCAATTGTATGGGGAAGCGCCGGAAGAATTACGGAAAGGTTTTCCTTTGCGCCTCTTGGGCTTCCTGGGAGATTTACGATAAGCGTTTCGCCTCTTATGCCTGCAACCGCCCTTGAAACCATTGCACGTGGTGTTTTCTTAAGGCTCTGATACCGCATCGCCTCTGCCATCCCCGGTAATTCTTTGGTAATAACCTCAAGCGTTGCCTCAGGCGTCACGTCCCTTGGGGATACGCCGGTTCCGCCGGTTGTGAGGATAAGGTCAACCTTATTGCATAAAGAAAGGAGCTTTTTTTTAATTAATGCCTTCTCATCAGGAAGTATTTCATAGCTTACAACCTTGCCGTCAATCTTTTTAATCAACTTCTCAATAGCAGGCCCGCTTGTGTCCTCTCTTTCGCCCCTTGAGCCTTTATCGCTTAATGTTAGTATGGCAACGGTTATCATTGTGGGGATTGGGGGTTGGTAGTTAGGGGTTAGTATCTTGTTCTTTGCCAATCCCTAACCCCCAATCCCCAACCGCTTTATTACTATCTCGTCTCCTTTTCTGACAACGCCGCCTTTTAGCACCTTTACGAATATGCCTTCTTTTGGCATTACGCAGTCTCCTGCCTGATAATATATTGCGCAGCGTTGATGACATTCCTTGCCAATCTGGCTCACTTCAACTTCAATATCTTTGCCTATGGTCAGCCTTGTGCCCAAAGGAAGGCTTACAAGGTCAATGTCTTCTGTGGTTATATTCTCTGCAAAATCGCCTGAATCAACCTTTAACCCAAGATCTTGCATCTTCTTGATACTCTCAGCAGCAAGGAGGCTCACCTGCCTGTGCCATTTCTCAGATGCATGCGCATCGCCCTCTATCCCGAAATTCTCCCTGAGGACTGCCTCGTCAACCCGCTTTTTCCTTACACCTTTTTTATCGCTTATGTTTATTGAAATAATCTTGCCCATGGCTTCTAAAATAACACAATTGATTAACAGATGTCAGTATAGTTGCTCTGAATCGTTAAGCTATTTTCAATAATTTCAGTTTGGAATGCTTTGCTATATGAGTAAAGTCTTTGTCACTTGTAAACAGATGGCATTCATTTGATATTGCCACCGCAGCGATAAGAGCATCAACAGTGCTTGCCTGAATGCCGTTTTTGCTTAGGTGGTTCCGTAATTCAGCGGCTCTTACATAAACCTCTCTTGTAATTTCAAGCAGAAGAAAGGCATCAAAATGTTCTTTTATCCTTTTGAAAGCGGCCGGCTCCTTTACGCCCTGCAATATTTCCTGAAGGATTATTCCCAGCAGAAAGATATTTTCGCCTTGCTCTATTAGTTTTCTAAGAGCTTCGGTTTCAGGGTTAGATAATGGGGTATGCCTTCTTAGCGCCAGAGACCATATTGAAGTATCTACTATAATCTTCATCTTTTGGATCTTTCGCGCTTGTAGTCATAAGACTTATCCATCTCTACCTTTCCGAAAATAGAGATAATATCCTTTTGTTTTCTCCTCTGGATGAATTCCCTAAGTGCTTCATTGACGGTACTTTTCTTTGTTTTTAACCCGCTTACCTTTAGAGCCTCTCCTAAAAGCTTATCGTCTATCGCAAGGTTTGTCGGCATGGCAATCCTCCCTTTTACACATATTATTACACAATATAGCACACAGTATGAGTGCAGCGCAAGGCAATTGGCTCTGCGTCAGAGAGGAGTTGAAATACAAAGATCGTGCCGAGTACGGGAAGCTCTTGATCGCTAATTTAGCTAAAGACTTAAATGTTGGAGAACGTCTCTTATACGAAATAGTCAAGCTCCTCAGCGCCTTTAATTTTGTTTATTCCACGCAAAAAGTCGTATAATAATTGTGCAATGCCAAAGAAGAAACTTGGTAAGCACATAATCATCGCCAACATAATAATCTTTATAGTAATAATGTCGGTCGGCGGTGTGAGCATATTTCTCTCATGGAATATCCAGCATAACGGATATAAGATTAAAGAGATAAGCGAGCATATTGTTATAGTTGACGAGATACATATTAATGCCTACCGCTTAGTGCTCTTTATGCACCACGCTCTAATAGACCCTTCTCCCATATACTCCCGTGAGATTATTGCATTAATCTCTTCAATTGAGGCAATGACAAAAAAGTACAAAGCCGAGGAAGAGTCAGAGCTGTATTCTGCATCTGAGGCAACAACTCAGGTAGGGCTTGTAGATTTAATACTAAAAGACATAGACGGGCTGAAGGAGCTCCCTTCTGTTTTTGGGGAATTTACAAAGACAGGGAAGTTAGATAAAGACAAGGTTATAGGATTAGAGGAATATGCCTATCACATTGAATCCATCTCAAAAGATATAAATAAGATTCATTTTGTCAAGATAGCAAAATTTCAGGATGACTCTATACGTTATATGTGGATAGTATTAGGTCTTTATACAGGGTTTTCAGTAATCGGCGGATTCTCTATTTATCTGGGACACAGGATTATCTCAAGAAACATTATAAACCCAATAAAGGAGCTCTCTTCTGCCACCCTGGAATTCTCAGAAGGAGACTTTAGCAAAAGGGTTCATACAGGCTCAAGGACAGAGATAGGGATGCTTTATAAGTCCTTCAATGAGATGGCAGAGAAGCTTCAGGAGCACAGTGACTTCCTCAAAAAATTTAATGAAGAACTGGAGAGAAAGGTTAAGGAGAGGACGTTTGAACTTCAGGAGGCTAATGAGCAGTTGCAAAGAACACAGGATGCGCTGATAACAGCGGAAAAGATTGCAGCTATAGGAGAGATTGCCACAGGCGTTGCGCATGAGATAAGAAACCCCCTAAACTCCCTTTCTGTCAATATACAGGGCCTTCTCAGGGATATTAAAGGCACATGCGGGGAAGACAAATGCAGGTTCTATGAAATAACAAACCTCATTCAATATGAACTTAAAAGGGCAAATGATATCCTTGATAATTTTGTAAGTTTTGCAAAATTTCCTGAGCCAAAGTTTATGGACAATGATATAAACCAGATAATCAGAGAGGTCGCGGCTATTATTTCCCCTGAAGCCGAGAAATCCAAGGCAGCTATTGATCTCTCCCTGTCAGACAGTATCCCTGTATTTAAGTTTGACCGGCCTCAGATAAAAGAGGTTCTGATGAACCTTTTTCAGAATGCGCTTCATGCAATGCCAGAGGGAGGCATATTAAAGATAGCAACATCCATTAGAGGCCATAGCGCTGTTATTGATGTCTCTGATACAGGCATGGGCATTCCTGAAAAGAACCTTAATAAGGTCTTTATGCCGTTCTTTAGCACAAGGGATAAGGGCCTTGGACTTGGGCTTGCCATTGTTAAGAGGATAGTAGAGGGACACAGGGGCAGGATTACATGCAGCAGTAAGACAGGAGAAGGCACGCTCTTTGAAATAACGCTTCCAACGGGGAACGGTTAATTCTCTTATGAAGAAATCTATACTTATAGTAGATGACGACAAAAATACCCGTGAGGGGATGGCAAGAACCCTATCCGCAAATTATGCAACATATACAGCCACTAATGGCATTGAAGCCTTAAGCGTGCTTGGTAAAAATGAGGATATAGATATGGTCCTGACAGACCTGATGATGCCGGAGATGGACGGCATAGAGCTTCTGGAGAAGATACGCCCTGCATCCAATGACATAGTAGTTATCATGATTACAGGCTTCTCCTCTATAGAGTCTGCCGTAGATGCGATGCGCAAAGGAGCCTATGACTATATAACAAAACCGATAGACCTTAATAAGCTTGAGATAACCATAAAAAATGCCCTTGAGAATAAAAGGTTAAGGGCAGAGAATACCCTTCTAAGGCAGAGATTCATAGAAAGATATGACGCCACAACACTTGTGGGCAGATCAAAAAAACTAATGGAGATTACCGGGCTAATCAACCGTGTATCATCCACAAAGGCAACTGTACTGATTCAGGGAGAGAGCGGCACAGGGAAGGAACTTATAGCAAATATAATTCACTATAACAGCCCGGCTGCAGACGGGCCGTTCATAAAGGTCAACTGCTCTGCCCTGACAGAGAGCCTGCTTGAGAGCGAACTCTTTGGACATGAGAAAGGGGCCTTTACAGGCGCAATCGCTACAAAAAAGGGCAGGTTTGAGCTTGCCCACGAAGGCACCCTCTTTATGGATGAAGTAGGGGATATGTCTCTCACGGTTCAGGTAAAACTCCTGAGATTCTTACAGGAGAAGACATTTGAAAGGGTTGGCGGCACCAAGACCTTTAATGTGGATGTAAGGATTATAGCTGCCACAAACAAGAACCTTGAGGAGCTGATTAAAGAGGGCAAATTCAGGGATGACCTATATTACAGATTAAGGGTAGTCAGGATGGAGATTCCTCCCATCAGGGAGAGAAAAGAAGACATAGAAGAACTCGTGCAGTATTTTATAGGCAAATATTCAGAGATCCACAGCAAGCCTATACAAGGGATTTCCACTGAGGCAATGGAGCTGATAAAGGCTTATAACTGGCCCGGCAATGTGCGCGAACTGATGAACTGCATTGAGAGCGCCGTAGTTATGGCAACAGAGGAGATTATTACTATGGAGAGTATGCCTGATTATCTCACTTGCAAAACCGCCGAGACAGACGCAGATTCAGGCACAGGCGTGCTTTATGATATAGAGAAGAAGACTATTATTGATATCCTTGGCAAGACAGGAGGGAATAAGGTTGAGGCATCAAAGATGCTTGGTATCGGGTTAAGGACGCTGTACAGAAAGATGGAGAAGTGGGGGATTCAGTAAACCTACTCTTACCTTGCTTCCGCATAAATAACGCCTCGCCTTGATGAGGGAATTCTCCACTACCCCTCTTTATCTGCCCAAATTAGAACACCGCTCAAAACTATACCCTGCCAGCTTTCTTAGGGAATAAGATTGTGATTAAAGTTACTCCCCAATATGCCGATAAATAAAAAAGAATACAACAAAAGGAGGCAAAAAAATGAAGAGGTTAACAGTAACGTTGTCTGCTCTGGTCTTTATGTTTGCAATGACAGTCATTGCAATAGCTGATGATATACCAACCCCGACAAAGCTTGACGGAGTCAGGATTGCAACCTCCGATGAGCTGAAGGCGCTGATTGGTCAAAAAGACGTTTACATCTTCGATATGAGAAAGGCGCTGAATTACGGCAAGGGTCACCTGAAAGGCTCAGTGTCTCTGCCATTTAAATGGACAGTAGAAAATGAAGATCCGGGCAAACGCCGTGGTGAATTTGACTTATCTAAACTGCCTCAGGACAAAAATGCAAAGATAATATTTCATAGTGACGGGCCGCATGGCTGGAAATCATACTATGCAGCCAAGATATCAAAAGAGGCTGGGTACAAAAACGTAATGTGGTACAGGGATGGATTTGACGACTGGTCCAAAAAAGGCTACCCGGTAGAACATTAAAAAAATAGAGGCTGAGGAATGTACCCGTTTCTCAGCCTGAAAATCAAGGTGCTATAAGGCATGAGCATAAAGAACAGAATCATCTATTTTTCCATCTTTCTACTTGCACTGTTCATCGCAATGGCAATAGGCAACTGGTTTGGGAACAGGTCAGTAACTGTTAAAGGTGATCTCGCCTACCTGCTTCAAAAAGAAACGATGCATCTTCAGGGCATCTTCAGGGGAATAAATGAATTTATTATTGATGAAGGCGAACCCCTCTCAAGGCAATTAACACAAGAGCATATTAAGGGGTTTGAAGATTTGCACGCCGTCGTCTTGACAAAATTCAGCGGCAGAGATTCCAAACTGCGCAAAGTCATGGATGAAAAAATTGCGCCTCAGTGGAAAAAGGTCAAAGAAGGCACTGAGACCTTTTTAAAAATAAAACTTATAAAAGTAACAAATGATGATGCGATGCTTCAGTACGGTCAGTTGACAACAGAAGCCAGAGCTTTATACAAAGAGGTTGAAGCCCTCTCGCAGAGATCACAGGAAGACGCAAAGGCAGCGGCAAAGAAGGTAGGAATGATTATTAGCGCAGTTGCCACCGCAACCCTGATAGTGGTATGTTTTATATTGTTTAATCTTTATCGTTCCATTACCTCTCCAATAAAAGAACTGAGTACAATTGCAGAGGGATTCGGGAGGGGGGATTTAAGCATAGTTATGAATGAATCTAAAGAGGACGAGTTTGGGAAACTGGCATACAACTTTAATCAGGCGATGAACAGGCTGAGCGAATTTATAAGCCGTCTAAAAAAAGATATAAACACGGCGGCTTCAAGTATAGAAAAATTTTCTGAGGATTGCGCCATAATTGCCAATAATGCCCAAAACCAGTCGGCGCAGACCAGCGATGCTGCTTCTGCAACGACCCAGCTTTCAGTTACATTTAATGAGATTGCCCAGACTATTGAAGGCGTTTCCAATTCCGCCAAAGATGCGTCCGCCCTTGCCGTACAAAGCGGAGATATCGTAAATCATGCCATAAACAGCATGAATACAATACATGATGCAGTAAAGAAAGCTGCGGCAATTGTTGAAAGCCTTGCTCGCAAGACTACGCAGATAGGTGAAATTTTAAAAGTAATCAGCGAGATTGCCGACCAGACCAACCTCCTGGCGCTTAATGCAAATATTGAGGCTGCCCGTGCCGGGGAGCAGGGAAGAGGTTTTGCCGTTGTAGCAGACGAGGTGAGAAAACTGGCTGAGAGAACCACGGTAGCTACACAGGAGATAGCTGAAATGATTAAGGGCATCAAGAAAAATACAAATGACGCAGTGGAGTCAATGCAAATCTGCACCAAAGAAGTAGCGGCCGGCTCTGACATGTCATCTAAGACAGGCAGCTCTCTGCAGCAGATAGTAGTGTCAGCGCAAAATGTTTCAAATATAATACAGAGGATTGCCGTGTCTGTTGAGGAACAGTCACATGCAGCCACTGAGATAAATTCCAACCTTACCTCTGTGTCAGATATAGCCCAGCATACCAATGACAGCGCACAGAGGTCTTTTGAGTCCAGCCAGAGCCTCCATAAGCTGGCAACAGAACTTCAGACAATTGCCAATGAATTCAAACTAAGAAACGGAATTCCTGATTACACCTGATTGCAGGCTATGCCTTCTCTTCACTTTACCCCTTTTGTATGGCACCTCTGACAATCAAGGAGGGGAAAGGATACCTTCCCATGGCATGCCCCGCAGTATTTACCTGCAAAGATGTCCTGCATTGAATATTTGGTTGCGCCCCTCTTAATTCCAAAGATATCAGGGTGGCACATCTCGCAGCCGTTCCAGACGCTGTGCTTTTTATGAGAGAATATAATATCAGGCATTCCTACCTTCCTTGCCTTAATATATATGTCCTGAGGGTCTCTCAGGACGTTTCTCTTTATTGAGATCCCCGCAATATGGTCTTTGAGTTTTACAAGCCCCTTCTCTTCTGCCTTAAGCCAGTCTATGCCGTTTCCAAACCTACCTGCCGGGAAATCTTTTGTAAACTGGTAAAAATCTTTTTCAAATGCTACCGCCTTACCGTATGAATGGCAGCGGTCGCAGTTCTTTTTGACTTCATTATTAGGCGTCTTCTCCTCAGGCGCAAAGGCCTCCTTTCCGTTATGGCAGGCCCCGCAGTATAAGCCGTTTTTGTTGTCCTTCTCTGTAATCCCTGTGCCGCCTGCCTTCATTTCAAACCCTATATCCACATGGCACAGCCTGCATGTGTACTTTGCCCTGTGAAGCCAATGGTTATAGACAACCGGCGCAATCTTATTTTTTGTGGAAGAGTTGTTTATTACTACATTGCCGTACTCATGCCTTGGCGGGCTTTTCTTCTTGACGCCCTTTGTCTGAGCAAATGCCGCTGTAATAATAAAAATAAGAAAAAAGACAATAGCAAAGGGAATCAACTTTTTCATAGCTACTTCCTCCCTGTGAACATTATACTGAGCTTTTAAAATATATTCCTTAAGAACTTAATGGTTCTTTCTCATTTTACTAATGAGTTCATAAGTAAAGACACTGTCGTAATCGGGGGTTCTTAATCGGGCATCCAGTTCTTTAGCTGTCTGGATTCCCGCCCCCGATTACTAACTTCGAGGGCAGGCTCAACGGACTGCGGGAATGACAAGCTATGTGGCTTTACTTATGACCGTCTTAGTAAGTGGGTAGTTACTTCCCCTCCCTTGAGGGGAGGGGATTGAGGGGAGGGTGTCCGATGAAGCCTCTCCCTTCAAAGCGGCCTGCCCGTAGACGACTCCATAATAGCTGCTCCACATCCGTTGATCTTTTTCTGAGGCCTTTTGCAAGGTGCGTTAACCCTTTTGCCATTGATTTAATCACCCTCTCCCTACCCTCTCCCCTCAAGGGAGAGGGACTTTACCCACTCAGCTTGAGAAAGAACCGACTTAATTTTTAGCATAAATTTTTACCCTTGTCCTATCCTCTTTTTTATTGCATCAAGCCCCTTAAGCGCCTCTTCCACATCTTTACTTACCGGCTTGCCGTCTCTGTATGCGGCTTCAGCCTGATATATGCCATTTGATACCTGAGCGTAGTCTTGCTTAATTGCGAAAAACCTTTCTCTCAGGCTTTTTATTGTATTGTTTAATGTGACGGCAACATCCTGAAATTCGTCCCTTCTGCTTAAAATTATACCGGCTGATAAGTCTCCTTTGCCTGCCGCTCTTACAGCTTCCGCCATTTTATAAAGGATGCCGGAGAGCATCCTTACCATCCAAACCCCAAACAATATTAATACAAAAGACACAAAAAGAAAATTGGCTGTATTTACATAAAGAAAAAGTGGGCCTATTACCTCATCAGTTGTCTTTAGGTTTATATGTGCGCTCCACAGGAACGGCTCAAGCCTCTTAATGGCAAGATAATTGAAAGTTAATGAGGCTATAATACTGCCGATTATGACAATAACAATAAATGGAACAATAAACCAAGTTTGAAATCTCGTATCAATAATATACCTGCGCCGCGAGAATTTCATAACTCCTCCTCACCCCCTCTTATCTTAAAAGGGGGAAATATCCATAGAAATGCAAAAAGATTCATTTAATATGGCACTCTAAACAGAGTGCGCTTCTGTTATTGTCCATGACAAGCATAAATTTCCCCTTGGCATATATGTTATGACAGGTACCGCATCCGATATTACCGTTAAACAATACTATCTCCTTACGCAACGCCCCTGAAGGGCGATAGTTTCTGGGGTTCTTCATGCTTACACTACTGTATGATACCCCGATAGGATGGTTTGCCCCTCTTGAATGGTTCCATGTGCCTGCTCCAAGCCCTCCCCCTGGAATATCAAGCTGGCTGTCATGGCACTCAATGCACTGCAGGGATGTCTTGTCAATCCTTGTTGTCCTGTCTGTTACTTTATAGCCTCCCTCGTGGGTGTATGAAGAGACAAAATGCCCCTGCTGGTCAATATCATGGCAAAGAACACAAAATTGAGGGCCTGAGATCTGCTTCCTGAGAAGAAAATTCTTTTTCATGGTTATTTTTTTAGATGCTGGATGAACATAATGGCACGTTATGCAGGTAAGCCTGCCTCTCATTAACGGCATGTCAGAAGGGATAGGCATGGATGGAATAAGGTCTGTAGGATGCGACTGGGTCTGTTTTAGATTAGAATGGCATGTCTCGCAGGCGCCGGTAATATGAGGTTTTATATTCATAGGCTCATTCTTCTCATCAAAATGACACAGCACGCAGTCACGGGGTGAAAACTCATGAGGCCTCTGCACTGACAGCACATAGGCTGATGCAATCATGATTAAGATGAATATTACGGCAATACATTTAGTTCTCATACCTTTACGGCATCTAAGAGCCTCTTTATCTTTTCGTCAATTTCTCTTGCCCTCCTTAAGGCTGCCTCGGCCTGTTCAGGCTTGCTGCCTAAGGACTTTATGGCATCTTCCAGTTCTTTTATTTCTAAAGAGAGCATTGACAGTCTCTTGCCGTAGCTGTCTGACATATTATTGAGGGCCTCTGCAAGCGAGTGGATAGCGTCTTTGCGCCTGAATTGTATCCTCTTTTCAAACATTCCCTCGCTAAGCATCTTTGCATATAATTTAACACGGTAAAGCGGCCCTGCTATCCTATGGGAATATAAAACCAATAAAATACCAGCCCCTATAGCCGTGAGGAGGTAGAAAAATATATTTATCCTGATAGTTTTTATCAGAAGGCCCTGCTTAATCTCTGTGATGATTGACAATGCAGCGCTGTAATGCGCGTCAAATGTTCTGTATGTATTAATATAGAGGACAAGGGCTGAGATGACAGTGCCTGCAAGGATAATAGTAAGCAGAAGCAGAAGCAGCCTTAGGAGATAACCTTTTTTTATCGCCTCCGAAGGCTTAACAGACTCTTCTATATTGTTTTTACAGGGCGTCATTTTTTACTCTCAAGCAAGTTTCTAAATGTATTCAGGTTCTTTTTTGCCACCTCATCATTAGGGTTAATTGATAAAGCAGCCTTAACCTCCTCAATGGCGGCTTTTAAGTCTCCCTTTTTTGCAAGTATTACTGCAATGTTGTTTCTTAAGCCTGCAGAGTCCTCTCCAAGCAAGATGGCTTTTTTCATATATGCATAGGCCCTGTCTATATCCCCGCCCTGATAATACAGCGTTCCAAGATGTACATAAGCGCTGCCTGCCTTTGGATTCAGGCTTAATGCCTTTTCAAAATACTCAACTGCCCCTGATATATTTCCTGAGTGCATCCTCAGATAAGCGAGCAGGAAATAGTTTTGATAGTCCATAGGATTTAATGCTGCAGAGTTTAATAAGGCGCCCTTCGCAGTTGGCAGCGCTTTTATTGCTGCTAAGGACTTCCCCCACTCCCTAAGCAAGGAGGCAGCTTGAATTTCGTCTCCAACGCTAACCATTACCTTTGGAAAGGATTCAGGCAGTTTACTGTCCTGAAGAGCCTTAAGATTATCCTGCATTGCTGTTGGGGAGTACAGCGCCCTTGGGGCATTATACTCTAAAAGCGGCAGGTCATCGGTATTAAAATCTCCTGTGCCGGCAAACCTCTTTAACCCTTCCTCCTCAAGCTGAAAAGCCTTCATCAGCGACCAGTCTTCAGAGTAACCTATCCTAAGCATACTGTTTCTCACCCTGGTATTTTCTATGTATATTTTATTAATCACAAGCGGATTAATATCCAGCCTGTCAGAGCTGCCGATGAAAATAACATCCGCAAAGACAGGATCCATCCACAGCGTGGCATGAGGGAAGACTGACATAAATGTGCGCGCGACAAGGCGGAAACTTTCAACATCCGTCCCGTATAGATGCATCCATTGCACCATCAGGCCGTCTTTTTTTAAGATATTACGCGCCTTTAAAAAAAACTCCTGCGTAAAGAGACGGGATGAGCCTGCCTGCCACGGATTTGAAGGCTCAGATATAATAAGGTCGTATTTTTTATCAGTTGTTAAGACATAAGAGCGCGCATCATCTGTTATAAGAGTAAACCTCCTGTCATCCGCTATATGGTAGTTTTCTTTCCAAAAAAAGGCGCTTGCCTCTTTCATTGCAGGCTCTATCTCAACGCAATCAATCTTGCTCACGCTATGCTGCGCAACAGCGCCTGCAGTGATTCCGCTTGCAAAGCCTATAATCAGGGCATCTTTAGCATCAGGCTTAATCAGAAGCGGCAGGTGGCCTAACAATACCTGAGTGGTCATATCTCTGAAGTTGCCGGCATCTGTCTTGCCGTCAACAAGCAAGCGGAGGCGCTCTCCTTCTTTTATTACAGAGACAGTTGCAACAGGCCCCTCTTGATAAAAGAGTTGTTCCATCTTTGACAGCCTCTCATCAATAGACATCTTCTGGTATTGAATGGCATAGGCATAGGGGCCGCTTGTCATCTTCAGCTTGTCCCATTCAGGCTGCCAGATAAATAATAATGAGATTATTAAAGATACGGCCGTAGCGGCAGCGGCAAGATGCTTCACTGCGCCATGTTTAAACAGATGAATAACAGCAAGTATAAATCCCACAGATAGATTCAGAATAATTGTAAGCACTAATGTTTGATGTATTCCTAAACTGGGAAGCAAGGCAAAACCGGCAAGAAAGGCGCCAAGAATTGCGCCGATGGTATTTCCCGCATACAGCAGTCCTATTCTCCTGCCGCTGCTTCCGAATGTTTCAACCACGACCGCTCCGGCAACTGGAAAGGATGCCCCCATAAAAAGAGTTGCAGGCGCCATCACAATAAAACAAAGAAGAAAATTGGCTGTTAAAAAAAGAGTGAATTTTTCTCCGACCGCTCCAAACAAAGATATAAAGGCATCAGGCAGCACACCAAAGATACTCGCTGTTACAAGGGCAAAAACGCCAATTAGCACCTGACATATGGAGAGCAGGCCTATCCCCTCAGTCTTGTTGCTTGAGAGTCTGCTGATTACTGCGCTTCCTATGGCAATTCCGGCAAGGAATGTGGCAAGCATTATTGTAAAGGCATAGGTGGAGGAGCCTATTATTAAAGTAAGCACGCGCGTCCACACTACTTCATAGATTAGCGCTGTCAGCCCTGAGAAGAACAATGCCCCGGCTGCAAGCACGGCATTTGCCGACCAGCCTGAGACCGAGGCTGAAGCCGAAACAGCGCATTCTTCTTTAGAGCCGCAAACGGTCTGCACCTGAGTCCTGAAGGCAAACAGAAATATCCCGATGTTAATCATTCCGCTTAACAGTAAAAGCAGTTTAACTCCCATTAGCTGAAGCAAAAATAACCCGGCAGCAAGAGTCCCTGCAACCGCTCCTGCAGTATTAATAAAATAAAGCAGTGAAAGCGCCCTGCCTGTATTTTCATTCCTGCTGTCAAGAAAGACCTTTGACAGCACAGGAAGCGTGCCGCCCATAAGTATTGTAGGAGGCAGAAGCAGAAGAGACGATAAGGCAAAGCGGAGCAGCGCTGCCTGCCAGAAACCCGGAAGCATGGCAGAGTACATCACTATATAAAGATGCTCTATTGCGGAGAAGATCAGAGGCGTGGCAATCGCAAATATCCCTATGAACAATTCAAGCCATGCATAAAAGCGCACAGGCTGCGACGCTGTATCAGCCTTCCTGCCGATAAGTGCAGAGCCGATTGCAAGGCCTGCCATGAATGTGGCCAGAACCGTACTTACCGCAAGGATAGTTGACCCAAAAAAAAGCGTAAGCAGCCTTGTCCAGACAACCTGATAGATAAGGGCTGTAGCGCCTGAGAGAAAGAATAGAATTAGGAGTTTTTTACGCCCTTTCTGTTCATTTGAAGGCATTTTTTGGCTTCCCTATTTCGTAACCTTAGCCTCATCTATTAACACCTTATATTTATATCCTGCCCCCAGGTTTACATCTGTCTTTAAAGTACCCTTAACAGTTGCTACATCGCCGATGCCTGCCTCGTCTAAGGTTACTGCAATAATTTTATTATCAGGGGAAGCCCCTGTCCCGTCAGACAGAGTAAGCCATGTTTTGCCGAGGATATTTTTACTCACCTTCATAACCTTAGCCCGTAAAGTGACAGCCTTATCCTTCAATTTTTCCTTCTCCGCAAATATCTCTTTGACAGTCTTGCCGCCCTCCGCTTTTTTTATCTCACCGCTTTTTGGCGCTGCCAGCGTTTTTTTATCCTTTTGTGTATTTTTATGATAATCATCCTGCGGCACAGCCTGTTTATCTGACAGTGGTTCCTTGCCAAGCACCCTTACCCTTGTAACAAAGACAATATAGTCAAAGGTCTTATTCAAGGATTTGCTGTGAAAGTCTTTCATGAGAGAGCCGCCTGAATATTCAACCTTGTCGCCAACTGATACATTCATAGGCGAGGTAGCAAGCCAGACCTCCTTGCCCTGCTCGTCAAGCTTAATATAGGTGTATTTGCCTGCTGTCTCTGCTGACTTAACAGTACCTATATTTGACGTCTCCTTTAAGTCAGCTAAGGCAGCGGAAGCTGCAAAAAATAAAATTAAAAACCCTGCAAATATCACATTTCTCTTTTTCATCTCTCCCCCGTTCTTTCTCCTTCCCCATGCGGAGACGGAATTAATTAATACCCAAGTTGAGCGGTTTTATTGTCATGATATGAGGCATAGTCATTCAAAAAGCCGTGTGGCAACTCATTTAAACAGGCAATTATTTTTATTGAAGAGTCTTTGATTAACCTAAGACGGTAAATCCAAAAAATAATTGCATCCCAATAAATACCGTTGCGTTACACGGTTTTTTGAATGACTATGCCTCATAAGAATCGCTCAATTTAATTAATATTCCTTTGGTTTGTGTTCCTTCCCATGGCAGGTTAAAAAACACCTGCCCTTGAATGTCCCGAGGTCCTCAAACCTCCTTTGCCCCTGCCCATCAGGCTGGACAATAGTTATATCAAAATTAATCAAATGCTTATTGTTTGTAGGATTGCCCTGTGTTGAGCTTATACCGTGAGGGTCATGGCAGACAGAGCATGGAGCCTTTTCCCCGCGTATATGTTTGTCATGTTCTTTAAAGCTCTGGTCGCTCAATATGCTGTTTCTGTCATGGCATTTATAACAAAGGGCATAAGCAGTAGAGCTCTCCGTTGTATTATCCTGTGTGGTATAGTTCTTTTCAAGCAAGTATTTATTGTTAGAGCCATGCGGACCCTTAGGGCCGGTTGTACTGTCATTGTTATGGCAATCCGTACAGAATATTTTGCTTGATGTTGTGTATGGAGGCAGGAGGCTTGGCACATTAAAATTAACTCCTAAAGTCTCAACAGGATGATACGATGGGTTTGAGGGGTCAAACTCAAGCCTTGTATTTAGCTGCGGGATCTGCCTGGTTATTGGGAAAGTTGTTATTACATTATAATCAGCATGACATTTATAGCAGATTTCATAGAGATTATTTGATGCGGCAATCTGCTGGCCTGCTGAGTCTATTCCCTTTACACCTGCGTTTTTGCCCGAAACAAGCGGCGCTCCCTGTGAAGCGCTGTTATTTGCCCAGTGAGGATTATGACAATCCGTACATTCTACATGCTTTTGGACATTGCCCGAGGTAAAGTTCTCTGCCGGGTCGTGTACGCCTGTGTAAGTCTGAACCGCATGTTTGTAAGGCTTAGTTAGTTCAGTCCCGATGTTTTTTACCGCCACGTTTCCGGTATGGCAGACAAGGCAGTTATCTTCCTCAATTGCGTAA
Source organism: Nitrospirota bacterium (assembly GCA_016208855.1). Taxonomy (GTDB): domain Bacteria; phylum Nitrospirota; class Thermodesulfovibrionia; order UBA6902; family DSMQ01; genus JACQXF01. The sequence goes on along the minus strand of JACQXF010000077.1, from coordinate 8,784 downwards.
TTCAGAATCCTTGCATGGCCGCCTGCTGTGTGAGGCCTGTGGCAGTTTTCACACCCATTTTCAGAAACCGTTGTATATTGTGTATGCGGCCAGGGGTCAGCGCCTGAACTATTCCATGTTACATTAGACGTGGAATGCGAGCTGAAAGACCATCCGTCTTTATCATGGCATGCTGTGCAAAGGGCAGAATAGTTGTTTGCCATAACAAGGAATTTACCATAAGTATCATCATGAGGGTCGTGGCATGCTGTGCACTGCAACTGTCCGTTTCTGTCAAGCCTTACAACAGAGGGAAGCCCTGAGGGATCTATGAGTTCACCATTGCTAATGGCAAGGGCGCTGTCATAAATAAAGGATACAGGATGGTCATCTGAAAGGTCTGTCCCGAGCTTTGTTGGCCCCTCAGGTATAAAGCGAATCCCGCCCTGAAATGGCACCTCCTGCGGCTCTGAAATCAGCGCGCCAAGGGCAATAGTTCCGTCATGGCAGCTAAGGCATAATTTTGATGTGCCTGAAGGCTGACCTACTGAGGCATAAAGCGTTGAGCTCTGGTAAGGGATATAGTTGACTGTTGTGTCCTGGCGGTTCCATAGATATGGGATATCCCGCCTTGCATTATGTGGTGTATGACAGAAGATACATATCTGCTCCTCTGTGGTAGATTTTATAGGACCAGGGCCTGTGACAGAGAGATTATGCCTTGTATTAACTATGCTTCCCCCGTATAGTTCTGTATCTGTAAGAAATAAACAAGCAATCAAAAATAAAGATGAAAAAGCAGCAGTCACAATTAACAAGCCTCGTTTGTTTTTGAAATACACCATGTGTTTCTTATTATGTATTGGATTATTATTTGTCATTTTTCAATTCAACATTGATTATGAATCTCTCATTTATTTAGGAATGGCTCTGCTTTCATATATTGAAAGACCTGCACCCTCTTATTATAGGAGTCTGAAACATAGATCATGTCGTTATTGTCAATAAATATGCCTGAGGGAAGCCAGAATTCTCCGTAATTATGTCCGGGGCTGCCAAAGTCCATAAGAAGCCTCCCCTCTTTATCAAAGATCTGAACATTATCAAAAAGGGCGTCAACAACATAGATATTGCCGTCACTGTCAACTGCAACGCCCCTTGGCCTTGAGAAATAGCCGGGGCCGTCTCCTGGCTTGCCAAGGGCGCTTAAGAATTTCCAATCAGGACTGAGCTTCTGAATCCTGAAATTAAGAGAGTCTGAAATAAAGACAGAGCCGTCTCTGGAGACAAAAATATTTGTTGGATAATGAAACCTCCCTGCCTCACTGCCGCTCTTGCCGGCTATCCCCTTTAGCTTGTAGCTGTCAATGTCATATCGCACGATCACAGAGTTGAGGGTGTCTATTACGAGCAATTCACCTGTTTTCTCATTAATAGCTATTCCTGTAGGTCTTTCCAATAAGTCTTTTCCTATGGCCATAACATACTTTTTCCCGTAGTCTTTAAAAACCTTGACAACCGCTTCCTTTGAATCACTGATATAGATATTGCCCTTTTTATCAATCGCTATGTCTATTGGAGATGTAAGAGAAGCCTCCTTGTCTGGGAATGTGTAATAGCTGCCATTTCTTGAATCAAACACATGAACACACCTGTTGAATGTATCAACAACAAAAAGTCTGCCCTCAGCATCAGCCTCAATACCGTATGGCATAACAACTGCCTTTCTTTGCGAGCCTTTTAAAAACCTTAGAAATCTCTTCAATACACCTTCTGTTATATGCAAATCCTCAGGCCGTGATATAGAATTTACAAAACGGATTCGCGGGACCTCTGGCGGCTTTGGCCAGATTATGTCCGGCAGAGGCTGCCTATCCTCTACAGCCTGTTTAAAACAGCCGGAAGCAATGAAAGCAGATGTTAGAATCAAAATTATGATAAGTGTTGTGTGTTTATTCATACCCATATTTGCGCTTCAAAGATAACCTTCCCTGTCATTCCCGCATGTAGTAAGCGGGAATCCAGAGTATTTCTGGATTCCTGCCTCCGCAGGAATGACGACTTGGATGCGTTTTTTATCTCTCCTTTCTGCCGACCTGTCGGTATGTGTTCTTTACTGGCATAGGGATATCCCTGACGGGATAATCCTTTTTCTAATAATCTTCTCAATTGCCTTTTTATACATCTCTACCGCCTTATCTTTGTCGCCCTTTATCTCATATGCCCTGCCAAGTTCATAATAGCCTCTCTGAGGATAGGGATTAGCTGCCTGGGCAGAGGTAAGAACTTCTATGGCTTTGGCAAGGTCTCCTTTTAAAATAAGCGCACTGCCAAGCCCTGTCTTTGCATCATGGGAGTTTGGGTCTATCTTTAGAGCCTTGTTGAATTCTTCAATGGCATTATCAGAATCTTTTGCCTCAATAAACAAAAATCCAAGGAGTATGTGGGGCTTTATAAAAGACAGCTTGGCATCTATAGATTTCTTAGCTGCCTCTGTTGCCTGTGCAAGCTGTCCTCCTTCAGTAAATTTCAATGCAAGGTTATATCTTCTTTCAGCCTCAAGCATTGCCTTATCCTCTTGCTCTTTCTGCGGCGAGATCATGGCTTTTAATTTCGCCTCATCTATCTCGCCAAGCATATACATAAGATAACCCTCAAGTATTAACCTGTAAGTAAGCGGATGCCCTGGGATATCATGTGCAATTTTACCGTCTCTTGCTATTATAACCGTTGTTGGGTACACCCTGATTCCATAGCCGCCAAATACCTCCTTAGCTGCATCAATCAAAATAGGAAAGTCTACTTCGTTATCTTTAATGATCTTAAGAATACCCTCAACGGTTTCACCATCTGGAATCAAACTGATAACCTCAACGCCTTTACCTTTAAACCTCTTTAAGACATCACGGCTGTCCTTCAGGGCCTCAATGGAACGGCTCTGATCCGGCCTCCAGTAGATAATAACCGTTATCTTCCCCTTATATTCGCTAAGTGAAACAGGCTTGCCGTCAATGCTTTTTAATTTAAAATCCGGCGCAGCCTCTCCCTTTGCAATGCCTATGGCATCTGCGTAGGCAAGGGGGTTTATAAGCAATAAGACTAAAAGAAATATGGCTATCATAAATTCTGCTCCTTTTTTACTCTATCGTATTTTTTCAGCTTATGACAGCCAGGGGCGCAGCTGCCTCCTGTGTCTGTCTTTTGAAAGTTAAGAGGCAGCTCCCATCCTCCAAAAAGCACAGAGTCTCTAATGTGTTTGGGATGTTTGCTTGCGTGTGTTTCATGGCAGGCGCGACAGGTCCTGCCCTTTTCAAGTTTATTGACATGTTTGAAATGAAGGTTCATCTCGCCATTTCTAAAATTTGTCAGCTTGGTGGTTTCAGGGGTTTGAACAAGCGTCTTTTCATGGCAGCTAAAGCAGAGGTTATAAATTCCAAGATCAAAAGACTTATAAAATGTCTCAGGGTAGTTGCCCCTTAATATCCTGAAATGACCTGACCCATGGGGGTCATGACATCCTGAACAGTCTTTCTGCTTTATAGGGCCGTGATGGTCAGGGTTTTCAGCAAAGAGTTTCTTCATGTTTGTAAGAAGCTTCCCGTCGTTTGCCTTTATCTGTTTATCATGACAGCTAAGGCATAAATCCATTGGAGCCATAGAGAGTCTTTTGGCTATATCAGAGGCATGAGGGTTATGACAATTCAGGCATGACTTGCCTGTCATTAATGCGCCATGCTGAGTTGCTGCCTTCTCAACCCATTCCTTCTTTTCTTTATGGCATTTAAAACAGAGCGCCGGGGCTGCATCAGAAAGCATAAATTCTTTCAGGTTTGAATGAGGGTTATGACAGTTAGTGCAGTTTTCAGCCACTGGCTTGTGTTTGACCTTTGCCTTCTGAAACTTCTCTGCCATATCAGCATGGCACGAAAAACACAGCGCAGGCCCCTTTGCCTTTAAGTTTTTTTCATTATCAGCCACATGAGGCTCATGGCATGCCACACACCCGCCGACAGCAACTGGCCCATGGACAAACTTGCCTGAAGCAAGTTTTTCATCGTGGCAATTAAAACAGAGTTTAGCGCCTTCAGCAAGAAGCTGAAATTTATAGGGAGAGCCGTGGGGGCTGTGGCAGGCCGTGCACTCTCCGCTTGCCACAGGAACGTGGATAAATTTTTTAACCTTAAATTTATCATGGCAGGAATAGCAGAGCTTTTCAATATCTTTAATAGCCCCGAATTTATTTTTAGATGGACTATCCTTGTGTTTCGGGGACTCCCCATGACATGCAGTGCATTCCCCTGCCATTACCGGTCCGTGGACAAACTTATCCTTGCCCATATTGGCATGGCACTCAGATGTAGTGCAGGTATCAGCCTTCGCAGGAGTTGTCTGTGAATATGTTTTGTTTTGAGAAAGAATTGTTACGGCAACAATAAAAACAGAAATAAAAAGAAAAGATAGTATAGCCGTCCTGCCCTTCATCTTAATCCTCCGGTGAAATTCATTCTTATAGCCATTAAAACAATGTCCTCTTTATCTCAAATAAAAAATAATTGTTCTGAAATGTCTCCTGAGATGTCTCATCCTTTTCCTGCAAAAACCTATAGCTTATACTGGCTCTCCATATCCCAAAGAACATATCAAAGACTGACAGGAACCCGGAATCAGTCGTCTTTTGCGACTTCCCGGACAGGCTATTTCTGAAGCCCTCAAGTTTCAGCCAGCCCCAATGTGATACAACTATTTGCGCTGTACCCCTAAACCCATTAAAAGTCTCTTTATCTCCTGTATCTTTAAATTCGGTTTCGCTGTAATTGCCAGAAAGGCTCAGGAATAGTTTTTCCATTGGTTTTAAGGTAATAATCTCTTCTGCACGCCACCGCGTAAGCGGCGCAGTTGTTGTCTGCCTGTCTTCAAACTCAAGGTTTGTTCTGCTCCATTTCCATTCAAGCTCTGTTCCGGCAGTGTGAGTGGTGTCATCTGTGAGTCTCTCCGGCCTGATGCCAGAGAGGAAATTTTGCTGGGAATGATTAAACCTGTAATAAGTCCTCCAGGCAGACCACAGGTTTAGGCTTATAACCACGCCGTCAGTGAGGGTAATGGACTCGTCCAAGACCTGTATGAAATCCTGCACATAATCCTGCATGACTACCCTATAGTCATGACCTATATTAATATTTAAATTCCCCCATGGTATCCTTCGTGTGTAGTTAAAAGAAAGCCCTGTGCCATAAGAGGCTATCTCACCGCCTGTGAATTCGCTCAATGCGGCGTCAGCATTTATTGAGGTTGTTAAGTTTTCATAAAGCAGATGTGTCAACCCAAAACCCGCAGCCTTTGACTCTGCGCTGAATGCCTCAGTAGAGCTTTTATCATAACGAAGAAGGTAGTTTGTGGAGAGGTTCTCCTTGTGCCTCCACTGAAGAGACTCAGACAGCCCATATACTGTGCTCTCAATAAAATTACTCTTTGCAGAACGATAATTAAACCCTGAAGAAAGGGCAACGCGCTTGTCCTTTGTAATGTTATAGTAGTTCTGTACAGTGACATTCTCTGCAGATATATTTATGGGAATACCCTGCGTAGTGCGTGTATTGTCTATGTAAGAGGCGTCCAGCCTTGTATCTCCAAATTTTTTATCATATCTTGTGTTCAGCCTGAATTCATCTGCCTTGCCCTGAGCGCTGAAAAAACCGCTCTCATGGCTCGTTGTATGGATATAGTTAAGGGTAGTCGGCAGTAGTTTGTATTTCAGCATGAGTGTGCCGCCATATGAATCAGTTTCTGTCTTTGTCCTTTGAGCAAGGCTGCTTCTGACTGTTCCCATCTGTTTGTTTGCGAATATCCTCAATGTATAAGGCTTGTACTGTAAAAATGTAAACTCTGTAAAATAACCCTGCAAAAAAGCCTTTGTGCTTGTTTTGCCGCTGCCCTCAGATTCTTCTGATATCTGCTCCCATTCAGGCAAGAGCCTAAGGGTATATATCATAAGCGCCGGGTGATAAACCCATCCCTCTGTCTCAATCTCAAACTTCTCAGAGAAGGTAGTGGTCGTATCTTCTCTATTTATATTAGGCCCTGTCCTTTTGTCCTCCTCAAACTCATAAGAAAGGCCAAGTCCGAGCCTTGGCCTTTCAATAAAGAAATATCGCTGCGCGTAAATATCTTCTACGGTTAAGGATATGAAAATAATAGTACAAAGCAGGATTAATACACACCTTAGCCGCTCCCTGCTGAGATTCATAAAAATTTAGTGATACCTCCTTCAGTTCAAAATATCTCATTGAAGTCTTTTTTTAGCAAAAACCTGTTTTTCCCTGCATGGGCGTTGTGACAGGAAACACACTCCTCGCCTTTTTTATGATCGTCTGTTGCTATCAGATTTTCCTTGGAATGGCACTGCCCGCATAAGTCCACTGACTTCTCCTTTAAAAGCATATATTGAAACTTTGACCTGTGCGGACTGTGACATATGACACAGTTGCCATTAGCTACAGGGCCATGTACCCATCCAGCCTCCGTAGTGGTTTTTTGTATATGGCAATCTACGCAGAGCTCCTGAAGAGAGGTGACAAGCCTTCCAGGCACTGCCTGCCCTAAATCAGGGACGCTTCCGGAATCTTTTTTACCTTTATCAAGCCCCCTGAAACCAACTGACGCCTTTATATCGTGGCATAGATTGCACTGCCCCGCAGCAAAAGGGCCATGGGTAAAAGATACAACCTTGACAGCCCCTGACTCTGTCCTTTTCTTCTTCGCCAGAGGCGCTTTTCCCTCCTCTTTTTTCCCCGACTTTTTCTCTTCATCAAGAGGCGGCACACCGGTAAAAAAAAATGTCAGCACCTTATGCCTTGCATACCTGTCACAGCCCGCTGTCAGCATAATTAATGTCACCATGATTGCTAATCCTGTCATGGCATTATTTAACAGTCTTTTTCCCATCTTTCTCTTCAGTCTTTTTCTTTTCCATCACAGGAAGGGGCGCACCCACCCAATCGCCAAAGCCATAAACATTAAGTTTATTATCCCCCAGCATATTGCCAATATATATAAGGTATCTGATGCTGAAGTCCTTGTCTGCGTATTTTTTGAAATATCCCGCATTCTTGTAATCTACATATACTGCATTTGGCAGATACATGCTGCCAGGCGCAGGCCCATATCCCCCAAAAAAGAGCAGAAGGTCAGTTGTCTCATCATCAAAGATCTGGACATTTTCAAAAGCCGTGTCAGCTACATAGAGATGTCCTTCTTTGTCAATGTCAAGCCCTTTGGGCCTTGCAAAACCGCCGAGGGTGTCTCCCTGATAGCCAAAGCGCTTCACATACTTGCCCTCAGGGCTAAATTTTTGCATCCTGAAGTTAAAGGAATCATTCACATAGATATTGCCTTCCTTGTCCACAACGACATTGGTTGGTTTATGTAAATACCCTTCTTTTGTCCCTATCCCGCCAATTTCGCCAATGGTCTTTCCCGAGTCTTTATCAACAACAATAATCTGGTTTTTATCAAAATCGCACACATAGATTTTACTCTTATACACTGCCACATCAGTGGGTTTCCCAAACTGGCCGCTTTCGCCGTATGCCCTTAAGAACTTATTGTTATTATCAAAGACTACTATCTGTTTCCTGTCCATATCTGCAACATATTTATAGCCTTCTTCTGTAACCCATATGCCCGAGGGCTCATCAAGCGCCCCTTCCTTCTCAGCCCTTATATAGTCAAACTCATTTTTTACGAGGTCTATAATAAGGATCTTCTTATATGTCCTGTCAGAGATATAAATCTTGCCTTCCTCTGCGCTGATATCATGGGGCCTTGCTATTCTTTTCATAGAAGGAGCCTTGCCAAGCAAAAACTCCTTGAATGCGCCTGGCTTTTTCCCTATATCCTCTTCAGAGGAAATGGAGACTAAAAACTGAATCTTTGGCTGCTCAGGCGGCATTGGATAGAATATAGTTTCTATTGCCTTCTTATCTGTAGCCGCACAGCCGATGAGAAAAATCACCGCTAATAGACTTAAAAGATTTTTTTTCATTTTCCCTCCTTAATGCCTTCCTTTTCTTTTTGCCTTTGCATATCCTTCTCTTTGCTTAGCCTTAGCTCCTCTTCAGTGGCGTCATTGCCTGGCACAGGCGTTGTCTTCATAAGGTGTTTGACAGGCTCATACCTGTCATACTTAATATTTATATGGCAGGCAGGGCCGCAACTGCCGCCTGTGTCTGTCTTTTCAAAGTTTACTGTGAGCGCCTTCTTTCCAAAAATAAAGGTATCTCTTATAAGCTTTGGTTTCTTTGAGCCGTGGTGGTGATGGCATGCCTGACATGTCCTGCCTTTAAGCATATTTACATGCCTGAAGTGGAGGTTGAGATTTCCGTTTCTAAATCCCGTATCTGTTAATGTCCTTGCCCCTGTAAATGCCTTCAATATTTCCTTGTGGCATTTAAGACAGAGGCTGTATTGCCCTGCTGAAAAGGAGGCATAAAGGCCCTGAGGATATTCTGCCTTCAGATGTTTGTAAAAATCGCTCTCGTGGGCATCGTGGCATTCTGTGCACTTACCCTCGGCAAAGGGCTTATGCAGTTTTAGCTCCTTATCTTTAAGTATGACCTTTGGGGGAGAGCCTTTGATGTCTTCAGGGGGCGCAAACTCCTCGCTATGACATTTAACACAGAGCGGAAATGTCTCTGACGGGACTTTTTTAAAGCTGTGCTCTCCCTGTTTTATTATCTCGTGGCATCGTCTGCACTGCCTGGCGTCAACGCCTGCTACATGAACATATTTTTTCTTCCCCATATCAGC
>JACQXF010000076.1 GCA_016208855.1 Nitrospirota bacterium | reverse complement strand
TGATGGAGTCCGCTCTTAAGTCATCTGGATTGAAAACAAAGAAGGACGCTATAGAAGCCGGGCTAAAACTTTTGGTGAAGTTCAAGCGTCAAGCAAAGATTAAAAATTATCGAGGCAAACTTAAGTGGGTTGGCAATCTCGATGAGATGCGGGCAGACAAATGATATTGGTAGATTCATCCATCTGGATTGATTATTTCAATGGGAAGGTAACAGATAAAACCGATTGGCTGGATTCTGCGATAGGAGATAAGGAGATTATTGTAGGGGATCTTATTCTGACAGAGGTTCTACAAGGATTTCAAAACGATAATGACTTCAGAACGGCACAAAAATTATTATTGGATTTTCCATTCATGGAGATGGTAGGGCAAGACCTTGCGATAAAGAGCGCATTGAATTATCGGTTTCTCAGGAAAAATGGAGTCACTGTACGAAAGACTATAGATGTTATGATCGGGACTTTTTGTATTCATTATCACTTCTCTCTGTTGCATGATGATAGGGATTTTGAACCTATGGAGAAGTATTTAAAACTGAAAACCATAAGAATCTAACAGTCATTGCAGTAAACGAGTGCCACAGGACACTTTTTGGGTCTGACTCTGTTTTATGGTTGTAGAGTTATCTTTCATCATGTGTTTACGATTCAGTGGCACTCGTCAGTAATCAGGGCGTTAGACAGAATTTTATGGAAGTTGGGCGATGCCCTAATAGGAAGGTCTGAATGAAGCATACAGTCATCAAGCATTTTAAAAATGAAAGTAAATCTTCAAAGGAACTGCTTGACATGCACATATCTTTAGTACATATTAGTACATATGAAAACGACATTAAACATAGATGACAAAATTCTGAAGAAGGCAGCAAAACTTACCGGAATTACTGAGAAGACATCTTTGGTGAGATTGGGCTTGGAAGCGTTGATTACTCGTGAGAGCGCAAGAAGACTTGCTGAACTCGGGGGAACGGAAAAGAGATTACGACAGGTTCCCAGAAGACGCATTTCGAGTATTTAACACTGAATATTCTTTATAGAGAACAATAAACTCTGCCTAACAAGTCATGGAGCGGCTCCACATTATGCCAAAATAATAATATGGATAAGGTTCGGATAGAAAACCTCTTCATAGAGATGAACTATAAAAATGCCTAACACCTATAGGCCTGCGATTGCAACATAGGAAAAACTATGATGACGTCCCCGATTCAATGGACAAAGGCATTAAAGGCGCTGGCTGACGAAAGCCGCCTGCTGATTATCCATGAATTATTAAAACAAGAGGCCTCGGTATCAGAACTGTCTAATACGCTTGGCGTTCAGATATACAATATATCAAGGCACTTAAAGGTCTTGGAGAACAGCGGGTTAGTAGAAAAGAAAAGGAAAGGGCATAATATAATCTATAGCATCTCAGAGGGTATTGCTAATCGCTTTTCAGAAAAAGATCAGGTGCTGGATTTAGGATGCTGCAAGTTTACATTTAAAGACCTTGACTGAACCTTCGAGTCCTTGACACTGCCTTTTATAGCCGTTATACTTAAATTACCCTGGGGGAGGTAAAGACCTGCTAATTCAGCAGGCAATACCTGAGAGTCTTTCCGATATATATCGTGAGGAGACCCCAAGAACCTGAACCGGATAATACCGGCGGAGGGAAGGGAGGATAGAACCGTATCTTCTTCAGGGATACGGTTTTTTGTTTTTAATGCACATCGCCCCTGAAAAAATTAGCTCAAAAACTGATAAATATCTTATCAAAGATATCATCGCAAAGTCTTTAGATTTGCAGATATTAAGCCTTGAGGAAGTATCCCGTCTTATGTCCATTGATGACGAGAGGCTATGGGGAGATGTCTTTGATGCTTCCCGCCGGGTCAAAGAAAAGGTATACGGTAAAAGAATAGTCCTTTTTGCCCCGCTTTATCTGTCAAATGAGTGTGTAAATAACTGCCTTTACTGCGGCTTCAGGATAGGCAACAGCACGGCAAAGAGAAAAACCCTGAGCACTGACGAGGCAGTCTCAGAGGCGTCCCTTCTCTCAAAAAAAGGCTATAAAAGGCTTCTCCTTGTTACGAGCGAAAACCCGAAATTTGCAGGCATAGACTATCTTGAGTCAGTCATAAAAGCTATCTATGACAAAACAGACATAAGGATACTTCACATAAACACACAGCCTATGAGCGTAGAGGATTTTAAAAGGCTTAAGGCTTCAGGCGTTGGTGTTTATCAGTGCTTTCAGGAGACATACAACATCTCGGCATACAAAAAACTGCATCCGTCAGGGCCAAAGGCTGACTATAACTGGAGGCTTAATGCCATGGACAGGGCAATAGAGGCAGGTTTTGAGGATATAGGAATGGGTGTGCTCTTAGGGCTTTACGACTGGCGTTGGGATATCGGGGCATTAATTGTCCACAGTCACAGGTTAATAAAAAAGTACGGTTTCGGCCCTCACACAGTTTCAGTGCCAAGGCTTCAGCCTGCGGAAGGCTCCGGGCTTACAAGGTCAAAACATACGGTATCAGATACAGACTTTAAGAAGATAGTGGCAATATACAGGCTTGCGCTTCCATATGTCGGCATCGTTATTTCAACAAGAGAGCCTGCAGGGTTAAGGGATGATTTATTATCATTAGGCGTATCTCAGATATCAGCAGGCTCAAAAACAAGCCCTCTTGGGTATATTGCCGAAGGCTCGTTAGGAGAAGACACAGACACAGCGCAGTTTGAGATTGCAGATAACCGCAGCATTGATGAGATTATAGGGAAAATTGCAGAGAGCGGCCTTCTTCCAAGCCTATGCACTGCATGTTACAGGGAAGGACGGACAGGCGAAAGCTTCAGGCATCTTAGCGAAGGCGAGGCGATGAAAAATTTCTGCGAGCAGAATGCGCTCTTGACGCTTAAAGAATACATAGAAGACTATGCACCGGCGGATATAAAACCGCTTCTTATAAAGAGGCTTGAAGAGGAGGTAGGGAAAAACGGCAGTGGGATTCTTGAGAAGCTTAAACTGATAGAGCAGGGGAAAAGGGATGTGCATATATAGTGGTGTCATTCCCGCGCAGGCGGGAATCCAGTTCCTCTAATTCTCTGGATTCCTGCTTTCGCAGGAATGACATCCGAGAGTGTTCGTTGCAACTAAATTTGGGAAAATCCATAATATGAAACTTAAATTAAATGGGACGGTTTCGGAATTTCAGGAAGAGATGACGCTTACGCAGCTTCTTGAAAACTTAAAGATTGAGCCTAAGGCAATTGCAGTAGAGGTGAATCTCAATATCATCAAAAAAACCGACTATCAGTCATATATGCTCAAGGACGGCGATACAGTGGAGGTTGTGAAATTTGTGGGGGGAGGATAAAAACAGGGGTTAGTCGTTAGGGGTTAGGGCTTGGTTTTTTACCAGCCCCCAACCCCTAATCTCCAATCCCTGAAATTCATTTGGAGGATATAGATGGAAGACAAGCTTATTATCAGGGGCATTGAATTCAAATCGCGCCTCTGGGTTGGAACAGGGAAGTATAAAGACTTTGAAGAAACCAAAAAGGCAATTGAGGCATCAGGCGCTGATGTTGTAACAGTTGCAGTAAGAAGGTTAAATATCTTTGATAGAAATTCTGAAAACCGGCTTGACTACATTGACCCTAAAAAATACAAGATCCTTCCAAATACTGCCGGCTGCTACAATGTTGAAGACGCATTAAGGTACTCAAGACTTGCAAGGGAAGCAGGCGTCTCAGAGATGATAAAACTTGAGGTCATAGGAGACGAAAAGACCCTATTTCCAGATGTATGCGGACTTCTTAAGGCAACAGAGATTTTAGCAAAAGAAGGCTCCATCGTCTTTCCCTATACAAACGACGACCCTATTATCGCAAAAAGGCTTGTTGATGCAGGGGCTGCAGCAGTAATGCCGCTTGGAGCTCCGATTGGTTCAGGACTTGGAATAAGAAACCCATACAACATAAAGATAATCCTTGAACAGATGAAAGGGCTTAATATGCCGGTGCTTGTTGATGCGGGAGTGGGGACTGCATCAGATGCAGCCATTGCAATGGAGCTTGGATGTGATGCAGTGTTAATTAATACAGCTATTGCAGGAGCCCGTGACCCGATAGCAATGGCAGAGGCAATGAAGCACGCTGTAACTGCAGGAAGGCTTGCATATAACTCAGGCAGGATCCAAAAGAAACTCTATGCCACAGCAAGCAGTCCGATAGAGGGAATGCTTTAAGAGTTACTAAGACGGTCATAAGTAAAGCCACATAGCTTGTCATTCCCGCAGTCCGTTGAGCGGGAATCCAGACAGCTAAAGAACTGGATGCCCGATTAAGAACCCCCGATTACGACATTCGAGTGCAGGCTTCGGGCATGACGTTTAATTTATGTGTCTTTACTTATGAACTCATTAGTATGAGTTTTGAATTATGAATTATGAGTAAAAAAACTTTAGTCTGAGAAAATATGAATATCAATGATAGACTTTAAGCTTTATCTGATAACAGACAGAAAGCAGTTATCATTAACTCAAAACTCAAAACTCAAAACTCAAAACTTGCTGGCTGCTGCGAGAGCAGCATTAAAAGGCGGTGTAAAGGCGATACAGCTAAGGGAGAAAGATTTAGGCACAAGGGAATTATTAAAGACAGCATATAAGATGAGAGAGCTAACAAGACAATACAAAGCAAAACTATTTATTAATGACAGGCTTGATATAGCCCTTGCTGTGGAGGCAGACGGAGTGCACTTAACACAAAACAGCATCCCGGCAGATGCTGTAAGAAAGGTTGTTCACGCTTCACGCCTCACGCTTCACGCCTCACGGTTTTTAATCGGCGTCTCAACGCATTCCTTGGCAGAGGCAAAAGACGCAGAAAAAAACGGCGCTGACTTCATAACACTCGGGCCGATTTACAAAACACCGTCAAAGCTAAAATACGGAGCTCCTCTCGGGCTTAACACATTAAACACAGTTACTAAGAAAATAAAGATCCCTGTATTCGCAATCGGAGGGGTGAAGGTTAATAGGATAGAAGAATTAAAAAATACAGGCGCTTATGGAGTCGCGCTTATATCTGAGGTGTTTGGGGCAGAGGATATTAGAAAGAAGACGACAGGGATAATTAAAGAATTAGGCTGAGGTTGAGGTTTAGGCTAAGGTTGAGGTTGAGAGTTTTTCATTCCTTAACCTTAACCTCAACCTTGACCTTGTCCTCAACCTTAACTTTAGGAGATAAAAAATGACAAGAATTGAAGCTGCAAAAAAAGGGATAATCACAGAAGAGGTAAAACAGGCCGCCGCATCAGAGGGCATTGCGCCTGAGACTTTGTCGCAGGACATTGCAAGCGGTATTTCTGTTATTACACGAAACTTAAACCACGATATCAGCCCTCTGGCAATTGGCAGAATGTTAAAGACAAAGATAAATGCCAATATCGGAACCTCACGTGACAGAGTCTCCATTGATGAGGAGCTGCAAAAGTTAGATATCCTCACAAAGTACGGCTCTGATGCAGTTATGGACCTCTCAACAGGCGGCCCAATAAAAGACATACGAAGGCTGTTGCTTCGTAAATCAACAATCCCTGTTGGAACAGTCCCTATCTATGAGGCGGTGGTCAGGGCAGTAGAGGCAAAGGACTATATTGCGAGGATGACGCCGGATGAACTCTTTACAGTCATTAAAGAGCACGCGGAAGAAGGCGTTGATTTTGTCACAGTCCATGCAGGGCTTACAAGAAAGACTATTGAGGCTTTAAAAAGTGAAGGGAGAATTCTTGATATTGTAAGCCGCGGCGGCGCATTCCTCATGGAGTGGATGGTATATAATGACAAGGAAAATCCGCTATATGAAAACTATGACAGGCTCCTTGAGATGGCAAAAGAATATGACCTTACCCTTAGTCTTGGCGATGGCGCACGCCCTGGATGTCTTGCTGACGCTACGGACAGGACACAGATTGATGAACTCCTGACCCTCGGAGAATTAAGAGACAGGGCAAACGAGGCAGGCGTTCAAGTGATTATTGAAGGCCCTGGCCATGTGCCGCTTAATCAGGTAGAGCTTAATGTGAAAATCCAGAAAGAGATCTGCAAAGGCGCTCCGTTTTATGTCCTTGGCCCGCTTGTAACAGACATTGCCATGGGATATGACCATATTGCCGCTGCCATTGGAGGCGCTATAGCAGGCGCAGCAGGGGCTGACTTTCTGTGCTACGTAACTCCTTCAGAGCACACAAGGCTCCCAAATCTTGAAGATGTGCGCGAAGGCGTTATTGCATCAAAGATTGCAGCCCATGCAGCAGATATTGCAAAAGGCGTTAAGGGCGCTATTGAACGGGACATTGAGATGGCAAAAAGAAGAAAGGCGCTTGACTGGGATGGACAGACAGCGCTCTCTTTTAACCCTGATAGGATAAGACAATTAAGGGCAGAGGTCCCCCCGACAGAATCAGAGGCATGCAGTATGTGCGGTTCATTCTGCGCAATTAAAAGCGTTGAAAGGGCACTAAAAAAAGGTTAATTTTTAAAATATGAATAAAAATCTTAACCACCAGCACCTTATTCTTCAAAACCTCGCCGAGGGGGTCATTGCCGTCAGCCTTGACAGAAAAATTATATTCATAAACGATGCAGCAAAAAGGCTCTTAGGCATAACAGGTGAAGGGCCGTATGAGGCGTCATGCGGTGATTTCATAAATACTGATCTTTGCCTGAACAACTGTCCAATTAACAATCTAAATAACAATAGCTGCGCTTCGCACCACATAAATATCAATCTCTACACAGAGGGCAGCCCTCCCATGCCTTTGTGCCTGAATGTTGCGCCGCTTAAAGATATAAACGGAAATACAGTGGGAATAATAGAAAGCTTCAGGCCTATGAGCGATGTAATTGAGATAATTCATGCCCTTGAGAAAAACAACATCCTCATCTCACAGGAGAAGAACAAAATAGACTCTATCGTCAACAGCCTTGCTGACGGCGTGTTTACAGTAGACGCAGAGCTCTGCATAACAAGCTTCAATAAAGGCATGGAGCGCATTACAGGACTGGAAGAAGAAAATGTCATTGGCATTAAATGCAACGATGTCTTGAGGGCTAACAACTGCGAAAAGGAATGTCCCCTTTCGTATGCCTTAAGAAACGGCTATGGCATGGCTAACTGCATGGAAAGGGTCGTTGGCAAAGACGGCACAACATTGCCTGTCTACATTTCTACAGCAATACTCAAAGACAGCGCAAACAGAAACATCGGCTTAGTGGCTACAGTGAAAGACGCCTCTGAGCTTGAAAACCTTAAAAAAGAGTTAAACGAAAGATACAGATTTTCAAATATCATCGGCAAGAGCAAGATGATGCAGGAGATATTTGATTCCATAGAGGCTGTAAGCGACACAGACTGCGTAGTCCTTATTGAAGGAGAAAGCGGCACAGGGAAAGAACTTGTAGCGCGCGCAGTGCATCATCAAAGCTCAAGGAGGGATAAGCCTTTTATTAAGGTAAATTGCGCGGCAATAGTGGAAGGGCTTTTTGAGAGCGAACTCTTTGGACATATAAAAGGGGCCTTCACAGGGGCTATAAGGGATAAGGTTGGGAAGTTTGAGCTTGCAAACGGCGGAACGATATTTCTTGATGAGATAGGCGACATGCCGCTTGTCTCCCAGCCAAAGCTCCTGAGGGTGCTTCAGGACGGAGAGTTTGAGCGCGTTGGAGACATAGCGACAAAAAAAGTAGATGTAAGGGTAATAGCTGCCACGCATAT
Organism: Nitrospirota bacterium; assembly: GCA_016208855.1. Taxonomy (GTDB): domain Bacteria; phylum Nitrospirota; class Thermodesulfovibrionia; order UBA6902; family DSMQ01; genus JACQXF01. The sequence continues at coordinate 5,388 of JACQXF010000076.1, read as the reverse complement.
AGATCTGAAAACGGCGATAAAAGATAAAAAATTCAGGGAAGACCTATTTTACAGACTTTGTGTGGTGCCTCTCAGGATGCCTTCGCTAAGAGAGAGAAAAGAGGACATCCCCTTGCTTGTAAATCATTTCTTAGAGAAATGTTCTTTAAAATTTCCCCTCAAGAAAAAAATAGCCGAGGCCTCTGAGGAGGTTATCTCGGCATTTATGGAATATGACTGGCCGGGAAACATAAGGGAGCTTGAAAATATTATAGAGCATGCCTATATAAGGACAACAGGCAGCAGAATTGAGCTTTTCTCTATTCCCCATCATGTAGCATGCTGCAAGGACTTCGCACATCAGGCTGCAACGGGAAACATCCCGGTAGGAGTAAAGGCAATGGAGAAGACGCTTATTGAAAAAGAATTGAAAAAAAATAACGGTGATAAATTAAATACAGCAAAAAACCTTGGTATGAGCAGGACAACGCTCTGGCGGAAGATTAAGCAATATAATCTTACGTAACACTCTGAAACATTGTTTCAAGGACATGTTTCATATCAAAACATAGAACACCTTTATGCTATAATCATCTTACCTATCAATAGTGTAAATTCAATCAGTTATATTAAAACATCCTCTCGTATGAAAATTGCTTCTATATTTAAAAAACCAGAGAGGAGGTGTACATGAAACAATTTTTAGTTGCGCTTCTTGTTCTATCTTTGCTTCTTCCTGCCACTTCTTTTGCAGTCACTCAGGATGAGCTCATGCAAAAGATTGACGCCCTATCTAAGGAGCTCATGCAGTTAAAGCAGCAGATGAATGAGATAAAGAAGGAGGAAGTAAAAAAAGAAGAGAGGATATCAAAGGTAGAGGAAAAGTCTGAGCAGTCTGCCTGGCCGTCATGGCTTGAGATTGGAGCAGACTACAGATTCAGGATTGACTCACTGAAGGGCAAAGTGCATGATCATTATCTGCTGTTTCCGTCTGCAGCATTAGGAATGACCTATAGTGGTACTTCTTTGCCTGTCTTTGTAGGTGGAACTCCTAATAATATGGTACCAGCGCATGATGTTAAAAACGATGCGCTTCTGCTTAATCGTTTTGCGCTAAACCTCAAAGCAAACCCTCTGGAGGACATTAGTGTAAAAGCGCGCCTTCTAATGTATAAGGTGTGGGGTCATGAAACAATGACGCCTGTTCAAGGATCGTTCTCTGCAGATAGGGCAATGGGACCCTTTGATGGAACAATGGGACATGTGCCTCAGGATAATACCCTCAGGGTTGATTATGCCTACGCTACATGGAGCAATATAGCTGACGCTCCTGTATGGGCCTCTATTGGAAGAAGGCCTTCTACAGGCGGCCCTCCAATGTATTTAAAGCAGAATACTGAAAGGGTAAGCACCACAGCAGGCGTTCAGGGACTTTTGGTAGATTATGCATTTGACGGATTAACTATTGGGGTTGCGCCTGATATATCAGGACTTCCAGGCGCCTTTGCAAAGTTCTGCTATGGGAAGGGCTTTGACAGCGGTTTCAGGACAAGTCTTCCTGGCGCGGCGTCCCTTCATGATGTTAACTTTGCTGGGATTGCAGTCACTCCTGCGTCAACTGACAATTTTCTTGTTGAACTACAGGCAAACAGAGGCTTTAGCATATTTGATAACATGCCTGATGCAGGCGTCAGAACAAACCTTGGCGACATTGACTGGTTCGGCGGAATAGTTATGGGGAAGATGAATAATTTCGGCCCTGGCAACCTGAATCTTTTTGTCTCAGCAGCCATTAGCAAGACTCATCCAAATACAAATATGTTTACTTTTGCTGTAGATGGAAACGCTGATGGAGATTTACTTGACGTAGGGACATTCGACAATCCTGGCGCTGGCGCTGGTCTGTTATATGACGATAACCCCATGACTCCTGGCGTTGACAAACAATCACATTCTGGCTCTGCCATATATGTTGGAGCAAGATATGATATTAAGGCTACACGCACAAAAATCGGCCTTGAATATAATCATGGCTCAAAGTACTGGATCGGCATGGTCCCTGCAGGAGACGATATGTGGACAAGCAAACTCGGGACAAGGGGCAATGTCTATGAAGTCTATTTGATACAGGAGCTGTTTAACAAGCCTATTGCAAACAAGGCTAAGGCCTTCTTCAGGCTTGGCTACCAGTATTTTAAATTCAATTACACAGGCAGCAACTCATGGATTGGAGAGCCAAAAAAGATCTCTGATCTAACTGCAACAGCCGCTGATTTTGCCGCCGGTAAAGCGCAGATGTTTATGCCATTAGAAAAAGCATACGACATCTACGCCACATTTGACGTAATGTTTTAAGACTCCTTTTTATGGTTTTGGGAGGAGCTTTGGCTCCTCCCATTTTTATTTTGAAAGGGAATGATATGAAAAAGACATTGATTCTATCTATTGCATTTATACTTTTTCTGTTATCTATGCAGTCTGCCTTTGCTGCTGAGACGGAAGAACTAAATAAACTTATAGCAGAAATCAATGAAAAACAGACTGGCAGGGTTGACATCTTTCAGCAAAAGCTTGAGAATTATTTTTTTGATGTCAGCCCTAAGACAATTAAGACGCTCCTTCATGAAACATCCATGGGCGAATCTGCAGCTATACTATGTCTTTCAAGACTTGCTAAGAAATCTGTAAAAGGACTCCTGACTTCAAGGAAGAATGGGGTATCCTATGATGAGATTGTTAAACAATCAGGCTTAAAGACAAAAGACTTAATCAGCGCAATTGAGAAGTTCAGGAAGTCTGCCGGCTGCTGACTAAGTTACAAGCGCTTAATTATTGCGTTATTATACCTTTTAAAGTCTTTCAAATTGTTATGCAATTTCGGCAAGTTTCCTGCCTATCAAGACCTTATCCACCAATACCGTATCTCCTTCTGAGTATCTCCTTCTCTTTAACATTAAAATCAAAATATTTTCTCAAAATAACAGATTCATATATATGTCTTAAAAATGGCTTCTTATCAGCAAGGACTTTTCTTGTCTGTAAGATTCGGCCTGTCAGGCTAATTGGGGCTGTATTTAAAATGACGAGGGCAACTTCCTCTGTTCCAAGAATATCGGTTATCTTACCAAACAGGTCAAGGTAATCTAATTTATTAATGTTTCTGAGAAAGACTGCTATGTCAATATCACTTAAAGGATTCTGCCTACCTTTAAAAAACCCTCCGAATAAATAAGCGAAAACTATATTAGGGTCATTCGCAAATATACTGGTCAACGCATTGATATTCTGATGAATATCTTTAGGAAGTCTTTTATATCGTATCATGTTTCAAAGATAGCATAAAATAGCCAGAAATACCATATTACATTTGCTATAATTTACACAGCTTATGAACAAACCGGATTTCAATTCTCTCCTTGAAGAATCAGTAAAAATCCACGGCCATTTATGCCCGGGGCAGGTGCTTGGGGTGAGGATGTCAATGCTCGGGCTAAGAGAAATCGGCATTGATGACCCTAAAGGGAAAGACAGAAAAAATCTTATTGTCTTTGTTGAGATAGACAGGTGCGCTACTGACGCCATACAGTCTGTGACAGGCTGCTCGCTTGGGCACAGGACAATGAAGTTTATGGACTACGGCAAGATGGCTGCAACATTTGTGAATCTAAAGACAGGCAAGGTCTTAAGAATTGTTGCAAGAGAGGATGCAAGGGATAAGGCAAAAAAATATTTTCCGCACATTGAAGACAAATACGAGGCTCAGACTGAGGCATACAAGATAATGCCCGATAAAGATTTATTTGATGTGATGGAGGTTTCGGTAAAAATAAAGCCTGAGGATATGCCGGGGAGGCCAACGAAGAGGGTCAAGTGCAATATATGCGGAGAGCATGTTCAGGATTTCAGAGATACAGAGAGAGACGGCAAGATAATTTGCAAGCCCTGCGCAGAGGGCGGGTATTATACCTGCAAATGAGGTATTATTAAAGAGCAAAAATACTGACCGAAAAATAGAGATAGAACTTCACAGAAGTTTCCCCTCCCTTGAGGGGATTAAGGGGAGGGTGAATAATGTACATAAAGGTTACCCCTCCCCCTCGCCCCCTCCCGCAAGGGGAGGGGGTTTGAGAGGAATAACAATGTTCTATGTCTATTTTAGGGATACTGACCCGGGGGGAAATAACATGAGCGCCCTGCTTACGACAAAGAAGCTGTCATTTCTGAACCGTTACCTTACCTTATGGATATTCCTGTCAATGGCTGCAGGCATTGGAACCGGCTATTTGATACCGGGGATTGAGTCGTTTCTTAATGCCTTTCAGGTCGGCACAACCAGCATCCCTATTGCCATAGGCCTCATATTGATGATGTATCCTCCTCTCGCCAAGGTGCGGTATGAAGACCTTGGCGAAGTATTTAAGAATAAGAAAGTGCTTGGGCTCTCACTGATTCAGAACTGGGTAATCGGGCCTGCGCTCATGTTTATGCTTGCAATAGTGTTCCTCCATAATTACCCTGATTATATGGTTGGCCTTATCATGATCGGTTTGGCGCGCTGTATCGCAATGGTCATTGTATGGAACGAGCTGGCATGCGGCGATACGGAATACGCAGCAGGACTTGTAGCCTTCAACTCCATATTTCAGGTGCTGTTTTATTCTGTCTATGCGTATATTTTCATAACTCTGCTGCCGGCATGGCTCGGTTTACAAGGGGCTTTAGTGGAAGTAACGATGGGGCAGATTGCAAAGAGCGTGTTTATTTATCTGGGGATTCCGTTTCTTGCAGGAATAATTACGCGTTTCAGCCTTATCAAAATAAAAGACCGTCAATGGTATGAGCAGGTATTCATCCCCAGAATAAGCCCCATAACGCTAATAGCCCTGCTTTTCACGATTGTTATCATGTTTTCTTTGAAGGGCGATTACATCATAAAGCTTCCGTTTGATGTCGCCCTTATTGCTATTCCGCTGCTGATATATTTTGTCGTAATGTTCCTCATTTCGTTTTTCATGGCAAAGAGGCTGGATACTGATTATCAAAAATCTGCATCTCTTTCATTTACTGCAGCCAGCAATAATTTTGAGCTTGCAATTGCGGTTGCTGTTGCAGTATTTGGAATCAATTCAGGCGCTGCTTTTGCCGCTGTAATAGGCCCTCTCGTTGAGGTCCCTGTTCTCATCGGACTGGTAAATGTTGCTCTTTATTTTCAGAAGAAATATTATGCTCCGGAATTATGCAGAGTGGAAAGGGTAGATGTGTTATGAAAAAATTGCCTTACTCTTGAGGCTCTTGCAAAAGTATGTTTCCCCTCCCTTGAGGGGATGGGATTAAGTGAGGGTGTATGCAAAACTCTTTGAAAACTATTACTTTTCACCCCCACCCTAACCCTCCCCCCTCAAGGGGGAG
>JACQXF010000080.1 GCA_016208855.1 Nitrospirota bacterium | reverse complement strand
TTTATTCAATCCCGTTAAATTTTACCCTCAATAAACTCTGTATTTAAAAGAACAATGAATTGTCAGAAAAAATATTCCCCTATCAAATAAAACTCAATGTGGTTATGATGTGCTTTTTATATTTGCCGTGAATTGCTGAAGCATTAATGAACAGGTTGACATTAATAAAGTCATCTCTGCCTCCAAGACGATACTTGACTGCCATATAAAACAATATACCAATAACTTTAAGATAGCGAGCAAAGAAACTCTGCCCTTAGTCAAAGGGAATTCTCAGCAGATAGAACAGGTTATTATTAATCTTATAATGAATTCGCTTCAGGCATTGCCTGTAAGGAATTGTGCAGTCAGCCTGTCTGCCTTTCATGATGAAAATAAAGGGCAAGTGGTTGTACAGGTAAAGGATGAAGGGGCTGGTATGCCAAGGGAAATTATAGCACGCATCACAGAGCCATTTTTTACTACAAAGGCTGACAGCGGAGGCACAGGGCTTGGGCTGTCTATCTCTTATGCAATCATTAAAGACCACAGCGGTTCTCTGGAGTTTGAATCCGAGCCCGGCAAGGGCACAATAGCAACTGTTAAACTGCCTGTGTATGAGGGTGCAGAGGTTGCTGTGATATGATTAATAACTGTCTATAAGTTGCCTTTTTTGTCATGCCCGAAGTTTGTAATCGGGCATCTAGAAATTTTTAAAATGTTGGATTCCCGCTTACTACATGCGGGAATGACGACTTTTTAGTAGTATATGTACAGGCTCTAATAAAAAAAGGAACTGAGAATGAATATTTCCAAACTGCCTGTGCTTCTTGTAGATGATGAAGAGGATATCCTGTTTAGCTATAGCCTTATGCTTCGCACGGCGGGGCTTGAGAATATTATGACAATTAAAGACAGCCGTGAAGTTTTGCCATTTCTTTCAAGACAGGAGGCAGCGGTTATTGTTCTTGACCTTATTATGCCTCATATACACGGCAGAGAGCTGCTTGGAAGCATTAAGCTTGAATACCCTTATGTACCGGTGATTATTATGACAGCAACAGGCGAGCTTGAACCTGCCATTGAATGTATGAAGGCAGGCGCAATGGATTATCTTATAAAGCCTGTGGAGAAATGCCGTTTTCAGTCAAGCATCTTAAGGGCAATGGAGCTAAGGGAGCTGCATGACGAGGTATATACGCTGAGGAAGCATCTCTTTAGCGACACTCTTGAGCATGAGGAGGATTTTACATCAATAATAACAAGAAGCAAAAAGATGAGGATAATATTTCATTATGTTGAGGCAGTAGCAGGCTCCATGAGGCCTGCTTGTATATTTGGAGAGACAGGCGTTGGCAAGGAACTTATTGCAGGGATAATACATAAAGTAAGCGGGGGTAAAGGCGAATTTATTGCGGTGAATATTGCAGGGCTTGATGACAATATGTTCTCTGATACAATATTTGGGCATAAGAAGGGCGCCTTTACAGGCGCTGATACACAAAGAAGAGGGCTTCTCTCTATGGCTGAAGGAGGCACATTGCTTCTTGATGAAATAGGCGATTTGACTGAGGCATCACAGGTCAAACTCCTGCGCGTGATTGAAGAAGGGATGTATTACCCTGTAGGCTCTGATACTCCTGAGAGAAATAATGCCCGTATTATTGCTACAACGAATAAAGACCTCAGCCTGCTGATTAAGGATGGGAAATTCCGCAAGGACTTATATTACAGGCTTAATACCCACTACATACACATCCCGCCTTTGAGGGAACGGCTTGAGGATGTATCATTGCTCCTTGAGCATTTTCTTGCAACTGCCGCAAAAACATTCAACAAGAAAAAACCGACGCCTCCCCCTGAGCTTGTAACATATCTTGCAACTTACGATTTTCCCGGGAATATCCGCGAGCTTCAGTCAATGGTCTTTGACGCTGTTGCACAGCACAAGTCAGGGATACTATCAATGGATAGCTTTAGACAGGTTATAAAAAAGACTTCCTCGTATGTACATAGCGTATCTTCAAATATAGTGCATGGGATAGGGCAGTTTTCTGGAATGCAAGGGCATTTCCCTAAATTAAAAGAGGCTGAAGAGTTTCTTATAAATGAGGCGCTAAAACGAGCCAATGGCAATCAGGGCGCTGCTGCCAGTCTTCTCGGACTTACGAGGCAGGCATTAAATAAAAGGCTGATAAGGGGTAAGGGTAATACTCACAATTCGAACCCATAAGACATTTTTGCATTGGAGACAAAAGTTGCATGTCAGCATTCTATAAACTTTCCAATAAGTTATAGTATAACAGGTATGGTTATCCTCATAATCTGTCGCATTAGTTGAACTTTATAATAATAGAGGAATAATAGCGTAATATTTTGAATTTTAAGTAAAACTATAGTTTTACTATGTATGGCATAGGATATGCATGTAGTTTTCTATATTTTAGAAGAAAAAATTAAATCAATAGGAGGGATGACTATGGGGGGTAAAGTATTAAAGGCGTTTTTTGTAGTTATTGTAGCAATAAGTTGCATGTTTCATATTTCTGCATTTGCAGCAGACTATAGCTTTACTTATTTTGATTATCCCGGGGCAGGTTTTACATTTGGATGGGGCATTAATAGTTCTAATAAAATCTCAGGGTATTATCACGAAAATTCAGACCTTACAAGTCCTACCCATGGGTTTTTTTATGATGGGACTAACTTTACAGCAAAGAATTTCCCCGGTGCAAGTCAAACAAGGACGTATGGCATTAATGATTTAGGTAATGTCACAGGCTATTATATTGACACAGGTGGAGTAAGGCACGGTTTTCTGTATGATGGGAATACTTATACCCCATTTGATGTGTCAGGAGCATCAAATACATATTCATACGGCATTAATGATTCTAATAAGGTTGTAGGATACTATGAGGCAAATGGAACAGCATTCGGTTATCTGAAAGATGGAAATGCCTTTACAACTATACAATTCCCCGGTTCTCCATGGACGGTTGCATACGATATTAATAACGCAGGAAAAACAGTTGGGCAGTATTATGAGAGTAATTGGATTGGTCATGGCTTTATATATGATGGCACAACATTTACTACTTTGGACTTTCCTGGAGCTAACTACACCAGACTCTTTGGAATAAATGATAGCGGCACAATTGTAGGTGAATATAAAGACAGCGGAGGAGTATTGCACGGCTTCACATACAGTGCAGGCACATTTACAACCTTTGACGTTCAGGGTGCTCAGAGGACAGCGCCTATGGGCATTAACAATTCAGGCAATATAACAGGAGCGTATTTAGATAGCAATGGTAAATGGCGTGGTTTTCTTGCAGTTGCTGCTCTGCCTGTTGCCTGCAATGCTGAAAATATAAGATGCGTGCCTTCAGAATATTCAATAATTCAAGATGCTGTTAATGCTGCTCAGAGTGGGGATACAATACGAATAGCTGAGGGATTATTTTATGAAAACTCCATTTGGATCTATAAATCATTAAACGTAGAAGGAGGATGGAACTCGAATTTTACAGCTCAATATACCAGAGAGAGGGCATGCAACCCTGTGGATTTGTCGCTTGGTATGTGTACATTTGTTGATTATGAGAAAACAATTATTGATGGGACAGTCTTTCATAATGGAGAAAATATGCATCAATATTGTCAAAATCTTGTTGGGCTTAACCCTAATAACAGTGAGTGTACGGATGGTGGTAGAATGTTAGATGTAAAGACGAATCAACGTCTTGGCAGATGGTATATCTGCAACGGATGTAACGGCGAATATTCAGGAAAGACTAAAAAGCAGGTCTTCCTAATAAGACCCGAAGGCTCCAATCAGGCGGGCATAAATGTAACCATGAGAAATCTAACAATCCAAAATGGCCGTGCCATGTCAGGCTGCTCTGAAGAGGGCGGCGGGGTAGCGGTATGTAATTCCGAATGGAAAGATAATCCTGGTGAGAATGTCACATTTTTAATGGAAAACAATCTATTACGCAATAATAATCACCAAGGCGTTTTTATTGGTAACATGAAAAAGAACATGACAGCAACTCTTATCAGGAATATTTTTGAAGACAACTTTGCGATCGAAGGCGCTGGTGCTTTTTTCATGCTTGACGGTGGTGATAACTTTAATATAACAATTGACGGAAACGAGTTTTACAATAATATCGCGACTCAGGGGGCAGGTGTGAATTTCATGTCTGGACTTTACTCAATGAATCCAGCAGGCAACATGAATGCCAAATTATTGAATAATATTTTTAAGGACAACATTTCTTTGCGGAAAGATTACGACGATGTGCAATGTCGAGGTATTGGTGGGGCGTTGGAATTTATTTTTCCGTATATAGGCCCGCCAATTAAGTACGACTATAAGTTTGATATAACATTAGAGAAAAATATTGTTACCAATAACACATCACCTTCTGGATCTGGTATCTTTATTGACGTGGGTTATACGAGGTTGCTTCCTGACGCAAAAATAAGATTTACCTCTATTGATAACGTGATAACGAATAATAGATTCCCTGCGAATGATCCACGTATCCATCCGGAATTTTGCAATTTTGATTATAACTACAAAACCCCTTTGGGCGGGTTGACTATTCAGTTGCATGATATGAGACTTATTAATAGTACCTTTGAGTATCTATCTACCAATGATTTAATTCAAAACAATGATATTCAAGATATAGGACTTGTATATCCGTTTGAGACTTTAAATAAAATTGTTTTTAAGAATAATAATTCAAAAATTGGCGTGGCAGAAAGATATTGTGCCGATGAGAACGCTGACGGGATTTGCGGTGATATGGGCGATTATTATAATGTATATAAAACCATACTGGCAGAGCCTGTATTTTCTTACATACTGGATGGATTTATCTATACCGAGAATGCCGGAACGGCATATAACAACTGGGATTCCAAATCAGGCACATGGAGATTAGAAGATAACCAAGGTAATCAATGTATTGCAGCGAATCAAGCCTGTGAATACAGCGGCTCAGGTGATGGGATGAATATCTCACTTTCTAAGAATTCCCCTACATCTCACTCCATGACTATAGAAGCAGACTTTTACAGCCAGCCTGATGGATATTCACGAAACGGCTTTATAATCTTTGACTATAAAAGCCCTACAGACTTTAAATATGTACAATTTTGGGACAAAGCAAACCGTTGGGGCATAGGGTCCTACAACGGAACATGGAATGGCCTCATCTCTGTAGTTGAACAGATAGATACACAAAGATGGTACCGGATAAGGGTGGTGATTAATGGGAATACAGTGACAATATATGCAGATGATGACAGGGACGGAAGTGGGTTTGTTTACAAGACAGAAGCTACGTTTGCTGATATCGGAACCGGTTCAGTTGGATTAGCTACATGGTCAAGCCATACACATTTTGATAATTTTAGTGTCAATTATAATGTAAATGTTTTTGATGATTTTAATGATGGCAATAACGATGACTGGGAAGTTATTTCAGGGAACTGGTCAGTTATAAACGGCATATATGATGGGTCTTCTGGTAACTGGGGCTCAGCTATCTCAGTATTAAATGTAAACAAGGGTAAAACAGAAAGCAATACGACGATAGAAGCAGATTTCAAGATTAAAAATGACGGATTTGAAGTTATGGCGTTTTTCATATTCGACTACAAGGATCCGAATAATTATAAGTATGCAATGGCAAGAGCAGACGGAGATAGCAAAAAGTGGGTAATAGGTTACTATAACGGTAACTTTAACAAAATTGGAGAATATCTTGAAACAATAAGCAAAGAAAAATGGTACCGAATGAAAGTAGCAATCAATGGGAATACTGTTACTTTATATGCAAAAGATTTAGATAGCGTGGGAGGATACAACCAGAAATTACAGGCTACGTTTGATTCAGTCAATAATCCAATTGGAACTGGTCAGATAGGGCTGAAGACATTTGCATCTCATGCCCAATTTGATAATTTTGAGGTCAGTTACTAATCTGTAAGATATTATATAGGGGAGGCAGAGTTATCATGCCTCCCCGAAAAGTTTCTCAATACCCATTTTCAACCCCCCCCAAATCTCTTCCCACTGTTTTCCTCTTAAATCCATCTCAAATCCGTCAGGCAGGTATTTGATGTGTCTTTTCTTTTTGTCATAAAGAGCAAAGAGCATTTGAGGGGTTACTTTTGTTTGAGGAGAGAAGACAACCTTTATTACTCCTGCGATATTCTGTATCTTTGTTATCAAGAGCTTTTTAGCCATAAGCTTAAGCTCCATTACGTCAATAAGCCTTAGCGCTTCTTCTGGAGGCTCGCCGAATCTGTCTTTAAGTTCGTCTGAGAAGTCTCTTAACTGCTTTGTGGTTTTTGCAGATGAAATTCTTCTATAAAGCCCTAATCTCACATTTGCATCTTCCACATACTGCTCTGAAATCATGGCTGGAACTTTAAGTTCTAACAGAGGCTCAATCTCAGGTGTTATCTCCTCGCCTTTAAGCTCTCTTACTGCCTCTTCAAGCATCTCTATGTAGAGGTCAAACCCTACTGCCTCTATATGTCCTGACTGCTCGGCGCCAAGGAGATTCCCTGCGCCCCTTATCTCAAGGTCTTTTAATGCAAGCCTGAATCCTGCGCCAAGATAGCTTAACTCCTGAATTGCCTCAAGCCTTTTTCTTGCCTCAGGGGTTATCAAGTCTTCTCCGGGAATGAGAAAATATGCGTATGCCTTTACATTGGAACGACCCACACGGCCTTTTAATTGATAGAGGTCAGCAAGACCGAATTTATCCGCCCTGTTTATGATTATTGTGTTGGCATTTGGGATATCAAGGCCTGCGCCGATTATTGCGGTTGAGACAAGTATGTCAAGCTCTCCTGTCATAAATAACATCATAACTTTCTCAAGTATCTTCTCTGACATCTGTCCATGCGCAACCTCTATTTTTGCATGAGGACATAAGCCCTGAAGAGACGAGGCTATCTTATAAATATCCTCAATGCGGTTGTGGACAAAAAACACCTGTCCTTTTCTATCAATCTCTTTTGTTAATGCGTCTTTGATTAGCTCAGGGGAAAACCTCGCTACAATGCTTTTTACTGCGAGCCTCTCCTCAGGAGGCGTCTCTATGGCGCTCATTGCCCTTATGCCTGAAAGCGCCATGTGAAGCGTTCTTGGGATAGGGGTAGCGCTTAATGTCAGCACATCAACATTTGTCTTAAGCGCCTTCATCTTTTCTTTATGGCTTACTCCAAATTTATGCTCTTCGTCTATAATCAAGAGCCCAAGGTCATTAAAACTCACATCCTTAGCCAAAAGCCTGTGTGTGCCTATGACAATGTCTATGTCACCGGCCGAGAGCGCTTTTACTATCTCTTTCTGCTCTTTTGCGCTTTGAAATCTGCTAAGGAGGGCAATCTTAGCAGGAAATGCTGCAAACCTTGAGAGAAATGTATTATAGTGTTGCTCTGCAAGTATTGTTGTAGGCGCAAGCATTGCAACCTGTTTTGAGTCATAGAAGGCCTTAAAAGCTGCTCTTATTGCAACCTCTGTCTTTCCGTACCCAACATCTCCGCAGAGGAGTCTGTCCATAGGCGTTATGTTTTCCATATCGCGCTTTATCTCTTCTACAGCAGTAAGCTGATCAGGCGTCTCCTCGTAAAGAAAAAATCCGTCAAACTCTCTGTGAAGCTCTGTGTCTAAGGAGAAGGCAAAGCCCTTTGCTGTTGTTCTTTTTGCATAGAGCTTCAGGAGCTTTTCTGCCATGTCCTTTACTTTTTCTTTTACTTTTTGTTTGGTTCTCTGCCATGTCTTTCCGCCAAGCCTGTCTATCTTTGGCGTAATGCCGTTTGGCGCATTATACTTCTGAACCTGATTAATGCGGTCAAGCGGCACATAAAGCCTGTCTCCGCCGAGATACTCTATTGCAATGAAATCAGTTTCCTGCTCTCCAGCCTTCTGCCTCCGGATGCCAAGGAATCGTCCTATGCCGTGTTGAATATGGACAATGAAGTCTCCTTCTTTAAAATCCTCTATTGATGAGAGCAGCCTTGATATATGTGATTTCCCTATAGGCTTCAGGGCAGTCCGCTCTCCGAATACCTCCTTTTCTGTAAGCACAACAGCATCCCCATAAACAAATCCCCTGCTTAATCCACCTACTGTGATTGTGGGGCTTGAGGTGTATTTGACTGCTCTTTCCGGAGGAAAAACAGGCGCAGAAATATCTGAGTTTGAGAATAATTCGTTAAGCCTTTTTGCCTGTCCTTCTGAGGATGAGACAATGAGAATAAAGTAATCTTTTCTAAGCTCGCCAACTCTTTTTATAAAATCATCTATGGTTTTTCTCTCCTCGCGCAGAAGCCCAAACCCGCTTACTCCTTTTATGCTAAGTTCAAAGCCCTCTTTCTCTAAAGGAAGGGAGGTAAAAGAGGCAGTCTGCCTCGACTTAAGCCCTTCTGATAAATCAGGATGCTTTCTTTTTATATCATCAGGTTCATTAAGGATAATAAGCTTGTCACTTAAAATATCAAGAAGCGGAGGGCCTTCAGCAGGCTCTATAATGGAGATAATAGACGCCTCATCTATATCATTTACTGACCTCTGGGTGTCAATATCAAAAGACCTTATTGATTCAATCTCATCTCCAAAAAACTCTATCCTTATCGGAAGCTCTTCCCCGGCAGGGAATACATCAACAATGCCTCCGCGAATGCTGAACTCTCCTTCTGATGAGACCAAAGGCGCCTGATGATAGCCGATGCCCTTAAGCTCTCCAAGTAAAAACTCCCTTCCTTCTTCAGATGTTTTTGATATCTTTATCTGTTTGAATTTATCTGACTGCCATGAAGGGGAGAGCGCTGTGTCAATAGATGAAATGCACTTTTTCTTTCCGTTTTTATAAATATCAATGAGGCTTTTGAAATGCTTTGAGTCCTCTTTTGGCGATATAAGCACAGGCATTTCTTCTCCTAATGCCTTTGACCAGAAGAGTGCATCCAAGTAGAATTCCTGCGCTAAGGCTTCAGACGAACAAACAATTAAGCAGGGCTTTTCTATTATCATAAAGAGCAGGGCTTTTGAAGAGCCTGAAAGGGAGGTGAAATTCCCTGTCTTATTTTCAGTGGAAGCCTTATGAAAGACTGATAAATCAAGCGGCATGGTTTTATTGACCTCTAAGAGTTATAATTTTACCATATCTGGGGAAATGGCTTACGACAATAAAACTAATAAGACTAAAACAACAGTATGAAACTAAGAACTAAAATAATCATACTTATAACTCTGCTTGTCGCTGCCACAGGGCTGCTTATAACAGCTTTTATAAGCGGGATTGTTGTTAATGCTGTGAGGGAAGCGACTGAAGATAAGGACTATGCAATTGCCAAAGACATCTCTGGACGCATCTCAAGCCTTATGCCTTTACAGGAGCCCTCTCAAGCAGTAAAACACCTTGCCGAGATAATGAAGCATGAGAGAGAGATTGATTACATATTTATTACAGATAAAAGCGGCAAGGTTTTTGTCCACACATTTAAAGGGCAATTACCGCGTGATATATTGTCATGGAATCCGCTTTATAAGATGCAGAGAAATATTAAATTTATTGATACTGAGAATGCCTATATAAAGGATATAGGGGTAAAGATTTCCGGCAATGCAGTCTCGGAGCTTCATATAGGCATAAAAGGGCAATGGTTAAAGGATATTCTGCAGAGGGTAAGAAACACCACTGCCTTAATTGTTCTATTCTTTGTATTGATAAGCACAGGGATTGCGGTTTTTATGAGCCGCTTGATTACAGAGCCGCTAAGCAGGCTTGTGGAATTTACAAAGGCGCTTGCAGATAAAGGGCAGCGAGGATTATTAGAGGTTAAATCAAATGACGAGATAGGCGAGCTTGCAAAAAACTTCAATGCCATTTTAATGAAGCTGAAATCCGCAACAGAAAAGATGGAGGAGGCATATACATACACGCACCTGCTTCAGGCTGAGAAGCTCTCCTCTATAGGGCAGATATCAGCAGGGCTTGCACATGAGCTTAAAAACCCTGTTACGGCATTAAAGATGCTTAGGCAGTCATTTCAGGATGAGGATGACATAACAAAAGAGGACTTTGATGTTATATACAGCGAGATAGAGAAGATAGAAAATATACTGACAGAGTTCCTGAGCTTCATAAAACAAAAAGACCTTAGCATTACTGATGTGAATCTTAATGCGCTTATTGAACATGTTTTATCCCTTTCAGCATTTGACATTCAGCGCTATGGCATAAAGGTAAGGACCGATATGCCTGACGGCATCCTCTCTATCAGGGCAGACAAGGCCTTGCTTGAACAAGTCTTTTTGAATCTAATTTTAAATGCCATACACGCCATGCCTAACGGAGGCGAGCTCCTAATTTCAGGCAGGATGAACGGCAGTTTTGCAGAGCTCAGGGTTGCTGATAAGGGGCAGGGCATTCCTTATAATATAAAACCAAAGATATTTGATCCTTTCTTTACAACAAAAAAAGAGGGCACAGGGCTTGGGCTTTCAATAGTCTATAATATAGTGAGCGCTCATGGAGGGAAGATATCATTTGAGAGCCATGAAGGCATAGGGACAGTGTTTATCGTAAAGCTGCCGGTAAGGATTAAAGGATAGATATGGATAAAATTCTTGTAGTAGATGACGAGAGAGGCGTTTGTCATTCTTTTAAAAAAGTCCTTGGCAAGCAGGGCTATGATGTTGTTACAGCCTCAAGCGGGGAAGAAGCTCTGGAAAAGGTGAAGGTAGCATCTCCTGCGCTTGTTATTATGGACGTGATGATGCCCGGGATGGACGGGCTTGAAGCGCTTAAAAAATTAAAGGCAGAATACCCGTCTTTGCCCGTTGTAATGATGACCGCATACAGCACATCTGACAGGGCAATAACTGCAATGAAATACGGCGCCTATGATTATCTTAGCAAGCCATTTGACAACAGCCAGATGATATCCCTTGTTGAGAAGGCCCTGAGCGCAGGGAAGATGTCTGTGCCTGTAACGATTGAACTAACAGAAAATGAACGGGCAGAGAGGATAATAGGCAAAAGTCCTGCCATGCTTGAGATATTTAAAAAGATAGGGCAGGTCGCTGAAAGTGATGTAACAGTGCTTATCAAGGGAGAGACAGGCACAGGCAAGGAGCTTATAGCAAGGGCAATTTATCATCACAGTAAGAGGGTTGATAAACCGCTTCTGCCCGTAAACTGCGCTGCCATTCCTGAGACGCTTCTTGAGAGCGAGCTTTTTGGCCACGAAAAGGGCGCATTCACAGGCGCTGATATGAAACGAATCGGTAAATTTGAACAATGCAATACAGGGACAATGTTTCTGGATGAAGTGGGCGACATGCCTTTAAGCGTTCAGTCAAAACTCCTTAGGGTTGTTCAGGACGGCACGCTTCAGAGGCTTGGAGGAAATGAACTGATAAAGACAGATGTAAGGATTATTGCCGCTACAAACAGGAATCTTGAGGCAATGGTTAGAAAAGGCGAGTTCAGGGAAGACCTTTTTTGGAGGCTTAATGTTGTGACAATAGACGTCCCGCCGCTTAGAGAAAGAAAAGAAGATATAAGGGATTTAGTCCAGTATTTTATTCATAGATTTAACAAGGAGCTTGGCAGGGAAATAAAAGGCGTATCTTCCGCGCTGCTTAAAACAATGGAGGAATATAACTGGCCTGGCAATGTGAGGGAGCTGCAAAATGCCCTGCAGCGTGCAATGGTTTTATGTCAAAAGGATTGTCTTTCAGACGGTGATTGCTGTAAATGGCTGTTTTTACCGGTATCGTCAGAAAAAGTTTC
The DNA here is from genome assembly GCA_016208855.1 of Nitrospirota bacterium. GTDB lineage: Bacteria > Nitrospirota > Thermodesulfovibrionia > UBA6902 > DSMQ01 > JACQXF01. The sequence goes on along the minus strand of JACQXF010000080.1, from coordinate 1,857 downwards.
AATATCTTCCAATATTGAAGAGGCTCTCTCAAGGGTTGTGGATGAATTTCTGAAAAAGGAAGATAGTGATGTGTATAAGAAGGCTATTTCTTCATTTGAGGGTATTATGATTAAGAAAGCCCTTGAACTGACTAAGAACAATCAGGTACTTGCAGCGAAATTGCTTGGCATATCAAGGAATACGCTAAGAGAGAAGATGAATAAGTGATAAGCTGAGTGCTCTTTGGAGACTTAACGTTGAACGGAAGTTTAAAAAAGCTTAAGGTAAAAAGGCCTTTTTATTTTGCCTTTTTAGGATGGTCTTCCCTGTAAGAGAGAACAAAACCAATTATTGCTACTATTACCACTCCTGCCAGTATTACATAAAAACCTTCCATGTTATTTTTCCTCCTCCTCAGTAGGTATTGTAAAAAAAGCGATTAGATATACAATTATAGCTACTATTACAACAAAAACGCCGCTTTTAATATCAAACTTATCAGTAAGTGCGCTGCCAATTAATCCTGCAGTAAGCAAATATTTAACGACATCCATGAGCATTTTGCCTGTTTCTTGTCGTCTTTTACTATGTCTCACAAAGGTATTATATCATATTCTTTGCTAATAACAGTTAAGGAGATTTTTTTAATTCCCCTCTATTAAGAGGGGCTTAAGGGGTGTGTATCTTTATTCCCATTTTTGTCCTAAAATTGAGCATCTGCTTAATAATTGCACAGCCAATACTTCTTATCCAAGATATGTTTTCTTTATTTTTCAATTAGAGTTCTCTGGTATAGATATTGCTTTACATGTTCTATTAATAGTCTTATAAAAGGCTAAATTTTAAGAGGAGGTTGAGATATGAAAAAAGTTAGTCTCGCAGTGATATTATTGATGTTGTTTATGATATCACTTATCGCTGCACCGATTACTGCATCAGCAGGGCTGCTTGAAGACGTAAAGAAAAACGGAGTGGTCCGTATAGGCACAGGCAATAAGACGCCGCCTATGAATTATATTGACGAGAAGGGCGAATGGGTTGGTTTTGACATTGACCTTGGCAATGAAATTGCAAAGAGGCTCGGAGTAAAGATTGAGTGGGTGCTTGTTGACAATAAGACAAGAATAGCGTTTTTGGCTAACAGGACAATTGATATGGCGCTTGCTAATATCAGCGTAACAAACAGCCGTCAGGAGCAGATGGATTATGCGGAACCGCCGTATTTTTGGACAGGGAAGATCTTTTATGCAAAAAAGGGGAAAATTAAATCCATAAAAGACCTTGGCGGGAAAAAGATAGGCGTTGATCAGGGCTCAAATGCTTTTATTGCGGCGCCTCAGGAGATTGCCAAGGTCTCAAAGAAGGCTCCGCAAATGCTTTCATTTCAGAACAGTGCAGAGGGCTTTCTTGCATTAAAGCAGGGGAAAATTGACGCATACTCACAAGATGCGCCGATAATGGCAGCAGTAGCAGGCAGCCTCGGTGCAGAATACGAAGCTGTTGGGGGAATGATTTACAGCCCGGGACTTTACGGCATAGGCGTTCCCGAGAATGACAGCGATTGGAGAGATAAGCTGAGCTTTACGCTTCAGGCTATGCTTGCTGACGGTACTTATGAACAGCTTTACGAGAAGTGGTTCGGCCCAAAAGGCAAGTTCCCGATGTCTGTTAATTCAAGACCGCGCCTTTCAGATACATTTGGCGGGATGCTTTACGTATGGCCTGATTGATTTAGTTTAATATGGGGTATCCCCTTGACTCCAGTAACCACGAGATATAGTATATGAGGCATGGAAGATTATCCAAAGACGATGGTAGACTTTGATGCTCGGTTTATTTCAGAAGAAGCCTGCCTTGAATATTTATCCAGTCTTCGA
>JACQXF010000079.1 GCA_016208855.1 Nitrospirota bacterium | reverse complement strand
AAAAGAGACTCTTTTTTAAGCAGACCCTCAATAGCCTTTGCAATCTGATGAGAAAAATCGGCCAGTTTGCAGTAATAGATAATTTTTTCATCTGTATTGCAGAGAAGATTCATCTCTTTTTCACTTCTTGTTTCAAAATCAAAACCTAAATATTTGGATACGATATCGCGCAGATCAGGGTTTCTTACAGACGGATTTAAAAGATAAGAGGCAATCATTGTGTCAAATGCAATCCCTCTCAACTCTATCTCCTCGCCTCTCAGGACAAGCAAATCGTATTTAATATTATGTCCTGTTTTCTTGATATCCTCACTCTCCAGTATCTCCCTTATGCCTCTGATAACATATTTTTTAGAAAGCTGCTCCGGCACACCGGCGTATGAATGCGCAAGAGGTATATAGTATGCCTTCTCAGGCTCAGCGGAGAAAGATATGCCGACAAGCCCTGCCTGCATCGGATACTTGCTTGTGGTCTCTGTATCAAGCGCAAGTTCACCTTTTATTGAATTAATAGCTTTATCCATGTCTTCTTCCTTTACGACTGTTATATACTCGCTCTCAAGGCTTCTTTTCGCAGGCGCAAGTTTAATGAGGCTTCCAAATTCAAATTCCTTAAAAAGCCTTAAAAGCGCCGGCCAGTCAGGCTCCTTTGCCTTAAACTCTGATATGGATATGTCAACAGGCACATTTATGTCTATCGTTGCAAGCATCAGGCTCAGATTTATATTATCAATGTTCTTAGAGACTGCATCTTTTATCCCTGCACTCTTTATCTGTGAATAATTCTTAATAAGATTATCAAGGCTGCCAAACTGTTTTATAAGGTCTTTTGCCGTCTTCTCCCCGATGCCCTGCACGCCCGGGATATTATCTGATTTATCGCCTGTTAATGCCATAATCTCAGGAAGCCTCTCAGGCTCAACGCCAAATCTTTCTATGACATCTTTTTCCTCTGTAATCTTCTCCTTCATCGTGTCATAAGCTCTGATTCTCTCGCTCAATACCTGGCATATGTCTTTATCCGCTGTAACGATAAAAACATCCATGCCCTCCTTCTCCGCCCTTTTTGCAAGTGTCGCAATTATATCGTCAGCCTCATAGCCTTCCATCTCAAGCACCGGCAGGTTGAATGCCCTGACCATTTCTTTTATATGCGGTATCTGCTCTGAAAGCTCATACGGCATCTTAGGCCTGTGCGCCTTATACTCCTGATAGGCCTTATGCCTCGCTGTTGGCGCAGGCGTATCAAAGACAACGCCTATGTAATCAGGGCTCTTTTCCTTTATAATCTTAAGGAGCATATTGGTAAAGCCGTAGATTGCGTTAGTGGGGAAACCTTTGGAATTGGTTAAACCCTTTATGGCATAGAATGCGCGGTAGAAATATGAGTTGCCGTCTATAAGGTAAAGCGCAGGCATGGTTTATATCTTACAGCAAGGCCGTAATATTTTGTATTCCAAATTTTCTTTTAATATTGTATAATTGTCGGACTATTAAACAGACTTAATGAGGAGGTAGTTTAAGATGCCAAGGGCTAAAGGTGGATTTAAAACAAGAAGGCGCAGAAAAAAGCTCCTGAATATGGCAAAGGGCTTTTATGCCGGTAAAAGCCGTCTCTTTAGAATTGCTACTGAGGCAGTTGATAAGGCTTTAGGTTATTCATACAGAGACAGAAGAAATAAGAAAAGGGAGTTCAGGGCTTTGTGGATAACAAGGATTAACGCTGCTGTCAGGGCATTAGGCATGACATACAGCCAGTTCATGAACGGGCTTACGAAGGCAGATATAAAGCTTAACAGAAAAGCGCTTGCTGATTTAGCTGTCAGAGACCCAAAAGCCTTCAGCGAACTCTGTGAAACAGTAAAAAGCAAGGTTTAGCGTGAGTGGTAGAGGACATCCTTTCTATAAAGGCTATTGCTGAAGAAGAGATAAAGGGTGCAAACGACCTTAAAGCAATACAGTCGCTTAGAGTAAAATACTTAGGCAAAAAGGGTGTCCTCACAGATAAGATAAAGTCTCTCGGCTCCGTTCCCAAAGAAATCAGGCCTGAATACGGCAAGACGCTTAACGAAACAAAGAATCATATAGAAAGCATCCTCAATCAAAAAGAGTCGTTCTTTAAGGCCTCTGAACTTGAGTCCGGGCTTAAAGCCAACCGCATTGACGTAACCGTTCCGGGAAATTTTATCCCCGCAGGGCACAAGCATCCAATAAGCAGGGTGCTTGACGAGATCGTAGATGTCTTTTCATCTCTGGGATTTGTTATAGAGGAAGGCCCTGAGATAGAGCTTGACTATTATAATTTTGAGGCCCTTAATATCCCGCGTGACCATCCTGCCAGAGACATGCAGGATACATTCTATATTACAGACGACGTCGTCCTAAGAACCCACACGTCTCCTGTACAGGTGCGCGTAATGCAAAAAAACAAGCCGCCCCTGAGGGTTATTGCACCAGGCAAGGTATACAGATGCGATGCAGACGTAACCCATACACCGATGTTTCATCAGATAGAAGGTTTTATGGTTGATGAACATATCTCAATGGGAGACCTTAAGGGCGCCCTTGAATTATTCCTTCATGCAATCTTTGGAGAAGACACAGGGGTAAGATTCAGGCCAAGCTTCTTCCCATTCACAGAGCCTTCTGCAGAGGTTGATATTGCCTGTGTTATGTGCGGAGGCACAGGGTGCAGGCTATGCAAAGGAAGCGGATGGATTGAGATACTCGGGTGCGGAATGATTAACCCGAAGGTGTTTGAAATGGTCGGATATGACCCTGAGAAATACACTGGGTTTGCCTTTGGCATGGGCATAGAAAGAATTACCATGCTTAAATACGGCATTGATGATTTAAGGCTATTCTTTGAAAATGATAAAAGATTTCTGGAGCAGTTCTAATGAAGGCATCAATTAACTGGCTAAAAGAATTTGTTGATTTCTCTGCTAAGCCCATTGAGATAGCAAATGCCCTTACAATGGCAGGCTTAGAGGTTGAGGGCGTGGAGGAGGTTGACGGTGATACTATACTGGAAGTAAACATCACACCTAACAGGGCTGACTGCCTTAGCATAATCGGCGTTGCGCGGGAGATTGCTGCTTCGCTGTCGCTCCCTTTTAAAAAATCCAAAATCCCTGTTATAAAAGAGGAGTTCGGAGCGCCTGAGATTGAGATAAAGGCGCCGGAGCTTTGCAGGCGTTATGCATCACGGATAATCCGAGGAGTAAAGATTGCGCCTTCACCGGAGTGGCTTTCAAAACGCCTTGAGGCCCATGCGATACGCTCAATAAATAATGTCGTAGATGCAACAAACTATGTGCTTTTAGAAATGGGGCAGCCGCTTCATGCCTTTGACCTTAATAATCTTACAGGCCATGGTATTGTTGTTGATAAGGCAGGTTCCATAGATAAGTTCTTCACGCTTGACAATGAGGAGAGGGCATTGGAAACTGATACCCTCATGATATGGGATAAGGAGAAACCAGTTGCGGTGGCAGGCGTGATGGGAGGGCTTAACACAGAGGTCACTTTGTCAACATCAGACATACTCCTTGAAAGCGCATATTTTAATCCCCCCTCAGTAAGAAGGGCGTCAAAGGCGCTGAATCTCAGCACAGAGTCCTCATACAGATTTGAAAGAGGCGTTGATATAAATGCTGTAGTTACAGCGCTTGAGAGGGCGGTAGATTTAATACTTCAAACCGCCGGCGGAAAGGCAGGCAAACTCACAGACATACATCCCAAGCCGCTTGCACTAAGACAAATAAGCGTAGGGCTGTCTAAGATAAATAAAATTATCGGCGTTAGCTTAAAAGATTCTGAGGTTCAAGATATTCTAACGAGGCTTGGCTTTGATAATAAAAAAACCGGAGACACCTTTGTAGTTATCCCTCCAAGTTTTAGAGAGGATATACAACAAGACATAGATATAATAGAAGAGATAGCGAGGCTCTACGGATATGACAAAATCCCCGTTACTTTCCCAAAGGTAAGGCTTACCCCTGTCAAAGTAAATACCCACAGAAACCTCATAAAGATTACAAAGGATTTTCTCAGGAGGTCAGGATACTCTGAAGTGATAAATTACAGTTTCCTAAACCCTTCGGTTTTTGATAAGTTGAGGCTCTCTCCTGATGATAAAAGGAGAAACACAATAAAAATAAAGAATCCACTAAGAAAAGAGGAGAATTCTGTAAGGACTACCCTTATCCCTGCCCTGCTTGGGAATATAGGGTTAAACATCAATCACGGCGAGAAGTCTTTAAGGTTCTTTGAGCTCTCAAAGGTCTTTTTGCCTTCCAAAGAAAAACTTCCTGAAGAACCCCTGCATCTTGGAGCAGTTTGCCTGAAAGACAGCCGTATGCCGTCTTCTATCTGGGAAGGGAAACATGAATGTTTTTATGACCTGAAAGGCGCGCTTGAAAATCTCATGGCTGAATTAAAGGTAAAGGATTATTCTTTTGTTGATACTGACTCATGTGAGCCGTACCTTCATCCCGGAAAGTCCTGCACAATAAAGGTCAATAATGAAGTGATTGGCTCATTAGGCGTTTTGCATCCTGCCGCAGCAGAAGCGCTTGAGCTTACAGGCGATATAGCGCTCTTTGAATTAAACCTGAGCAGCCTTTTTTTGCATATACTTCCAAAGATTACTTACAAGTCTTTGCCTAAATACCCTTATGTTGAAAGGGATATATCTATTGTTGTCTCAAAAGATATCAATGCAGCAGATATAGAGAATGCAATTGCGAGGATAGACTCTAATTTAATTGAGGGCATTACTTTATTTGATATTTATACAGGAAGCCCTATCCCTAAAGACAAAAAGAGCCTTGCATTCTCCATACGCTTCAGGGCAGAAGACAGGACGCTGACAGATGCAGAAGTAGATGTACTGCACTCAAAGATGGTAAGCCTGCTTGAAAGCTCATTCAAAGCTGAATTGCGTTCTTAATCCTTCAATGGACCTAAAAAAAATAATCCTCTCTGACCCGGTAAATAAATGGGTCTTCTCCAATGCCGGCAAAGATATCTTCCTTGTCGGAGGCTATGTCCGCGACATACTGAGGGGCGTATCATCAAAAGACAAAGACTATGCAGTCAAGGATAATGTTGAATACCTTGCCCTTGAGGCGTCAAAAAAATTTAACGGCACATTTATTGCGCTGAAAAAAGGCATGACCTACCGCGTTGCGCTTAAGAGCAAAGAAATACTTGATTTCTCCTCTATTGAAGGCTCAATCAATGAAGACTTAACACGCAGAGACTTTACAATAAACGCAATAGCATGGTCTCCAAAGACAGGCATCATAGATATATCAGGCGGAGCAGACGACATAAGGGGAAAAACTATTAAAGCTGTTCAAACTAAAAATCTCATAGATGACCCTTTGAGGATTATCAGGGCATACAGATTTTCTGCAGAGCTTGGCTTTAGTATTGATACTTCTACAAGGGGAAATCTAAGGAAGCATTCAGAAGGATTAAAAAGGGTCGCATCAGAAAGAATAACTGATGAGGCATTTAAGATTCTTAAAAATAAAGATGCCGCCAGGTATCTTATTGAATGCCACAAGGATAGCGTCCTTAAAAATATCCTTCCAGTTAGCGCTGAGGAATTGGCGCAAAACTTAAAACTTCTTAAGGAATTTGATTTATTTTATAGGACAATGCCCAGAATACTTAATAAAACACTTAAGGAAGAATTAAGTCAGGGCATTAGCAGAGTCGGCGTTATAAGGCTTGCATTGCTCCTTAGAAATTCATCCATAAAAGATACGCGTTTTAGGGCAAGCGAAGAAATAAAAAAGGCATTAACCTCTATTTATAAAAGCTCTGCATTAGCATCTGAGATATCAGGGCAAAAGGAAAAACTCTCAAAAGAAAATCTTTTCAGGATATTTAAAACCTCAGGCGAAAGCGTCTTTGAGACATCAGCAGCCTTATCTTTTCTGTTTGGATATGAGATAGGGCCCTTGCTTAAAGAGGCAAAAAGGTTTATAGCTGTAAGACATAAAACCCTTTTAGATGGAAATGAAATCCAAAAGCTGTTAAATATTCCCCCTTCTGCCAAGATAGGCAGAATCCTATCCTCGCTTCAGGAAGAGCAGTTTAAAGGCGCTGTAAAGACAAAGGCAGAGGCAAAGAAGTGGGTGCTTAACTCTTCCCTTTAATATAATTCAGCAGTCCGCCTGCGAGGATTATCTCTGTCTGTCTTTCTGTCAAACCGTGTGAAGCCTTATAGGTTTTGCCGGTCTTTGTGTCTATGAATGTCACATCAGGGGATCCTTTTATGTCTGCTGCAAGCGTTGGAAATTCTATCTCGCTTTCCTGCTCAATGGCATCATAAATATCCGTGGCTATGGTAAGAGGAAGAATTCCAAAATTTATGAGATTATCCCTGTGAATGCGCGCAAACGACTTTGCAAGCACAATCTTAACTCCAAGATACATTGGCGCAAGCGCTGCATGCTCCCTGCTTGAGCCCTGTCCGTAATTTACTCCTCCAAGGATAACGCTCTGTCCTGCAGCCTTTGCCCTTCCTGCAAATGCAGAATCTATCCTTAAAAATACATACTCTGATATGGCAGGTATATTTGACCTCAAGGAAAGTATCTTTGCGCCTGCTGGCATTATATCATCTGTTGTTATATTGTCTGCCACCTTTAATGCAACCTTTGCCTTCAAAGACCCTTCAAGCTCTCCCCTTATTGGAAGCGGCTTTATGTTTGGGCCTCTTTCAATTACAACATTTTCAGGCTCTCCTGAAGGCGAAACAATCATTGAGTCATCAATGATGAATTCCTTGGGAAGCTTGACCTTTATCCCCTGCCCCTTGAGATACTCTTTTGGGTCTGTTATCACGCCTGTCATTGCCGACACAGCAGCAGTCAATGGACTGCAGAGATAGACCTTGTCATTAGGCGTGCCGCTTCTGCCATGAAAATTTCTGTTAAAAGTCCTAAGCGATACTGCATCTGTTGGAGGCGCCTGCCCCATTCCAATGCAAGGCCCGCATGCACACTCAAGTATCCTTGCTCCCGCAGAGACAAGGTCAGTGAGCGCCCCGTTTTCTGAGATCATTGACAATACCTGTCTTGACCCGGGGCTTATTGTAAGGCTTACATTCGGATGAACCTTCTTGCCCTTTAGCGCCTTTGCCACAACCATTATATCCATAAATGATGAATTAACACAGCTTCCTATGCATACCTGTTTTACAGGCACGCCTGCAACATCTCTTACAGCCTTGATATTATCAGGGCTTGAGGGTGCGGCAATCAGAGGCTCAAGCTTATTTAGCCTGATAGTAATTTCTTCATCGTATGAGGCATCAATGTCTGCCTCAAGCAACATCAAGTCATGCTCCCTTTGTTGCGCCCTTAAGAATATCTTTGTCTGCTCATCTGAAGGAAACACAGAAGAGGTTGCGCCAAGCTCCGCGCCCATATTTGTAATTGTAGCCCTTTCAGGCACAGTGAGATATTTCAGGCCGTCGCCTGCGTATTCAATTACCCTTCCTACCCCGCCTTTTACAGTCAGCTTTCTCAATACCTCAAGGATTATGTCTTTTGCCGCAGCCCACTTTGGAAGCCTTCCCTTTAAATTAACACGCACCACCTTTGGCATAATAAGATAAAAAGGCTCCCCTGCCATTGCCATTGCAACGCTCAACCCCCCTGCCCCTATTGCAAGCATGCCCATTGCGCCTGCATTAGGAGTGTGGCTGTCAGAACCGAGGAGGGTTTCCCCGGGCTTTGCAAATCTCTCAAGATGAACCTGATGGCATATGCCATTTCCGGGGCGTGAAAAATAAATGCCGTATTTGGCTGCTATTGTCTGCAAAAATCTATGGTCATCAGCATTTTCAAATCCTGTCTGAAGAGTGTTATGGTCTACATAGCTTACAGAGAGCTTTGTCTTTACCTTTGGTATGCCCATTGCTTCAAACTCAAGGTATGCCATTGTGCCTGTTGCATCCTGAGTAAGCGTCTGGTCTATAGAAATTGCAATCTCCTGCCCTGACTCCATCCTGCCTGAGACAAGATGTGATGAAATAAGTTTTTGAGTGATATTCATTTAAGACAGCCCCCTGTTTCTATCATATTCTTTGCCTTTCTGATTAGCTCCTTTTCGTCCTTATACGTAACCTTCTCTATCGCCTCGTCTATGGGAAACCAGCCTGCCTCATCTACTTCATGGTCATGGTCATTCATGTCGCCGCCCATGCATTTCATAAGATAATAACTAACTGTCTTATGACATTTTGTATTCTCACTTCTTTGAAAACACCAGTAAGAGGTCTCCCCTATTTTATCAATAATCTCGCCTATAAGCCCTGACTCTTCCCTTACCTCCCTAAGCGCAGCTTCTTCTGAATTTTCACCCTCATCAATAAGTCCCTTTGGAATACACCATCTTGTTTTTCCGTTTATGGCTATAAGCGCTACCTCAATGCCATTCTCTGTGGTCTTAAATACAATCCCGCCTGATGATGTCTGTCTCTTTATTTTTGCAGGCGCTCTCGAGGAAGAATGAGGCTTCACGGCATCTCACCTGTTATAAGCCTCAGGATGTCGTTATACAAAGCAAATGTCATAAGGAGAATTATTAAAGCCATCCCTACCCTTTGCGCTATCATCATTGTCTTCTCCTTTAAGGGCTTCCCCCTCAGCGCCTCTATGGATAAAAACAATATATGCCCTCCGTCAAGGATAGGTATAGGAAGGAGATTCAATATCCCGAGGTTAATGCTTATAAGAGCCATAAATACAAAGAAATCAAGAAATCCTGCCGAGGCCTGCTTCCCTGCCATCTGCAGTATCAGTATAGGGCCTCCTATTGTCTTTGCTGGAATGACCCTCTGGATAAGCTTTATAATGCCTAAAATAGTAAGCACTATTATCTCGTATGTCTTTTTAAAAGCGTCTGCTATTGCATTATGGGCAGGTTCCTTTTTAATAAATGTTTTGCCTGACGGAGCAATCCCTATGAGCCCGACTTCTTTCTCCTCTCCAAATATATTTGGAGATTTTTTTCTTTCAGGCACTATCTGAAGCGTAAAGACATTTTCTCCCCTCTTTATCTTCAGGGTCACTTCTTTTCCGGGGCTGTTATGAATCACGTCGGTTAATTCATCCCACCGCTTTATATCAGCGCTATTTATACCTATAATTTCATCGCCTTTAAGCAGCCCGGCCTTTTGTGCAGGGGAGTCCTTAAGAACCTCCCCAATATGAGGAACCAGCACAGGCATACCGACAGAAAATATAAAGGCAAAAAGCACCACAGCAAAGATTAGATTAAAGGCAGGGCCGGCAAAGACTATGCCAAGCCTCTTGCCTACAGGCTGATAATTATATGCCCATTTTTTATCTTCTTCTTTTAGTTCTTCTCCGGCTTCTTCCCCGAGCATCTTTACGTAGCCGCCAAGCGGCACTGCTGAAAGCAGGTACTCTGTGTCTCCGACTTTTTTGCCAATAATCTTTGGCCCAAACCCAAGAGAAAACTTCAAAACCCTTACACCGCTAAGCTTTGCAAATATGAAATGCCCAAGCTCGTGCACAAAAATCAGGACGCCAAGCAGGACTATAGCTCCGATAAATGACATTTTTTCTCCTCCATATGCGATTTTTTTATAACATCACTTGAAAATACAGGCTGCTTCGGGGATTAACAGGACCTGACAATCTCCTCTGCTTTAACCTTTGCCAAGTTTGATATCTCAATAACTTCGTTTATACTACCATATTTCAACGGCCTGTGTTTCTCCATTAACCGTGCAACTACATAGTAGACTTTTGTAAAAGGGATCCTCTTGTTTAAGAATGCCTCCACTGCCACCTCGTTGGCGGCATTGAGCACAGCCGGCATTGTGCCGCCTTCCCTGAGCGCATCATATGCAAGCCCAAGGCAGGGAAATTTTTTTATGTCAGGCTTCTCAAACGTGAGCTCTTTTATCTCTGGCATCCTTAACGGCTTAAGCACTTTCTTAAGCCTCGCAGGGTAAGAAAGCGCATAGCATATAGGCCCGCGCATATCAGGCTCAGACATCTGCGCAAGAATGCTGCCGTCAACAAACTCAACCATTGAATGGACTATGCTTTGAGGATGTATAACCACATCTATCTTCTTAAGCGGAAGGTTAAAAAGATAATGAGCCTCAATCACCTCAAGCCCTTTATTCATAAGAGTTGCCGAATCTATTGTAATCTTTCTTCCCATAGACCAGTTCGGATGCTTGAGGGCATCCTCCGGCGTCACTTTTTTAAGTTCAGACACATCCTTTCTAAGAAACGCACCGCCTGATGCAGTCAAGATAATCTTCTGTATCTCTTCTGTATCTCTTCCATTTATGCATTGAAATATTGCGCTGTGCTCGCTGTCTACAGGGATTATCTTCACCCCTTTTTTACGAGCCTCGGCCATTACTATCTCTCCTGCCATTACAAGCGCCTCTTTTGTAGCAAGCGCAATATCTTTGCCTGCCCGTATAGCCTCAAATGTCGGCATAAGCCCGGCAGAGCCTACTATGGCAGAGACAACCATATCTGCATCTTTAAGCGTTGCTGCTCTTATGACGCCTTCATTGCCTGAAAGAATTTCTACGCAAAGATTTTTCTTCCTTAGTTTTTTTGCGGCCTCCTCATCAAAGACAGCGGCCACTTTGGGCTTAAATGCGCGTATCTGCGCTTCTAATAAATTGATGCTGCTTCTGGCAGCAATGCTCAGAACCTTAAACTTATCAGGATACATCGCTGCTATCTTTAATGTGTTTTTGCCTATAGAGCCTGTAGAGCCAAGGACTGCTATTCTTTTTGGATGTTTTGCTTTCAATTAATCCACCTCAATAAGAAATAAAATACAGGCCCTGCAATCAGGAATCCATCAATCTTGTCAAGGATGCCGCCGTGTCCTGGTATTATGCTGCCTGAATCTTTCACCCCTGCGTCGCGCTTAACCATTGACTCTGTTAAATCGCCCAGTATTGCAACCACCCCTAATACTGTCCCTATGATAAAGGTGTTCTGGATTGTTAAGCTTTCTATGTTAAATATAGACCTTATCAATAATCCGCCTAAGGCGCCTCCTATTATGCTTCCAACAGCGCCCTCTATTGTCTTATTAGGGCTTATGGCGGTGTAGAGCTTATGGCTTCCAAGATAAGTCCCGACGTAGTAGGCTGCGCTGTCTGCAAGCCATACAATGCCATAAAGAAGAAAAATATATTTTTTGCCTTCGTCATTATAATTTATCAAAAACCACTGAAAGCTTAAAAACACCGATATATAAAAAAAGCCTGCGCATAAATGGCCTATGTCCTTCATGCTTCCTGAAGGATTGCCGACCATAAAAAGCCGGATTAAAAGCACAGCCGTTACGCTGAAAAATACAGCATCTATAAGGCTATGGGGATAGACAGACGACACATAAAACAAAACTCCGCCAAACGCTATGGCTGGAATATAGAGCTTCGCTTGTATTTTATACATAGTGTAAAGCTCATGCAGTGCAATCACGCATACGCATAAAAGCAAGATTAAAAAATAAGGAAAAGGCGGAAGAAAATAAATGTAACTTAGCAAGGCAGGCAGGACAATTCCTGCCACAATAAGTCTCTTTTTCAAATCACTCTCCGTGTTAGTCTATAGTTGTGACAGTGCCGAATCTTCTTTCTCTTTGCTGGTAGTCTTTTATGGCAGACATGAATTCTTTCTCTCTAAAGTCAGGCCAAAGCGTATTTGTAAAATAAAACTCTGAGTACGCTGCCTGCCAAAGCAGAAAGTTGCTTAATCTCTGTTCTCCGCTTGTGCGTATTATCAAGTCAGGCTGAGGTATCCCGGCTGTATCTAAAAAACTTTCAAACACCGATTCATTTACCATATCCGTGCTGACATTGTTTTGCATCATGCGCTTTACAGCCCTTAGAATCTCCTCCCTGCTGCTATAGCTCAAGGCGCCTGCAAGGATAAGCCCTGTGTTCTTAGCAGTCGTTGCTTCAAACTCTCTTATAAGCTTCTGTATGGTTGGGGAGAACTTCTCAGTATTTCCAATAGCCTTAAATACGATATTCTTTTTTGCAAGCTTTTTCATTTCATTTCTGAGGTAAAGCTCTAAGAGCTTCATAAGGGCGCTTACTTCATTTTTAGGCCTCTGCCAATTCTCAAGAGAGAAGATATAGAGAGTTATTGCCTTAAGGTTTAATGCTATTGACGCATCTATTATCTCATGCACCCTTTTAATGCCTTCCCTGTGCCCCTCAATGCGCGGAAGGCCCCTCTGTTTTGCCCAGCGGCCGTTTCCGTCCATAATTATTGCTACATGTTCAATGTTATTCATTTTTCAAATTGGTAGTAGTAAAGGATACTCTTCCTTGAGAATTCCCCGGTTAGTGTATTTGAAAGCAATCCCATTAATCCTGGCCTTACAATAAGCAATAATGTCTTCCCCTCTATCCAGTAATCTGTTACTGTGCCGCGGACATCTTGAAGGATCAAATTGCCATCCATCATGCCGCCATCCCACCAGAGGGAATAAATATCCGCTGACTTATACCCAAGCCCCGGCACCTTTGCTAAGAAAGGACTCTTCTTAACTATTAAAGCCTCCTGCCCCCTCTGTGTCTTAATTGTTATGAGCCTTCCTTTTACAAACCATTTCTCTTGCGGGTTAATGAGGGAGTGAGTCTCTCTTTTAAAGGATATATCTGACTCCCCGTAAGACTCCCTGCTGCTCCATATTAAAAACCTGTCTTTATAAAGATTCAGGTAGCCTTTATCATCAAAGGCTAAGACCTGAGGCTGTCCTTTATCATTCCAGTCAATAAAGGTAAATCCGTATATGTTTACTCCGTCAGGAAGAAGCTTTAATGCCTTGGCCTTCTGATAATTTCCAGACTGCCATACTGCCTCATATACATCACCGCTGTATTGTTCATTGCGGCTGAATTCCTGCATTAAAAGGGTCTTCCCCATGACCCTGAAGAAATATGGCAATTTGTCTGCTATCTTTCTATATCCTTCTTCAGGACTGTACTCAAGCACATAGGAGCTTACTGTGTCTTCTCCTCTCATGGATGTAACAAAAATTTCAGCCTTTCCATTATTATTAACATCCAAAACATCCAGAGATACATGGTCTTCCTGAGGGCTGCCTTTTATAGACCATATCTCCTTTGGCTCATCCTGATATTCATAGACCCTTATAGTAGTCCCGTCGCTGACAACAAGCTCCCTTTTGCCATTGCCGTCAACATCCCCCATTGCAATAAGCCGTCCTGATGGAAGTTCATGCCTTCCCCATGGCTCGCCTTTTGGCGTGGTAACAGAAAGAAGCTCTTCTTCTGCCTTAAGGGCCTTAAGCAGGTCTGCTCCTATTGGCTCTTTTAACTGAGCAAATACATTTGCGTCTTCTGTCCATATAAGCTTCACATCCAAAAATACGCTTCCCTCTTTTGAAGAGCTTGAAAGCATAAGCGCTGCATCTGCGCCAAGCCCCTTTGCTGTCTCAGAAATCTCTTTTGGGTCAAAGGTCTTTGAATATGCATCAATAAGGGCGAAACGGCCTGATTCCCTCAAGGAATTGTAGAAAACCTCAGACACTGTCCAGTCTGTTTGCTTATGCTGAAAAAAGGCAAGCTTCACCTTTGAAGATGTAATCCTTACAATATCCCCTGCCGCAGGCGCTCCTTTTACGGTTTTGCAAAGATATACCCCCTTGTCATATCCCTGTATCTCTACCTTTCCTGCAAACAACTCGGATTTACTTACAAGTTCTTTTGTTACAGGATGATAAAAAGGCTTCCCTTCCCTCAAGACCGAAAGCCTCATGCCTTCAATAAGCCTCCTGTCTGTCTGAAACTTTACCTTTATAATTCCTTTCTCAACACTTATGACAGTCCCGCTTACAGGATAAAAATATGAAAGAACCGTATCCCTGATCTTATGTACAGAGTTAATATCTCTACTAATCGCTTTCTCGCTGTTGCCGCTTACAGGGATAGTTGTAACAGATAAAAATATAATTGTTAAAAATATTTTTGCTATATGTCTCATCATGCTACTTCCCCGGTATCCTCGGAGCGCCGCCGCCAAAGATATATTTAAAGTCCTCATCTTCAAACTTTATTCCTCCGCCCACATAGACTCCCCTGCGGCTGCTGTTAAGTATGTTGTCAACACCGCCGCTCACATAGATGTGCTTAAATAACATGTAATCAATCCCTACCTTGGCATGTGCCTTCTTTGCCCTTGCCTCATCAGCATTCATATCCCATACATCCACACTTATTTTGGCTTTATCATCCTTAAAGAAATAATCAGCGCCAACACCAAAGGAGTTCTCCACTAAGCCAATCCTCAATGCAATATCTTCAAAACGCTTCGCAAATTGAGCTGTAAACTCAATCTTCTTTTCTATCTTTTCTTCAATTGTAGTTACCCCGCCGGTAGTTGTCTCTGTAATCTCGCTCGATCCGAGCGGGTCTCCCACGACTCCTAAGATATAATACTTATCCTTCCGCGGCTGTAATGTAAGGTAGAAGTAGCCTTTCCATTCACTCTCCTTGGAAAGATATTCAGAGCGGAATTCCATAAGCGTCTTAAGCCTGTCAACAACATCCATGCCCTTGCCGGCATCATCTGCAACCTTCTTTATGGACTCATAAAGTTTATCGTCTTTAAGGAGTTTCCCGAGTGTGCTCTTTCCTTTGTCTATCTTCTGCGCAATCTTGTCTGCTGATGCAGAGAATGACCTTATGTTCTGCATGCTGTCTTTAAAAGCCGTCCTGTTTTCACTGACAACCTCCTGCAGATCCTTTGACACGTCTTTTATATTCTTTGCAGCAGCCCTTGTATCATCTATCACAGCAGGCCCCCTGTCAGCAAGGGTCTTTGAAAATTCATCAAGCTGTGCAAGGGTATTGCGAAGCGGCCTTCTGTCCTCTTCAAGTATTGCACTGACTGTCTTTGTTATGCTCTCAAGGTTATGTATTGTAGCCTTTATTGACTCCTTCTCTGATGAGCCAAGCATGCCTTTAAGCGTTTCAGTAAGATCACTTATATTAGCTGCCGTATCCGAAAGTTCATTAGCGAGCTCATCAAAATCAGCAGCAGGCTCTGTCTTCTCTATTATATCCCCATTTCTTAAAAGCGGCTCAGCCGTAGAGCCTGCCCAGAGCGCAAGATATTTATCGCCGAGAAGCCCTGCTGCCCTGATAGACGCCTTTGCGTCTCTATGAATCTCTACCTCCGGATTCATTAAGATTGTAAGCCGCGCTTTGCCTTCCCTGAGCTGAATCTTTTCTATTATTCCTGAATCAACGCCTGCTACCTTAACCTTTGATTTCTCCTCAAGGCCGCTTATATTATCAAATATCACATGGAGCCTGTAGCCTTTCTTCCATGCAACGCCCAAACCACCTACCTTAAATGTCATATAAGAAAGGATAAGCAATACAAGTATCGCAAAGAGTCCAACCTTAAGTTCTGCTGACAGGCTTTTCATCTCCTTATCCCCTCCAGTACTATAGGCCCTGTTGCGCTGCCCTCAATAAACTGCCTTACAACAGGATTTGAAGTGTTCTTTATTTCAACAGGAGACCCTGTTTCTATAACCTCTCCATTATAAAGCATGGCAACTTTGTCTGCAATCTTATAGGCGCTTCAATCTTATAGGCGCTTTTCATATCATGCGTAATTGCAACAGACGTAACCCTTAGCTTCTCCCTCATCTCTATGATGAGGTCATTAATGGCATCTGCAGTTATAGGGTCAAGCCCTGTTGTCGGCTCATCATAGAGCAATATCTCAGGCTCCATGGCAATTGCCCTCGCAAGACCTACCCTCTTACGCATGCCGCCTGAAAGCTCAGACGGCATAAGGTTCTCAGAGCCGACAAGCCCGACAAGCCTGAGTTTCTCTATGGCAATCTCCTTTACTGCTTTATCGCTCAGCTTCTTATGCCGTTTCAACGCAAACCCTACATTCTCCCACACAGACATTGAGTCAAATAATGCAGCAGCCTGAAAGAGCATGCCAAATTTTTTCCTCAATTCATTTAATCCGTCTTCATCAAGCATTGATAAATCTACGCCGTCAATTATCACCGTGCCTTTATCAGGCTTTAGCAGCCCGATTATATGCCTTAAAAGTACTGTTTTGCCTGAACCGCTTCCGCCTATGACAACAACGCTTTCTCCCTTATCGATATATAAGTTAACTCCCTTTAATACATGCTTCTCGCCAAAAGATTTATGCACGCCTATGATTTCTATCATTTAAACAACCATGCTGATAAAAAGTAATCTGAGATTAGTATTGCCATAGATGACAACACGACTGCGCCTGTAGTTGCCCTCCCCACGCCCTCTGCTCCGCCTTTTGTGTAAAATCCTTTATAACAGCTTATTAGAGAAAGTATGCCGCCAAAAAAACCTGACTTTATTAGTCCGTTGTATATATCCTGCATTTCAAGAAAATCCCATGTCATCTTCATATATTGGGTCGGGCTTGCGCCAAATATCATAACAGTAACAAAATATCCGCCTATTATCCCGATTATATCCGCTACCACGGCAAGGCTTGGCAGCATGATAAACCCTGAGGTAACCCTTGGAACAACAAGGTATTTGACAGGGTTTGTCGCCAGTGTTTCAAGCGCATCTATCTGCTCTGTAACCCTCATTGTACCGAGCTCTGCAGCCATAGCTGCTCCGGCGCGGCCTGTTACTATAAGGGCTGTAAGTACAGGTCCGAGCTCCCTTGTCATTGACAGGGCTACAACAGAGCCTACAAGGCTTTCAGCGCCGAAACGTTTAAAACCCGTATAGCTCTGCAGCGCCAGCACCATCCCTGTAAATATGGCTGTAATTAATACAACCGGCAGGGAGTTCACGCCTATCTCAAGCATCTGTCTAAAGGTATTTCTTATATCTAAAGGCGGCCTTAAGAGCCATTTCAGGGTTGAGAAAAAAAGAATTATAAGCTGTCCTACCTCTTCAACAGGACGCCTAAAAAGAGAGCCCAGAAATTCTATTGCCTTAATAATAAACATATTCTTTAATTTTTCTAACTATAGAGCCTCTATAGTAAAAATTTACATATTATACGATAAGTTCAAGGTCTTTTGTCTAACATCTTTTAGCATCAGGAATTATAAGAGGAAAGAAAAAAGCTTGACTAATTATAAAATTTCTTATATAAAATTATAAATTATACATATACTCTTCTTATGGAAAGACGAAAAACAAATAGAATAATAAAAAGGCTGGAAGTTAAATTTCACACTGGTATTGAGAAGACAGCCATAACGAGCGATCTGTCTGAGGCAGGAATGTTCATCAGGACAAACCAAGGGGTAGCCCCCGGAAGTATAATAAGCATTAAACTATGTCTGTCAAATTCACAAGAAATTTTCCTCTCCGGCAAAGTTATAAGAAGTATGAGGACAATGTCAGGGCTTATCGGCGAGACAAAAAGCGGTATGGGGATTGAGTTAGTTAATCCTCCTCCTAACTATACAGACTATGTTCAGTCCATCCTTGCGTAATAAACAAAGGTCTTAAATACCATGCCCCGTGTTAAGCAGCAAGTCTTGATAATACAACTGCAGATAGTATAATCTATTACGAGCCGAAGTGGTGGAACTGGTAGACACGCACGTTTGAGGGGCGTGTGGAGAAATCCATGCGGGTTCGAGTCCCGCCTTCGGCACCATTCTCTTCTAACTGCAGGCAGGAATTATTCTAATTTACGAGAAAACATCTCGCTCGGTCTTTGGGCCGATTTAGGCTGCCTCAAGCAGTAATCATTTACTATGTTTAAGGGATACCCCTCGCTTATTCAACAACATATCACTATAAGAAAAGGCAAGCAGCTCTTCCTGTGAAATATTGAATAGATTGCAGTAAAAGCTGCATTGATCTCTTAGCATTTCTTCGCCTATGTTCCCATCTGTGTCAATGGCCTCAATCTCTACAAAGGTGCCTAAATCTTTAATCGTGTCAATATGAAATTTTACATTTTCTATAAAATATATCTCTCTTTTCTTATCGACAACAACAAGGATACCTAATGAATTTGACAATATGCCTTTTAATGGAGAATCAGGGGTTGTTTTGTATAAAATAACATTTGATTTTTTAGGTCCTTCAATATCTTCCCGCTCATAATAAATCAGATGGTTTTCAATATTGCCCTCTCTTAATTTCAATCTTCCCTGATATACTTTAAAATATGTATCTATCTGATGGTCAGTTCCTATAAAATCTGCATTTCGTGATTTCAATATCGTTTTAACCTTATCTATATCTGGACATTTAAATTTTATTTCGACATTGAAAAATATCATGATATTTTTTCTCATTTTAAATGGCGGAACTTGAAACTTAATAATCCCACTGCAGTGTTCCATTGTTCGCTATTGCTGTCACGCAGCCTTCAAGTATTATCTTCAGTCTTTCAATAATAGCTTTGCGAGGGAAGCTGAAGTCTCTCATCGGAGGTTCCCCGGGAAGAGAAAGATAAGGAATATTCTTATATTCCTCTTTTATATTATCCTGCTCGCTTATTATCGCTTCTATTTCTCGTTTTAGCTCCTTCGTCTGTTCCATAGTAAACACTGCTTCATGGCTGGGCGTTCTCTGGAGGACAGGGAAGCGTGAGCCCTTTTCTCCATTTTCAAGGCTGTATGCGATTGCAAGTCGCATCTCGTAGAAATTTGTTCCGCTGCCAATGCCCTCATAATAAATACTCTTCCCGTCTTTTTTTACGTAAATGTCAATCCCCACTATCTCCCCCTTTCATAAATAAAGTTCACCCTTATATTTTTAGCAAGAGACTCAATATGCTTTGTGTATGCAATTTATCATTCATATCTATTCACATTAAAAAAAGGGTAGTGGCAATTTCATTTCCCTTCCACGGTATAAAAAAGCTCCTCTTCAACTTTCAGTTATAGATCTTCTTGTATCGAACAAGTATTTCCTTCTCTATATCTCGTGCATCCCTTCCATAAATTGCCCTTGAATGCTCTTTGATCTTTCGTACTACATTCGGATCTTTCCCTTCAGATCCAGAAAGCGTATTCATCACAAAAGGTCTTAAGATTTCACCCTTTGATAGAATTTTTGAGCATACAGTCCAGTTTGGCAATTTTATAATTTCATTGCCGGTGAAGACCGGATAAAACTCTCTTTCCATTAAAGCAGCATCATTTATCCCAAGACGAAATGTTATCATTGATCCTACATTTCCGAATATGGCATGCAGAACATCTTCATTGACTTGAGTTAAATACTGATTTGCGAGTATGGCGTTTAATCTGTATTTCCTTGCCTCAGAGAGCAGGGATACGAAACTGTCTGTTGCAAGATTCTGAAATTCGTCAACATAAAGATAAAAATCCTTCAAAGATTTCTTATCTTCAATTTCACTCCTGCCAAGTGCAGCAGTTAAAATCTTACTTACTATGACCATGCCGAGAAAATCGCTATTTGTCTTTCCAAGCTTTCCTTTGCAAAGATCTACTAATAAAATTTCCCCGCTATCCATAATTTCTCTGAAATTAATTGAGGACTTTTGTGAAGCAATAATATTCCTAACCGTATTGTTGTAAATAAACATTGAAAGCTTGCTTATTACATAGGGAACCATGTTTTCCAGTCTGCTCTCACCACCTGCCTCCTCAGCTATCTTTTTCCAAAATTCTACAACTACACTATTGCCGGCTTTTGAGAGTTTATAGTTTCTGTAATTACGGTCGCCAAATACTTTCTGCACATCCAATAGTGTAGCTCCGGAATCTGAATCCTCAAGTATTAGATAAAGAGCATTTTTCATATACATCTCAAACATTGGCCCGCCTGCCTGCTCCAGATCATATAGTCTGCCAAATATCTCCATCATATGGTTGACAGCCATATCCTTCTCAAGTTCTGTTTTGCACTCAAGCATATTAATTGCGACAGGGCTTTCAGTGTCCTCAAAATTTATATAAACTACATCATTTATTCTTCGTTCGGGTATCCTTAACATAATCTCGTCTATCAATTCACCATGAGGATCAAGGACAGCCAATCCCTCATTATTTTCAATATCCTGTTGAATCATATTTAGAAGCAGAGTTGACTTGCCTGTACCTGTCTGCCCTGCAATATACATATGCCGTCTTCTGTCATCCCTGTCAATCCTGATCATTTGGGATATTCCTTCTCTTGTGCTGTGTCCAAGCAGTACTCCAGTTTCCGGGATATTGGAAGGAGGCATAACACTTTTATAAAATTTTGTCGTGATGCCCGGTGTTTCATTCATATCAGGGACAGGAAATCTGAAGGCGCAGTTCGCCTGAGTTGAATCAAAAATATAACGCATTTTTTTATCGTCCCCTGGGGCAACTGATGGTACGCTGAAATTAATATCCAGCCATTCTATTTCATTCTCTGCTTTTTCTTTTTCCAGATAATACCATTCGTATCCCCCTGAGAATACATAATCATCATTAGTGTCTTTTACAATATCAGGCGACCCGGCATGTTCCGTTATTTCAACACCAACTGAATCAATAAGACCTTTTGCAACTTCGCCTTCAGATGCTACCAAAATTTTCAGATAAAAGGGAGAGTCCTCTATCCTCAACAGTTGACTGTTAAGATTCTTTGCAATTGATTGAATACGGGAAGTGTTTCTATGCAGGGCAACTGTAGCCTCTATTTTTTCAAGTTTTTCAAGAAATAGTTTTTCTATATCATCGTTAAACGCCACAGGCTTAAGTATGATGCTGACCATTGAAGGGAATTTCTGATATTGCATTGTCTTAAATATCCTTGAGACAGAATTAGCCCCCCAAATGAACGGATATGTATAATATATTTTATCATTATCAATTACTCCCGAGAGTTCGGTATTCCCTTCGCTGCTGAACCCTTTTACTCTTATTCTCTTTGCTGTGTTAATCTCAATAATATCGTCTCTGCGGGCAATTTCTGCAACGGAATTAATTGGGAAGGGTTTATAAAAAGAATGAAATTCATCCTGATTGAATACAGGTTCAAATTCATAATTCTCAGATATCGAAGTTATAATCGGCCATATGTCATTGAATACCTTCTTGGCTTTAATGATAGAAATGTCTTTATCTTCTGAAGGTATTCGGATTATTAACACTACATCTATTTTCCCCCGCCTGTAAAAAGATGGATCAGGTCTGCATATAAATCTGAGATTAATAACCCGTTCATCTTCCGGGCAGTCAAGAGTATTGATAAAATCAATCTGTCTGTTAAGCAGCTCAAATGCAAAATTTTTATGCTCTCCATGCTCCGGATCGAAAGTTAATATTGAATTCAATTTTATTGCAAAAAAGGTGTACCACTTCCCTTCTCTTTGTCTCGAAAAAATATAAGGCAACTGCTCTGCCATATTACCCCCTTGTTGAGTTTTAAATCATAAGATAGTCATCATCTTTATAGAGTATATTTTTGCCTAAATATTCCGTATTATTTTCATCCTTTCTGCATAGATAATAATATCGCACACTGTCTTCTCCAAAATCCATATATTTTTCTATTAAGGTCTTAAGTTCAACAATTTGCTCATTGTCCAAATAACATTCAAAAATGCTTTTTTGAACTCTTTGACCATAGTTCTTTAGTTCAGAGGCTATTTCCCCTCTGCGACCGTCATCAGCTACATTAAGCAGATGCTTGCTGCCAAAAGTTTCAGTTGCCTCTTATTATCGGCTCTATCTCATTTTGAAACAATCGTAATTTTACAACCGCGGTTGTTTGGTTTCAGTTGCCTCTTATTAAAAGTTTCAGTTGCCTCTTATTATCGGCTCTATCTCATATATACGCGAAAGTGTGGAATTCGTACAGTCCCAAGGACGTTTCAGTTGCCTCTTATTATCGGCTCTATCTCATTTCATTTTTGCCATCTACTTTACCACCTGCGACATTTTGCGTTTCAGTTGCCTCTTATTATCGGCTCTATCTCATGTTTACGCTCGATCCTTCCGTTCCGCTCGATCCGAAGGTTTCAGTTGCCTCTTATTATCGGCTCTATCTCATTAGAAAAGTGCGATATTTGCGGAGTCTTCAGACGTTTCAGTTGCCTCTTATTATCGGCTCTATCTCATAAAGGATCCCGAATGGGAGGTACACAAAGAAAGGAGTTTCAGTTGCCTCTTATTATCGGCTCTATCTCATTTTATGATACTGGTAGAGGAGACGCAGAGCGTTTGTTTGTTTCAGTTGCCTCTTATTATCGGCTCTATCTCATACAGGATTGCTTGTAGTAATTACAGTTGTAGTTGTTAGTTTCAGTTGCCTCTTATTATCGGCTCTATCTCATTTTATCTCCGCAGGGGGGCTAATAAGTACAATGGCAGGTTTCAGTTGCCTCTTATTATCGGCTCTATCTCATTTTATAGCACCTCATTAGTTATAACTGAGCCGGGAGGTTTCAGTTGCCTCTTTTTATCGGCTCTATCTCATGGAATTTCAGTTGATTGCAGTGACGCACGCGGTTGGTTTCAGTTGCCTCTTATTATCGGCTCTATCTCATACACTAGCGGTGCGATATCAATTGATTGCTCAGATGTTTCAGTTGCCTCTTATTATCGGCTCTATCTCATGAATTTCAGTTAATTGCAGTGACGCACGCGGTGTTTCAGTTGCCTCTTATTATCGGCTCTATCTCATCTCACCTCCGGGAACCTATTACTATCAAGGCTGGATTCGCCATTTCCAGCCTGAAAGCATTTTTGTATAAATATATAACCGTTTTTACCACAAATAGTTGTCAAAGAGCAAGTATTATTCAATATTTTCAAGCGCCGCCTGAGGCTTAATATAAATTTAGCAGAAATCTGTTTAATTTACCATTAGTTATAGTTGGTTGCTAAATGTTCCCTTTAAGTCCTTCCATCTCAGACGGTAATTTTAAGTCATATTATAAAATAGTCATCATACATAATCTGTCCTTTTCCATGCTCAGGGTTCATTGAAACTACAACCGAGCTTTTTAAAGTCTTTTTTGTCAAATGTCACAATAGAGAGGTCTTTAGACTTTGAAAGAACTGCCAGAAAAATATCTTGAATATCCATAGAATGCATAGCATACAGTCGTAAGCTTTCTAAGAATATGTCCTTATTTAGAATCGTCTTTATCCCCTCGTAATTTATAAGACTGCTAAACTTTTCTGTTATTTCTGTACGCGGGATATTGTAAACTTTGCTTAATACCCAAACAACTTCTGCAAATATTACCTCTGTCATTAGCACATCTTCTTCGCCGAGTTCAATCAACTGCAAAAAAGACTTTGCTTGTAGAAACTGACTCTCGACATCAGCAAGGAAAAACCTCAGAATGACATTGGCATCAATTATTTTTTTGGGCAATTTCATGGGCAACTATTTTTACCGCTGTATCAATAGACTTATTCAGAGACATTGCTTTCTTTAAAGCATACTTTTTAAAACAGCCGGCAAGTTTTTCTGTATCAGAAAGAACAGGCGGCTGCCATTCAATTTTTAATTTTAACCTGCTGTGCTCTGGAATGGAGAGTTTTTTCTCAGGCTTCAAGACCCCATTTTCATAAATCGCTGCTATGGCTTTTACCATAAGATCCTCCTTCAATCTTTTTTATCAGTATATCATAAGTTAGTTATTCAATGGGAATGCCTCAGACGGTGATTTTAAGTCATATCATGAAATAGTCATCATCCTTGTATGCCATTTTTCTGCCTTCAACCTCAATATTATCTATATCTTTCTTGCAGAGATAGTAAAACCGCACATGATCTTCTAAGAGATCAATCAATGTGTCAAGCCTGCTTTTTAACTCTTTTAACTGTCTCTCATTTAAGTGACATTCAAAAATGCTTTTCTGGACCCTCGTTCCGAAATTCTTCAGTTCATTAGAAACACTGCTCCTTCTTTTATTATCTGTTATATCGTAACTTACAACAACAAGCATACTTATACCATAAAGAAATAATCGTCTTCCATTATCTGTCCTTCTCCAAAGAATTCAATATTCTTACGGCAACCGTTGCACATCCTGTAGTATCTTACGCTATCGGATTCCTTATCAATTGTTGATGCAATCTTTTCTGTAAGACTTCTATACTGTGACTCAGAAATAGTGCATTCAAATACACTATACTGAACCCTTTCACCAAACCCCTCAAGGATTTTCTGAACCCTGCGGCGGGATTTGTTATCTGTTATGTCATAACTTACCATATAGAACATTCTTATTTAATCATCATAGGCTTATATTCCGACAGTTTCCCATCAATTACCTTTCTCATGGCCTGCACCTGCAGGTCTATGCACCTTCTGTAATCCACTTGATACCCTGTTGCTTCATGAGCTATAGAACTGTTCATCTTCCCTTCAAAGGCCTTTATAAATATCTTTCTCGTGTTATCTCTTAAAAGGCATAAGGAACGTTCATCCTCCGGAATTATAAAATCCTCTTTTTTAAGACTCCGCCTTGTAATCAGATTTATAACGACCGCATCCACAATAGGCGCCCTGAACTCTTCCATCATGTCGGAAACGAGGGCTGGATGTCCTTCCCTTATGCTATGCAGCAAGCCTACATAAGGATGAAGTCCGTGCATTCTTATCATCGCATAGACGTTGTAAAAAAGGAGTGTATATCCATAACTCAGCAGGCTGTTAACCGGATCGGGAGGCGGGTTTTTCTTCCTCTTCGTAAAATCCCATTCCTCGCCAATTAAAGCCCTGAACGCTGAAAAATATCTTGAAGAGGCAGCGCCTTCAATCCCCATTAATTCTTCGTGGTTGCTTATAGAAGGCAGCCTGTCAACCAAGAGATTGATAGCATGGATCTCTGATTCAAGATTGAGACTTTTTCTCTTCCTTGCATATCGCTGGATCAGGACCTTTGAGTTATTGATTTTTGCTCTTACTATAGTCCTGCCAATATTCAAGGCAAATTTTCTGTCGTCATTCCTTTCAAACTGTTTTTTATGCAGGGCAATTGTTACGCTCTTAAAAGACTCTACTGTGCCGAAATATTTCCCGCTGCTTGACAGGAGAATAATCGGGACGTCTTCTTCCAGGCAAAATTTCATTGCCTGGGTTGTAATCTGAATATTGCCGAATATGAGTATCTGGTCAACCTTTATAAGCGGGATTTCTTTTATTGCTCTGTCATCCTTCGTGATTACAAATCTTTCATCTTCTTTCCTCAAAACCGCACCCTGCTCAAGGAGATAAAGTGTTCGTAAAAAGGGATCACTATACGCCGTAGGTTCTATCTCAATCTTTTCTTCAAGGAGAAAATCAAAATCCTCTCTTTCGGCTCCTTCCATCGCTTTTTTTAATGCCATTGCCATAACGGTATCAGGCAATTCGGATGTTGTTTGTTCAGCATTATTCATATGGCGCTTTTTCTTCCGGACGGTATCAGCAGGTTTAGAGGTTATTTCAGGCTTTGTTCTGCGCAATCTTTCCTTGTCATTTGAGACGTCATTGAGGGCTGTTTCCTGTTCTGAATCTGATTTATCTTCATAAATAGGACGATATACCATAGACCTTAAAAAGTCCATGCCGAGGTATCTGAAGCCCTGATTGAAATGAACAATACGCGTCTCTTCCGCGTTCAGTTGCAGTTTTAGCTTTTTGAGCACATCCTCTGTAAGTTCGAGCGCATCCTCTGCATCAGGTTTGTCCTTGCAGAGTATTACAAAATCATCGGCAAAACGGACATGCCTGAATTTTTCCTCCATCAATGCCTCATCAAAAGAGTCGAGGTAAAGGTTGGAAAGCAGAGGGGATATCGGAGAACCCTGCGGTAGGCCTTTTGTTAACCTTGTTTTTTCGCCTTTATAAACAACATCTGCATCAAGCCACTTTTTTATCAACTCTATAACCCTGTCTTCTTTTATATATTTCCTGATTTCTTCTATGAGGAGGGCGTGATTGATTTCATCAAAGAATGAACGAATATCGGCGTCAACTACCCATGTATAGCCTTTATCTCTGAGGTCAATAACCTTGTGCACCGCCTTCTGTACAGACTTGTTTTTTCTGTAAGCAAAACTGCATTCTTCAAACTCGGCATCAAGAATCGGGGAAAGGATCATTGCGGCTGATGTCTGTATGGTTCTGTCTTTAACCGTTGGGATAGAAAGCCATCTGATTTTACCATCAGGTTTTTGAATGCCCACTTTGCGCAATGGAGACGAAGAGTATGTTCCATCAAGCAGTTGTTTCCTTAATTCAAGAAGTCGGGTTTTAAGATCAATGGAGAATTCCTCAATGGTTACATTATCAATTCCGGGAGAGCCCCCGTTTTCTTCAACCCTGTCAAAGGCCAAGAGGAGAGTATTAAAAGAACATATTTCTTCAAAGAGACCCATATCCACTCACATAGGCATTATTTTATATCTTCCGAACCCGCTTGTTGTATTTTGCCCGACCCCTATAACCTCACCTATCTTGAGATACGGATAAAAAGGACTTAAGTCCCCTGATAATTTAATAAGCCCTATTAATCCTCCGATCTTCATTGATATGTTCTGCCTTGAGGAAAACCGCTGATAGTCTTTCCATCCGGTATATGATTCGGTCTTTATAGATTTAGCAAGTAATTGAAGTTGATTGCTTTCCATCTTTATTGTCTTTCTATCAAGTTCCAATCCCCCGCAGTAAATATTATTCAGATTAATAATCCTTTTTAACAGGAGTTTGAAAAACGTCTCAAAGGAAAGATTTGAATAGTGGATTCCCTTTCCAGTCTCTTTTATTTTCAGAGGGGTAAGTAATTCTATTATTAAACCTTCTGCATGATTCACTTTGCTGTTTAATATTTCTGTAAAGTCAAAGGATGGCTTTGCAACCAAATCCTTAATATTGAATTTTCCCCTTCCTTGCCCTATTCCGCCTCTACCGATGTACTCTATGGCGTTAACAAACCTATATACGTTATATGTGTGCTGTATAGTTTCACCTATGAGGATTAAACTCAGGCGTATTTCGTCATCTACTTCGTAAACCTTTTTTGAATCAAGCTCAGGGCGTATAACATACGGGTGAGTTATGTCTGCCTCAAAGCATTGAAAGAAGAAACAGCCTTTGTTCAGCCCGCAATGGATGCAGTTATCATTAATACTCTTCTCACATGCCTGCTTTTTCAATGCCCTTCCAAGTGCGCCCCTCCACCTGTCCCCCTTCATCTCATCAATGCCGAAATTTATTTTACTGCGCGGAGTCAAAATAAATTCAATATTCAGGATACTGAACCCTGTAAGGAATTGCTTTAGGTAATCTTCTTTTGAATTAATATCAGATTGATAGTGCATAGTTTTAAAAGGGTCTCACAACTGAATTTACCTTTATAATCAGAAAATCTCCCCTGACCTCCCTTTAGCAAAGGGAGGTCAGGAGGGATTTTATAATCAATGTTGTCATAATTATGAGATCCTTAATAATAAGGGATGTGGTCAAAGATCGCTACTTATCCCCCTAACTTGTCCAGATAGATTTTTGCTTCTTTTAAAAATTCCTTTGCCTCATGTAAGGCTGTCTCAGCAGTTTCTTTATCAATATACGAAAAGACTTCATAATCACCGCTTTCTCTGTCATCCTTTAGATTTGCAAGATATTTCCCAAGGTTTCTGTCAAATTTTCCTGTCTTCACAAAGAGGAGTCCGAAGAGCGAAACAATGCCTTTATGGGTTTCTGCATGTTGTCCTTCAGTTAAAAGCAGAGCCTGAGTTGCATGGAAGACTGCATAATAAGCCCTTGAAACCGCATCCTCATAATCTCCTGATTTGAAAAGCCGTTCAGCCACTTCCAATTTATTTTGAGCCTTCTGCATATATCCATCAATGAGAGACTTCGTTACAGGGTCCAATCTTTATCCCCTCCTTTAAAATATTTTTCATGAACGGCGTCTGGATTGACTTCAGACGATTGAATTCCGAATTTGTAAATATCTTAAGCGATATAAGTCTGCCCTCGCTAAGCAATATATCCATCACTGCGTCATAGAGCTTATTCACAAGGGTTCTGTTTTTGTCCTTGAGGACAACTAAAATATCATAATCCGAATCCGGACGCCAGTTCTCACGGCATCGTGAGCCGAAGAGATACATCTGCTCAATATCTTCCTGCAATGGCGCAATTATCCTCAGAAAGTCCTCTATTATCTTATCTGTCACCTTTATATCCATATCCTGCTGTCCATTGTATTATTACACTACAATATTTCCTGTTCCTCTAACTCATAATTTATTATAGCCTAATCCGGGCTGTGGTCAAAGATAACCACATCTCCCGTTATGGGTGAACGATAAATCAAGTTTTTTGCCTTGCCATGCAATGCATGGGCGATTTTGAGATAAAGCCCGATATTTCCAATGCAGCATTTCCTGTTATTATGGCTTCCTTATTTTAATTTTATCGTATCCCTTTGCCCTTGCTTGATACAGTAGAAAGTGGATTGGCTTTTTCTTATCCCATAATGCCTTTGCAACATCGATCGCCTTAGTGTCGTCCACAGTATTTTTGGGACTTGCAAGAGGCAATGTTGCAGTGCAAAACTCATTTTTTTGTATCACTTGTTGAAAATTTTGCCTGCTATACGGCGGATAGGTGAAGATGATGCTGCTATTATCATTGACATCCCATGTGAGTATTCTTGCAAATTTTTCTAATGACGGATTATCAATAAATGGCTTAATCTCATTATCTGACCATGCGTTTATTAAGGCATCCTTGCCTGTAATACTAAGCGAGTCAGGCCATTCTCCAGTTTTTTCAGCGCGGAGCATCGCTGAATTTATAGAGAACTCTACAGAGCCATAGCCGAATGCCTTGCCGTAACCCAATTTGTGTCTCATTTTGCTTTCAGTCGGCATACATAGGCAAGTGCAGATGAGTTGAATAAGCTGTGCCGGAACTCGGTCGAAATAGATACGGAAAGAGACCGGTTGTTCTGCTTTAAGACAAGATATATAATACCAATATGTAGCTTTCGGGCATTGGGCAGGGAAAGCTAATTCGAGCAAGCACCTGTTAAGTTTAATTAAATTGGCCATTATTGTACTAGAAGTCCTATTATCGTGGATAGATTTATCATAGCTTTTTTTTAATTTATTCAGCCTGCCTCGATGTGGCAGATTTATAATATCGTTTGCCATCTCGGTATATAATGATTCCCGATTCAATAAAGAATTAAGTGCATTCAAATAATTGCCGTTGATTAACTTGACCTTATTGGATCTGATAGCTAAATATAAAGCCTCTACGGTAACTGGATGTTGAAACTGGTCTTCTGAAAATCTGGAAAGATCAAGTTCAGGCCACCATTTTTGATAATCCATATAAAATTCAATACATTTTTGCGGTTCCTGATGATAATAGAATTTTCTGCCCCAGAATTTATCTCCAACAATATGAGCAACATTTGTAAGATGCGTTCCATTAGGTCTCCTTATTGACCTGTCCCACACCTCTTGAGGTCTCATATACCACCAGTTTGCCCTCGGCCTTGGACCGCCCATGATGGCATCTCCTTCAATATCGACCATTTTATAATCATTTAAATAACTACTCTCAAAATAGGCATCTTCTATAATTACCTTTCCTGCCCGTGCTGAAGTCTTTTCTTTATCTTTAGAGCTATCTAGATACCCAAAAAGATAAGTTGCAATATCCATCCTATCACCAGTCAGTAATGGTTCGAATGCAATAGGAATTGCAGGTGATGCTGTATGATTCACTCCTGTGGGGCTATTTAGACATTTATGGTTATGAGGTTCCTTATCCCACGAGGAAAACTCTATATGCCGAGTGTTTTTATCTCTAACAGGTTCCTTCCCATATATAGTGTCTTTTGCCTGCGAGACCCAGCCGTTGGTTACTGCCTCTATAAAAGACCTGAGCATTCCCCTTATGCTTGATCCGGGGATACAAGGTTGATCGTCCTGCATGTAAAAGTGGCTTTTGAGTATTTTTTTGCCTGCCCTATTATTTACAGGATCCTGTCTGCCTACAATATGCACTGGCGTTTTCGCCGTCAGCTTAACCTCTATATAGCCGCTCTGCAAGCCGCCATATTTTTTATTAAGGTCATCCAACGAATAAGTCTTTGGCCCCGCCTCTGTAAAAAATACAAAGTCAAAGGGATTCGGGTTATGAGGAGGATTTACTTCAGTTTCATTAGCAAGCAAGGTATCATATTCTGCCTGCGTCATTTTTTTTTGTGTACTCTGTGTTGCTGAAGGTTCCTGCACCGTTGCAGCAGGTTTGAGTTTTGTCTTATCCACAATCTTTTCCAAATCAGCTAAGCTTGAAATGGTTTTTCTTTTACTTGACATCTTGTACCTCCTGAGCAGTTACTCTGCCCCGTCCAATACTTGAAAGACCACCGAAGCGGATCATGCCCGTATTTATCTCGTTGCACCACCAGTCAATAAGTTCTCTATCAAAATCAGTTGGATTTTCAACAGTAAGCCTAACCGTGAAGGACTGACCTTTTGAAAATTCAAGACCGCTGTGCAACCCTTTTTCTTTAGCCGCATTGGTAATGCGGTCAAGGGGATTGCGGGTTTTGATATGCCGTTTAGCATTTGTGGGTCCGTAATTATTCGGATTGTTAATATTATTATTCCATGTCCCATCCACATCAGGTTGTGGATAGTTTCCTACAAGCGGTGACACTTCTATGATGAGCCGACCGGCGCAGGTATATTTCTCATCTAATTTTTTATCGCAGGTTTTTACTACAAAGCCAAAAAGTAAAAGTATATCATCAAGGTATCGCGGCAAGGACTTGTAGGAATCGTCATTCTTTTCAGCATGTTTTTTGAGTCCCTTTTCAATATCCCACCAATCCTCTGGCAGGAGATGTTTAATCGTCCATTCCCTCAAAGAGCCGCGAATACTGCTTGACGGGATGTGGTAGTATGGCACCGCCTTGTCGCCTTCAATTCTGATACTGAAATAGATATCTCCTATGTCATGCTCGTCATTCTGCTTATTTGCTTTATGGCCCCACATGTATTTCATCTTGTAATTTCTTGTCTTCTTCTCGGCTGCATTTTCCCATGCAAAACTGCTCCCGCTTCTCACTACAAGAGGTGTTTCAAGATTCAATGTCCAGTCTGTTCTTAAATGCACAGAGGTTGATGCCGGGCATATAATAAGGTTTTTGAGCCGTTCAATTTCAGACTTGTCTTTTATTTTAAATGTTTCCCTGCAAATACTATCGTATCCGGCAAGATTATCCTTTGCACAGAATTCCTTCCATGTTTTAATGTCATCCCTCTTTTCATTTTTTACCAGACGGTACACCGTAAGGTTACAAAGAGAGAATCTCCCAAAGCCGCGTTTCGTCATTGAGCCGAGGGCAAGCGGTGATGTAAAATGTTCAAAGCCGTCTAATGCGTGTAAAATGAGAGCCACATCTTTATCGCTCAGGTTTTGTCCGGTCAATGTGATACCAAAACATGCCCCTTCCGGGACAAGCTCAAAATTATAAAGCTTCTTATCCTCGGCGGTCCCTGTCTTAGGGTTAATCGCTACTGATTTTGCAACATAAGTCAGGCAGTCTTTCTTCCAGCCGCTCCACGTATTGTTAGTTGGCGTATTAACATGAGATGCGCAGGGAGCGTCCCAGACCTCTATTTTGCCTTCGGCAAAGGCAGAGCCGAAGAGGAGTTCCAAACGCTGCTCGTTTGTTGTGATAATACCGGCAATCTCTTTTGAAATTTCTTCAGGCTTGGCATTCTTCTTTTTAGCATTCTCAATTAGCGGATTAATCTTTTCTTTTAATTCATCATGTTCCCTATCTGTCTCTCCCCATACATCCCTCAGCCAATCGCGCATTACCCCTCGCAGACTGCTGCCGGGGATGTATGGCTTAGGCTGATTTCCTCCGTCAACAATAACACCAGAAATTTGGAGCAGTTTATTTTTATCATCCTCCAATCCCGTCCTTTCTATCATCTCTCCAGAACCTATATGTAAAGGAGATAAGGCAGTTATCTGAGCCTTGAACACATAGCGGTTTGTAAAAGTTCCGCCCTTAAGCATCCCGCTCATTTTGCACCTCCTGCATTGTCAATGCGATTGGCAAAATGCCATTTGAGATTTACCATAACCTCACCATAACCGTTTTCTTGGACAAAGGGGCAAGTTTCCCATAACTCTTTGCCGTGTTTTTTATATGTTGTTTTTGCCCACTCAGGCAATAGAAGCCCATTGGTTTTCCATTCATCTATTTTTCCCTTTGCAGTATTTTCATTAGAAACTTTCAGCACAAACACGCTTCCGGCTCCGGTAAGAGAAAATGGATAGTATTTGCCGCCATGCTTCCGCACTATATAACCTCCAAGAAGTTTTTGATGTGCAAAGAATCTAACCATCTCCATAGAATTACCGGATGCAATTCCCCAATACAGCTTATGCAGTTCTTTTGCGGTCTGTTGCTTTTTCAGCATATCATAAGGATTTACCATAAGAGCATCTGATTGTAATGAGACAATAACGACACTATCTTTGGCAATAGCGCCATTTTCTATCTGTGCATGTCCACATTTGCCCGGCGTTATGGACACCTTGACCTTGCTTCTTCTCTTGCCCATTCGGGTAATCCTTTGCACTGCATCTATAAGTTCAGTGTGAAGTGCGCCTCTGTCATCATTTGGCAGATGGACAAGCCCATACCATATTATCTTGTTGTTTTTGCTGTCAACAGGACAGACATATTGATAGGTAAACATCATGTTGTCTTCCGCCCTGCGAAGGTTTCCGTCAATGCCGGTCCGTGTTTTTGCTATACAACGCGGGATTGCCCATCCAAAATTGTCGGGATAATTCTTCCAGTCTGTTTGAAAGACTGGAGCCTTGTCGTTGACAAGCTTAACACCTTCATTAAGAGCCACATCATAAAAGTTATTGCCCTCAGCAACCGCCGAATACGGGATAACAACCGGCCTTGTGTCGCCTGTTGTCGGAAACGCATGGGTAAATCGTATTTTGGAAAAGTGTTCTGACAGAGCCTTGTAGTGCTCTGACACCTTAGTATTTTCTTTATTTATAGAGGTTGATACTTTATCAACGCCACAGAGCCTATTGAGTGTTGCAGCAAGGGCACCTTTTATCATGCCGCCTGGAATGATGCTTTCCGACTCACGGTAATTTGCAGCCCTTTGAACCCCGCCAATCAAGAGAGGATCTTCAGCCTCTATAGTTACAGTAAACCATTCCTCAGGCGGATTTGCTGTCGGCAAAGGATCAGGAAAGCTCAAGTCTTCTATCTTCGGTTCTTCTGATTCTACACTCACTATTTTCCCAAAACCCACTGTTTTTTCAGCGCCAACGGCAGTAATCCATTTAAGACCAGCTACAATCTCCGTGTAAATACCTTGTATGCTATTATCATCAGCGATAAACTCTATGCAGCCATTCCAGTTGTAAGGCATATTTTTCAATGGGAACGCATTTTCCATTGAAAGAAGCGCTGTGTCATCAACAACGCCACGCACCCTGTCTCTCTTTGTACGCGTGAGCCTATTGTCATAGCGGACAGCAGTAGGGCTATCTACACAATAAAAATCAGAGATTATAAGCATACCGCCGTCACTGTGCTCTTCACCAAGCCATCTATAAAGGTTAGCTTCATCAGTTCCAAGCTCCTTGAGGGCTTCTTTAAGTTTGCCCTTGATATGACTGCGGTCTATATATGGAATGCCCTTGTAGTCGCGATCAAAAGTTGCGTCTATTCCCCATGAAGAAGGAGCTGTTGCCTTGCAGAGAATCGGTCCCTGAATACCCAGAGTTATATTAATAGTCGCCTTTTTAAGCATGTTCCCTCCCTGCATAGTCCCATAGATCGGCAATCATAAGCCAGCGATGATAATTACCTTCTATTACTTTTTCAATTGCAGCACAAACCTTATCTTGCTCCTCAACTTCAGAAAGAGCCTTTATAAGCACAGTATCAATCTTGTCGTTCTGTTGAGGTAGATTGCCCTTTATAATGCGTATAATCTCAAATATCTTATTGCGGGGGAAGCCGTTTTTCTTCATAAGGGATAATGCTTCATTTATATTATCCATTCGGTCAGAGGTCAAATAAAAATCGTCATAACAGCCGTCCCCATAATATCGCCTTACAAAATCCTTGACATCCGGTCCAACCGTATCGAAAGACTCCATGATAATGTAGAGAGCAATATCGTGTTTATTATGATTAAGGCTTTTAAAATCCGGGGGAAGTTTATCCTTTGCCATATCCGCAAGCTTACGAGCCATATTCCTGATCTGACGGATCGGCGCCTTGTGATTACTGAAGATAACGCCTCCCGCATGGGTCAAATTAACACCGTCAAATTCTGCATTGCTCATGCACTTGTAAAACAACCGCAAAACATCCCAACCCTTCCATGCAGGCACCACAATCTCAAACTCATCCCCGCCCCATAGGAGCGTTTCAAGTCGTATAGCGTCGTTGTTTTTAAAATCAGGCTCTGCCTGTGCCTTTTTGATAAGCTCGCAGAGAAACTCTTTTCGGCGCTCCTCCACACGTTCGCTAAAGGCTGCGAGTGTTTCCTCCTTTGTGCATTTATTGGCTCTAATCTTTGAGAATTTATTTCCGTCAAAATAAATAAAAGCCATCTTGTTGTTTAGATTCCCTTTGTCAGAGATGCACGAAAGCGCTCCAAGGTCGTCAGTAAATTCTTCTTTGAATTCACCGTCTTTAAGTATTCGTTGATATATCCTTTTTTTTAATTCTTTTTTTCCCTCATCCATCCTAAATTTAACAGAGGATGAAACCTCTTTAACCCCTTCAGCAGTAGGAACGGATGTCTCCCCCGGCCTTACCCCGTCATAAGAACACTTATTTTCAGCTTCTTTTTGGGGAAGCACAAGGGTTGGCTGCTGAAACTGCTGCCATCTATTCATAGCCGTAATGGTCTCATTGTCACGTTCAAAATTGTTAATTGACTTAAGCACATCAACTACAAATGTGGCGTGCCCCCCAGTCTTGTCACTTAATATTTTTCTCACTCCTGCGACAATATCTCCAGCCTTGTTACCATCTGCAATCTTAAAAGAAAATAAGCCAATGCTCGCCCCCGCCATTATTTTCTTCAACTCAATTCCGTTAATCTTCTGTCCAGCGAGACTGGCAACACTTTCAAGCAGCAGGTAGCTCCCGCCGCGCATTGGCTGAATCTTATCAGTATCGTAGATAAAATAAGTAAAATTTACGGCTTCAACACGTAGATAATAGTTCTCCATATCCTCACCTTTCATATTATTTGTTAACTTCTTTCCAAATAGGATTCGGCTTCAGTTCCGTAGCTCGCAGGGTCGCGCCTTTCTGGTCCCACTGAAAGTGGATTATCGGCGTGTGTTGTTTGAGTTTAACGATTAATTCCATGTTTAATCTCCAATGGTATGCCTGATTTTTTTATCTCCCATACAAGCGGGTCTTCGTCAATGAAAGATTCAGGATTATATGCAACCGGCTCAATAGACACATCAATTTTTGATGCAATCTTCATAAGAAACAGGCTGTTCTCAAATCTGCTTAATGAAAAATCAGGCGACACTACAGCTATATCAATATCGCTCCATTTATGGGGATTTCCTTTCGCATAAGAGCCAAAAAGATAGGCTGCTATAATATTAATGCCCTGCTCTTTCAGCACAAGAAGAAATTGACGCGCCTTATCCATTACATCAGCATTGACCTTAGCCATTTAAAAATCTCCTCTATTTGTGATAGTTCATTTTTGGTAAACTCCTCTGTACATAGCTTTCTGAATTCTCGCTTATCATCAGGATATCTGGATTCAATATTATAACGGGAAATTTTCTCAAGCTGGCTGCTTATATCGTCAGTTAATTCAATGCCGGAAAGCGCAGCCAAGCGTTCAAGATTATGGCTGTAAGGAGCATGTTCCTTGTTCCGAATAACATAAAGGGCTTTCAGGATTTTTTCTATCGCAAGATGACCAAAAAACAGGGCATACGAGTAGTCATCCTTCTCGTATAAATGATGCATCACTCGCAGGGCATCTTCTGCCTCTACTACCCAGTAATTTTTGACTCTTTGAATATCCATTAGTTTAATTTTACAGCAGTTACCCTTTCTTTGATTTTAATATATATTTTTTGACATAAGAACCAAGCAAAAATGAGCAAATAGATAAGTAGTGTGGGGGCAATCAAAATAAAAAGCCTCTGATAATGTATATCTACATTAAAAAATTCATTAAGAACGCTTATAATATCCGGGATTTCATTTGTTGTGTAAATATTCATCCCAAGTAAACCCGAAACAATCGTTATTGGCAGAAAGATAACAACGAGCCAATTCAATCTTGAAAGTGTCTTGTTTATTCTTCTGTCATCCTCTGCCTTTATCTTCTCATACTGCATATCTACAAATTCATACAACTCCTTTATCTCATGCCGGAGTTCATCCAATTGCTCTTTTAACCCCATATTCTTAACAGCCATATTATACATCTCAATCCCCTGCTCTTGCGGGGTTACCTCAGTAAACCATAGTCTGTTTACAAAGCGGATAAAAGAAGAGTGGAGTTTTCTGACATCATCTGCAATCTTTTCAACCTCTTTTTGTTTATCCTTGCCTTTCATGCCCTCTATTTTGCCGCTGATTTCTGAGACATCATCAGAAAATTTCAGTATTGATGCCCTCTGAGCAAGGAGGATTATCGCCATCTGGTAATATATCCTTTCCATGTGATGTCGTAAAAAATCAAATGTAGAGTTGGTTAAACACATCAAGCTGTAGCGTGTGATGCCGAAAAGAGTTCCTTTGTGAATCCATCTGGAATATGTAAACTGTTTTATCAAGTCCTGCTTCATCCTGCCGCCTGCTGAAACACTCTTGACAGAGTTATCTATAAAGACAAGGCTATACCATTCATCAGAGGTTTCATATTTATATTTGCCAGTAAAGCATTCTTCCCTTTGCAATTCCTTAATAAGTTCAGCATTAGCATACCAGCATACATTAAACATCCTATCATCAATAATAGGGATAAAGTTATATCTTGTTGTGAAGTTATCACCCAGTAGTTTTGTGATATAGTCTGCTACAACCAATTTCCTTTCAGATTTCCCTTCTAAGTATTTTTTAGGTGGGCAAAAATCCTCAACAGAATCAATCTCACCAAGTTTAAACACTATTTCGTCAGCAAGAAAGCTATCCTTAACTATATTTATATCACGATCATCAGGAAGGAATTGAGGATAAATCCTCCTGCCGTATTCATTAATATAGAGAACGTCTTGAAATGATGGATGTTCGTGATTATAGAGTTCAATTGTAAGTATACCGATGTCTGTAGAGAAAAGCCTTAATGAAATATGTTGGATTGTTAAATCATAATGAAAGCATATCTGCTTCCCATTATCATCTCTTTTAATGTGAATCCTCATTATAGAATCATTAGCTACAGGGCGTTCAAAGTAATACGAGATGACGTCTGGATTTTTATCTTGCTTAAAAAAATCTTTAATTTCATCAATATCTCTTTGGTCAAATATCGCCTTTTGAACATATTCATAGAAATAGTAATACTCGCTGTAATGTGCAGCGGTGTCTACTGTGTATGGCTTATAATGCCATCCTCCAGCTTCAACTGATTGAATAACCTCGCACATATTTACATCAGCAGACGATTTCTTCTTTTTATTTTTAGAGAAAGATTCCAGACAAGCTGGAATGACGGGAGATGAGTTCCCATTTATGGTTTTAGGGGTTATCCTGAACGGGAACATGAAGATATGCTGGGAGATGATCTTTTTGTCATTAATTTTGACCATCTCTTTTATCTCCTCTTTACCAAGATGCGTCTTTGTTCCAAAAAAACCGTAATCAGGCAGATTCCCGCCGAACCAGAATTCTATTGAGGTGTCTTTCTCCTGCTTTTTTTTATACTCATCAGCTAACCGATTAACAACCTCTCCAGTTCCCGAATAATTCATCTCACCATCAAGGGTAAAAATAAAGATGTGTTTGTATTTATCGTACAGGCGGTCGAAAACAGCAGATGTTTTGTTGGTTGAACTGTTCACTATTACAGCGTTATCGGCTACCTCTTCAAGACACTTTTTAATTGACTCCTCTGCAAACTTCTCATCTTGATCTGTAACGCCTTGAGCCTTTCTGTCCAATGCCCTGATTTCAGCTATTTCCACATCAGTAGCGCACATTTTTTTCATTGCTCTGATGTGTCCTCTGTCATTGGCACTGATTAGCTGCTGCTTCCTGTTTAATTCTATTTTGAGTAACTCGGCTACCTGTTCAATGGATGTTTTTTGGCGCTTACCCGCTTTTTCATCATGGTGGTCAATAATTATCGACCTCTCAGGATAAGGACAATCAAGCTTGAGTTCAATAAAAATCGGAATCGCATCAGAGGGGATTTTGCCAATCTCATCTTTGTATGCAGATAAAGAAGCATTACTCCATGAGAGATTTTTGTCGTAAAATCTCAGCCCTTTTGATTCAAGGATATTCTTGATTTCAACCATCTCAACGTCATATCCGCCGAGGGAAAAGATGTAATTGTTATGCGACATCCCATTTCTCCATACATCCAATTAATTCAATATCCACTTCACCCCATCATCTTTCTTAAGAAAACAATAAATTTATCAATGTCTTTTTTAAACATCAGATACGCCCCTTGCATATTATTG
This sequence comes from Nitrospirota bacterium, assembly GCA_016208855.1. GTDB lineage: Bacteria > Nitrospirota > Thermodesulfovibrionia > UBA6902 > DSMQ01 > JACQXF01. The sequence continues at coordinate 8,091 of JACQXF010000079.1, read as the reverse complement.
ATGAGCGCTTGCAGGCGTTCAGTATCTATCTCAAACCCATAAATGTTTCGTATAACGTGTCTGAATGCCAGAAAATCTTCAAGCATTCGGAGGGTGGATTTCGAGATTACAGCAGGTCTTATATTTTCTATTTCGAGCGACATGCTCTTCAGGAGCCTTTTATGCCAATCAAAAGAGCTTGGTACCCCGCCATTAATGTCGTCGGCAATCTTCTGGAATATCCGTTCACATCCTGTATAAAAATTGTGTAATTTAAGCGCAAGGCTTTCTTCATAAACAGCTTTAGCCCTCTGAGATTTAGGTTTGCATTTGTTCACATCTTCAATATCTGCTGCAAGATGCCCTAAAAGCTCAAGCTCATCTTGTAGTTCTGCAATAAGATCAGGAAGCATTTCTTTTCTCATACAAAACAACTCCCTTCTTTATCCTGTCTTTAAGTAATGTTTTTACACTTTCTATAGGTTTCAGATCCACTTCAAAGGGACTCTCCATCATAAGCCGTGCGAGGGCCCTGAAATAAAATCTTTTTTCAAGTCCTTCTACAGCCAGGTCTATATCCGAGTCACGATCAAATCCGTGCTTTTGAAGGGCAGAACCAAACAGTATCACTCGTTTTACCCCGAATTCTTTTACAAGAATATCTGTTAATAGTTTTGCTGTGTTAAAGGCTTTTGTACGGAGGACTTCTCCGGCTGCTGCTTCCTCAGCCTCCTTTATCTGCCAGTATTTTCTATATTCTGCAATTTTTCCCATTATTATCGGTCTATCATTTTGTAAATGGTTTCTTTCACCATTTGAGGATCGTTTATCCCTTTGAAAACCACTGCTGCTTCACCATCTGCTGCTGATATAACAGTCAGTGTCCCAATTCCAAGTATTCTTTCAATAGGATTTTGTTTAACGTGCATACTTCTTATATGCCTTACCTTCATTTCATTTGTATTTCTTGCAATCAATCCTTCTCTCATGATAATTCTGTCATTTGTAATAGTAAACAAATATCTGAACCTGAATACAGCCGCCAAGCCTACAACAATAAGTAAAACAAAAAAACCTCCGTCAAGTCTTCCTATATTTGCTGAAACAGCGAATAAAATAATCCCCAGGATATACAACAAATAATAATATAACCACGAAGGCCGTTCTTGATAAACAATTGTCTCATTTCCATTATTCATCGAACCGTATTAAAGCGCTTCCATAATTTTCTTTCTCAAAACTTGCTCCACATTCCTTAAAATATCTTAGCCAGAAATTCTGTATAGAAAAAAATGTTTTACTTCCTTTTTTGCTGGCTGCGACAACATATACCCTTTAAATAATTCTTATACTTCTCGATAAGACAAATTAAACTCAGGATAAATATTAATAATACTGTAATCTCTGATACCAAGTTTATCAATCATTTCTTTTGCCTTCAAGTAGCAGCACTCCTCATGCTCTGGAATTCTTGAAATACGAAGAAAGAAGTCTGCCTTCTTACTCTTTAGAAAGAGCAACGTCTTGGAAACACAATCCCTATAGTGAGCCACTCCGCCATATTTACAGGCGCATTCATCACTTCCGAACTTTACAGTGACAAGAAAAAGATCTACTATCGGCAAAAGCATTGAAAACACACTTGTATCTATACAGCCATGTGTCTCCCAAATGATAGGCCATTTAAATGGCCCGACCTCTTTTAGCAGCCTCAATATAGAGAGTATGTTTTCGTCAGGATTCCCCCCTGAAAATGCCGCTGAGTTGAAATTACCTTTTTTAATTATTGCTACAACCTCTTTATGTCTTACAGTGGGCATATGAAGTCCGGATTCTCTATCCCTCTCCTGATCCTTATGGCAGAAAAAACAATCTAAAGAGCACCCCTTCATCATAATGTGAAGCACATCCTTTAATCCGTTCATTTCTGGATGCACAAAAAGGTCAAAAAATTCCCCTTCAAGCGATGCATTACATTGTCCTGTCTGTAAGAAACGATTTTTGCCGCACTTAAGATGACAAAGGGAGCAGTTATTATAAGAATCCTCTGCCCACTTGATCGCATAGTCAAGATATTCATTCCACCATGCAGCATCTTTTAGCCTTCTTTTTAAGTTTTTCCCTGAAAAACAATTTAGTGTTGGTATATTTATATCCTCCTCAAAAGACGCCCCTGCCTTTAGCAGTCTTTTATATAGCTCCGCATCAATATCATCTAAATAGAATCTGCCGTCATCAGATAATAAAACCTTAATACGCCTCATGCAGATACAGCGCCTCGTTGTTTTCTTCCTGTCTTTGCACTCTTCAACGGAGATTGGGTAACCCTGCATTCTCCGGTAAAAGTCTTAAGCCATTTTTCAACCTTAGCCTGAAGATTTTCAGGAATGTTCTCAAAATGAATCTGGCCATTCTGTTTGTTAATTTTTACACTCATGCCGCTGTTATCTGCCATTAAGTTATATGAATTAGCATTAGCTTTCATTTGCACATTTTTCAACCCCCACTCATGAAGCTGATAATAGAGCGAGTTCTTATAGAACGTGCACATAATATTGTTTATATTTTTTGAGAGGGCTTCCTTAGAGTTAACGGCACCAAATGCTTGGTATTTACCATCTTGGTCTTTTGTAAAGGCAATCCTGTTGTCTGAATTATCCATCCCCATAACAACAACCCTATTGATATTCTCCATTGTATAGTCATTAACCCATATACCGCTTTTTTTACTCGTATTAGCCATTTTTTGTAACTGTATGAATACATTATCAAGCCTTACACCGTTAATCTCTGTGCTAAATATTTCAGCATCTTTATTTATTCCCTCTACGCTCATCTTTGGAGGGAGTTTTAATTTTTCGCCCAATGACATTGGCATTTTCATATCAGCAAGCCAAGCATTCATCTCACTCTTTGATGTTTCAGCCCTAATTTTTTTTACAGTCTTATAACCCTTTTGTATCCCCTTCGCAATACCAACAGCAGCAAGTCCTGCCAACACCAACGGTATTGCAACAATGGATCCGCCTGCTCCCCCTCCTACTTCTACAGGTGGACTGCATTTACTTCCGCTCATATTTGAGTCCTCCTTTCAAATACCATAAGAAATCCCCCTCCATGTTTATTACATGCCCTGCTTTTTACCAAATGATAGCCGTTTTTGCCAAGAAAATACTTAAAAAAGCATCTCCAGTAAATTTCCATAAAGTGCGGCGATGTAAATTCCCCTATCGGTTTTAACTTATATAATCCATTGATTAGTTTCTCTTTGTTTCTCTCTATAATTGTAAAAAATAAATGAAGATGCAGCAGATTTATGCTTATTATGTTTACGTTGTTGTATTTATATCTGGAGACTATTCCAATATCTCTGGGAATTATATGCCCTAATTGTCTTAAGTTTACATATTCTGGAAGAATATACCATGTATTCATAATCTATAAAGTTGTCCTAATCTATTTGGCGCTAACTCTCATTTTCAAAATTTCCCGCAGGAATTGCCAGCCTCTTCATTACCCCGCCGGTATTTGCATTGTACATTGCGCGCATAGCTTCTACACGGGCTTTCTGCAGGTTAATTGCATTTACAAGGTTTTGATAGCAATCTGGATTAGTAACTCCAATGCATTCTGTACTCGCTTCCTGTACAACACCAGAGATATCAGCTCCTGTAAAGAACGGCGCCATTTTAGCAAGGGTTATATACTGCGCGTCCGTTAAATTGAATTTTTTATTTTTCGCATAGAATTTAAAAAGCTCTTTTCGTCCATTCTCATCAGGATAACCGATATAAAACAGGGCGTCAAAACGTCCCCTTCTTGTCATGGTGAGACCTATTTCGCCCATTCTTGATATATTATTTGCTGTCGCTACTATAAAAACTGGGGAGTTTGTGTCATTCATCCATGTCAAAAGACTTCCTGTTGCCCTAACCATAGAGGCGCCGGCGCTTGAACCAACCCCTTCGTCAGAGAACATCTTCTCAATTTCGTCCATATAAATTATCACAGGCGCCATGGCGTCCAAGACATTAGTAAGACGCTGGAATAGCTGCTCGGTCTCTCCCATCCATTTACTCATCAGGCTTGAAAGCTGCACCTCTACAGCAGGCTTATCCAGATGAGCAGAGAGATATTTTGCAAGCATGGACTTCCCCGTGCCAGGCGGTCCGATAAGAAGAACCCCTTTAAGTCGCTCCTGACCGGGAATACATATCCTGTCTTTCCTCTTTTCTATATATGAAAGGAACGTATCAACGCCTATTGGTTTATAAGTTGTACTTTTAAGAATGTTCATCCCAAGCTGCTTGTTAATAAGCTCTTCTTTTCTATTTGCTACTTCGTTAATTATGCCTTTAGCAGTCTTTGTATCAATTTTATTGTTCGTTACATGAGTTATCAGTGAGTCTCTTAGCATCCATGATATGGTTGAGTAGGCAAATCCAGAGAAGTGTCTGGACAAAGCGGTAATAAATTCATCTTCCTTGTCAATTTTAACTGTTGCCCTTGCCTTATAATTAATTAGTTCCTTAGCTACAATATCCTTGACCTCATCATATATCGGATATGGATGTTCAATAATCTGAATCTCTGCATCAACAATATCAGGGATTAGCTCCCTCTTTTCTGAGTGTTCAAGAAATATAAATACCTGAGCATCACAATCAGTGCTAAGAGTCTTCTCAAAGAGATCAAAAAAGAGCTGACGATTTATCCAAATCTGATGGCCTATAGCTGCTGCGTCTCTGTCATCAAGTTGTTTCAGGAAATCATCAATAATATAGATTCCGGCTTCTTTTGTATCATCACAGAGCTTCTTCAGTATAGACTCGTTTTCAGCAAACACCTCTTCATTAACATTTACTGGAATTTGAGCAAGGTAGCTCCCTTTATCCTTCAGTTTTTTCTTGCCGTCAGCCGATAAATGGTAAAAAGGCGCATCCTTCAGAACCCCTTCCTTAGGATTCTGACATATCCTCTCCAATGTATAATTCCTGTCATGACTGAGAAGAAGTATAGACACCCTTCTCTTATAAAGACTTGACGTAGTCCATGCCCGCTTTATCTTCTCAAGAAAATCTCCCATCTTATGTGTCTCCTCTGTTTGGATTAGCGCCTGCCCTTGAGGCGCGCCTTTTTTTCATTACTATTATGACTATGATTACAACTACTATTAGCAAAATAATCAGGAAGATAAGCCCAGCTATTCCAAGGATTAGGACCAGTCCTGTCTTTAGCATGCCGGAGTTATTTTGATTACCTCTTGAAGAATCATTAGCTATTCGTTTCCCCTCAAGTGGATCGAAATTATTGAGATAGTTTTGTATGTCTGACAAGGAGCTTCTTTCGGGCGGAAGTATAGAGAAATTTATGGCATCTGCAAATGACCTAAATTCTAACAAGAACGGCTCATGCTTATCCTCAATGGAGCGGAGGCGTTCCGTCCAAAGACTTACAGGATCAACCGTCCTGTCAGGCTGTTCGTTTACGCCAAGTGCGATAAATGTAAATTTTGGTAGAAATGCAGGCGTTGTGTTAAACCTGTCCTGATTTTCTTCTATAAAAGAGGTTAAATCATCCCATATTGCGCCCTCAGGCGGAACAGGGCTGCCAGTATTTTTACAATTTCCTGACTGGTCCGGCGGGTCATCAAGTAAATCAGAAAATACAATAATCCCAGCGCGTACAATTAATTCTCTGTCAGTATTTGTAGCTTTTAATCTTCTAAACCCCAGATCCAATGCCCCTCGTATATCAGTACATTTATTATTGCCTGTCCTTGCAGACTCATCAACGGTATTCTGGATAAGACGTCTTATTTCTCCATTGTTATTTAAATCCATAAAATTAGCAGCGCTTCCACTCCATATAGGGCGTGATCGTAATCCCATGCCTATAATTGTCAATTCTGAAACGCGCTTAGTATTTTCAAATAACGGCTGTCTTCGCCCTTTTGCCTCTTTTTCAATCTGTGCAATTTCATCTTTTTTTGCCTGTTCCAATGCCTCGCTGAATCGCTGCAGTTTATCCAGAGACATTCTGATATTTGTGTTATCTTTAATAAATGTGCCTGATAAATCAAATATTATAATATAACGTTCTGAGATTACAGGGCTTGCAGCGATAGCCGCTCTTACAGAAAACAATGATATGATAAACAGCAGGCAACATACTAAGTTCGTTAACTTAAACTTATTCAGCTTTATTGTCATATCTAAATATCTCCCTAATTGAAAATGACAACCCTGTTTTCATCCATATAATATGTGGTGTTATCAAGACTATTAATTCCGTCTTCAGTATAGTAGCATTGAACAGGCATCCCCTCTGGTGGGTTCATTACCTGAAATAATTCTGTTACTGTCAATAACCGTCCATCACCAGCATAAACCTGCCCATCAATACTTATCTCTCCCCTTTGCCATTGAGCATTGATTTCTATAAGCAGCGTGTACAATATACCTTCTATGCTATGAATTGTAACCATTTCGTCATCCAGAGGAGGGGGAGGAGGGCCTTCTGTGGGGACATTCCCTGGCTCTATCTTCTTAGTCTGTTCTGTCGGCAATGCTCGCTGTTCTTGCGATGGACCAAGTATAAGTTCGGAAAGGTCTCCAACCACCTGTAATATCTCACGTCTCAATTCCTCTGTTATAAAGGCAAAGCCTACGCTTATTATGGTCATAAGCAAAACTGTTCCAAAAGGGCCGAGTAAAGCAAAACGTTCAGCGTCCTTACTCACAATAACTTGCTTAGCGTATGTAAGGTAAAAATCAAAGAACCAGATTAATACGGTTAAGCTTCCAAAAATTATGAAAATTGACAGGAACCTTCTCTTCTCCGCGCTGCTATTTAAACGATTCTGCATTTCCATATTCAATAGGTCTGCATCATCATATTGCCTGCTCTGCCTCATTGCAGATATTTGTTCAGTCGCTGCCTGCTCACGATGCCTTGCTTGTATAAATAACCAGAGACTCCATGTCATTATTGTTTCTATAATTAATGTCCCGATTGACTGGGCAATAGCATATCCATGTCCGTAATCAAAGTTACCTAAAAGATTGCTTATATGCCGTCCCAAACCCAAATTGATCTCAATACTTCTAATAATAGAAATTATTTCCTTAAAAAAAACGTCATTTACAACAGGCAATGAAGGATGTACGGCATTCCATGAATCTGAAAAGTTTATAACGTTTGAGAATAAGAGGTATATCACTCCGATTAAAAGTGCACCTCCGAGGAAAAGCCAGAAGGAAAGATAAAACAAATGGTTAATTAGCCGTCTGACTACGTTTCTCATAATGGATAACTATAATAGAGCTTAAGATTTTGTAAATATGCATCATATGACGTTTGAAGCACTTTGTTAGAAACCCAGTTTAATAAGCCCATAAACCCTCCACATCTAATGATTTAACCTGCGAATTAATCTTGTAATAATCCTAAATGGAAAAATCATTACAGCCTTCAGCCCATCATAAATAAAATTGCCAGCAATATTATTAAACAAATCCTTACCTAATAAGATTCTTAAAATTATGAAAACAGTTAAAGGCAGTAGAAATGCAATTAGTCCAACCTTTTGAATAGGAGTCAACTGATAATAGAAGTTTTGACCGAAGCTGACTATAAAAGGAAAGAAGGCAGTCGTTAATAAAACCATTCCTAATTTTCTTAGAGCCTGTTGTCTGGTAAGGAATCTTAAAATCAAGCCCAGCCCTATCAAAACAATAATCAACTGCTTTAACTGCATTAACATATAAGTCCCTCACTCTAAGTAATACGTGAAATAATTAGGAACCCTTTATTTATTCTCCATTGAGGAAAAGTTTACCAAAAAAAAGCAAAAAAAGCATTGAGAAAAAAGGCTCAGATGACTCTGCCTGTCTTATTCTCTCAATATCAATTTTTATAGTAAAGGCATTAAATAAGTTGACATCAAATCCCCCCCTGCCCCCCTTTAGTAAACTTATCCTTACCCACATTTAGGGTCTGGATACAGGGGGTGAACGTAGTGAGGATGGATCAGATTTGGACATGAAAACTTTCCACATTTCAGTTATATCATCCAATCTCTGCAATCCAAGCCATAAGGTTTGGGCGCCT
>JACQXF010000019.1 GCA_016208855.1 Nitrospirota bacterium | reverse complement strand
TGGATTCCCGCTTACAAACTGCGGGAATGACGAATAAAGACTTTTGCAAGAGCCTCAAGAATTAAAAATTAAGGGATTGCAGAATTTTTGGTTTTAATGCTAAATGGCAAGCTATCTTAGAAATCCTCATTTAAGGAGAGAGTTCCTTATTTGAGGAAGGGGTTATGATGCCGAATTTTTCGCACCTGTAGAGGAATGTCTTATAGCTCATGCCAAGCAGCCTTGCAGCCTTTGCCGCAACATTATTAGATTTAGCCATGGCCTTTTTTAGGAGACCTCTTTCAATATCCTCAAAGTTTAAACCCTCTCTTGGGATATCAATATCAAGGGCGTCTGAAAGCCTCGGCAGCCTCAATTCGCTGTTTATATCATTTACTGTTATGATAGCAGTATCGCACATAAGCACCGCCCTCTCTATAACAGATTCAAGCTGTCTTATGTTTCCGGGCCAGTGATATTCGGTAAGCGCCTTTATGGCAGTCCTGTCCACTTCTTTAATTCTTTTACCGAATTCGTTGTTATATCTTCTAAGAAAATAATCGACAAGCTCTTCAATATCTTCTCTCCTATCCCTTAAAGGCGGCAGTTCAATAGTTACAACTCTGAGCCTGTAGTAAAGGTCTTCCCTGAATCTGCCCTCCTTCATCTCATTTTCTATATCCTTGTTTGTCGCTGCTATTATGCGGACGTCCACGGCTATTGCCTCTTTGCCCCCGAGCCTTCTAATCTCTTTCTCCTGAAGCGCCCGGAGTATCTTAGCCTGGGTCATTGGCGGGAGGTCTCCGACCTCATCAAGAAATATGGTGCCGTTGTTTGATGCCTCAAAAAGCCCTATTCTCCTGTTTAAAGCCCCTGTAAATGCGCCCGGCTCATAGCCAAAAAGCTCGCTCTCTAATAAATTCTCAGGTATGGCGGCGCAGTTTATTGCAGTGAAGGATTTGGCGCTGCGGGGGCTGTTATAGTGAATTGCCTTTGCTATGAGCTCTTTGCCTGTTCCGCTTTCTCCTAAGATTAGGACAGTCGCAGGGCTTTGGGAAACCTTTTTAACCGTATTGACAGCATCTCCCATCGTCTTTGACTTTCCTATTATCCCATCAATCTTAAACTTGCCGTACAGCGCCTCTTGAAGCTCCTTATTCTCTTTTAACAGCTCCATCCTCTCCATCGCACGCTTTACTGTTAATACAACCACATCCTTATCAAGCGGTTTTAAGAGGTAATCAAAGGCGCCTTTCTTCATCGCCTCTACTGCGGACGCCACTGTCCCAAAGGCTGTCATGATAATTACTGACGGCATATCTGCCTTGCTCTCTTTTATCCTCTCCATAAGCTCTATGCCGTCCATCGCCGCCATTTTTAAGTCTGTAAGCACAACCTGAGGGGAGAACGATTTTACAATACTTAGCGCCTCGTCCCCTGAAGAGGCTGCAAATGTCTCATAGCCTTCCTCTGAAAGGATTGTCTTAAGGATGCCCCTTTGTAATGGTTCGTCATCAACAATAAGAACCGCGGACATAGCTGTTAAACCCCTATAGTTTTATTTGTTCTATTGGCTTTATTAGTTTTAACTAATTAAAATTACTAAGGACTACGTTAATAATGCCACAATTTTTGTCATTCCCGCCCCCGATTACGACATTCGAGGGCAGGCTCCGGCGGGAATCCAGAAATATCTTAAAAGAAACACTGGATTCCGGGTCCCCCGATTAAAGACTTCGAGGGCAGGCAAGCCCGGAATGACGACTATGAGGCTTTGTTATGTTATGTCTTAGTAAACCGCTTCAACCTAAGCTTTTATCGGCAGGCTTATAACTACCTCAGTGCCTTTGCCTTCTATGCTTTGGAAATCTACCTTCCCCCTGTGCTCTTCTATAATACGTTTTGTTGTTGCGAGTCCAAGCCCAAGCCCGCTGCTCTTTGTAGTAAAGAAAGGCTCAAATACCCGCGCTATATTCTCTTTTGATAGCCCTGTCCCTGTGTCGCTTATTGACAACAGAAAGTCATCCTTATTCCGCTCTGTTTTAATTGTAATCGTTCCCTTTCCTTCTATGGACTGAAAGGAGTTTGTAATAACATTAAATATACAGGTTTTTATCAGTTCAGGGTCAAGCATAATCAGGGGCTGAGAATCATATTTTTCTATTATTTTTATTCCGTCTGCCTCTGCCTTTGGCCTGATTATCTGAACAACCTCGCTTAGCAAATGTTCAATATTCCACGGCTGTATTTTAAGCTTTAGCGGTCTTCCATAGTCAAGAAACTCGCTCAGTAATTTATCAAGCCTGTGTATCTCCTGTTTCATGCTTGATATAAGAGAGGCAAATTCCTGAGCCTGCCTGGCGTTTTCAGGCGAGTACTTATCCTTCAGATGATCAATGCCAAGGCTTATAAAGCTCATCGGGTTTCTTATTTCATGCGCTATGCTTCTTGACAGCTGGCCTACTGCTGAGAGATGCTCTGCCTCGCGGAGCCTCTCTTCAAGCTGTTTGTTTTCTTTTAGCCTCTGAACCATGAAATTAAAATTTTTTGTGAGCGCGCCTATCTCGTCTTCTCTGTCAAGCGGAACAAGGGTTTGCTCAAAGTCTCCAGCAGCCACTTTTTTTGTGGCGTCAACAATATTATATATTGGCACTGTATACCGCCATGAAAGAAATACGGCAATGCCTATGCCTATGGCAAATACCGCTATAGCGGCGAAGATTCGTTTCAGGAGATTGTGCCTGAGAAGCTTAGAGACGTCTTCCGTATTAATCTTAAGATGTATATATCCGTAATGCGCTTCGCCTGAGATAACAGGCAGTATGACATTATAAGCCTTCCCCTCTTTTGAGACAGTCTCGCCAAGTTCTGCTTTGATAATCAGCTCTTTCTTTCTGGGGCTGACTGCTTCTCCCACTTTCTGCGGATTTGTGCTTGCAACTATTTCATCTGTATTGCTGATAATGGAGATCTCTTTTACGCCCTTTGTATTGAGACGCTTAAGATATTGCGCAAGGCGGCTTTTGTCTGTTGAGCCGCTGCCTGTAACCTCTTCAACCCCAACCTGAATTGCCTTTGACAATTCAGCAGTATGGCTTGCAAGCTCATTCAGAAGCGCCTTTTCTGACTGATAGTAGAGAAAGAACATAACAGTAACAAGCACGAAGCTTAAAAAAAGCATCATAAGGGTGAGCTTTTTGTTTAATGAAAGGTTTGAAAATGCTCTCTTTATCATCTTGGTTAATGTATGAACAAACTATATAAGCAGCGCTGTAAGATTGTCAATCTGCAAATCTTTATGTCATAATTGGTTAATGAAAATACTAAGGCTCGCTGTTTTAATCTCCCTGTCCTTCCTTATGGGCGCATGTGCTGCTGCCCCGGCCAAAGTGATGGCCTCCGAGCCTACCAAGGACGCCTATTATCATTATATTTTAGGGATTGAAAAGGAGATTAACCATGACTGGGAAGGGGCATTAAATCACTATATAGACGCCTTAAAAGAAGACCCCCACTCTGCGTATCTTAAGACTCACATAGGCCGCCTGCACTTAAGGCTTGGGCGTATAGCCGATTCCATTAAGATAATAGAGGAGGCGATTAAAGACAACCCTGATTATGTTCCTGCCCTCTTTCTTTTGGGAGAGCTCTATAACAGCCAGAAGGAGCTTGAAAAGGCAAGGGCTATATACGAAAGGATAATAAAGATATCGCCAAAAAATATAATGGCATATATATACCTTGGAAGCCTCTATGCTGTTGATAAGAAATATGATGATGCAATAAAGACGCTTATGGACGCGCTTGCCATAGACCCCAATAACGTAATGGCGCGATATTATCTCGCAAATATTTATGTAGAAAAAAAGCAATATACTGAGGCCGTAAAGATGCTTGAAGAGACTATTGAGCTTGGGGTTGTTTCAGAAACTATTTATATGCTTCTTGGCATTGTTTATGAAGGCGCGGGGGAGCTGGATAAGGCCGCTCAAACTTTAGAGAAGGCAGCAGAGATTAATCCCCATAATGTAGAGGTTAAAGAGAGGCTTGCCAGGATATATCTCAAGCAGAAGTCCACTGAAAAGGCAATGGAACATTTAGAAGGCATTGCGAAAGAGCAGCCCAACAACATTCAAGTTCATTTAATAATGGCACGGATTTATATAGACCAGAGAGAATATGGGAATGCAATAGAAGAGCTGAACCTTGTTATCTCCGCAGAGACCGGAAATGTTACGGCAAGGCATCTTTTAGGCAGTATCTACAGCGAGTTAAACAAATATGAGGAGGCGATAGAGCAGTTTAAGGCGCTTGCAGAGTTAAAGCCCGGAGATATGCCGATACTGCTTGGGCTTGCCTATTTATATAATAAGGCCAATAAAATTGAAGAGGCGATAAAGGTATATGAAAAGGTCTTGAGCCTTGACCCCGGCAAGGCTGAGGGGTATTTATATTTATCTCTATCTTATTCGCAGATGGAAGACTATGCAAAGGCAGAAGATATACTTAAGAAAGGACTTACCCTGATACCTGATAATGAAGAGCTTAACTTTCAGCTTGCAGTGGTATATGAAAGGATGCAGAAGTTTGAGGAAATGTATGCTCAACTGAAAAAGACGCTTAAGATAAACCCTAATAATGCAGAGGCGCTCAATTTTTTAGGATATTCCTATGCTGATAAGGGGATAAATCTTGATGAGGCATTAGAACTTATTAAGAGGGCTATAGAATTGAAGCCTGAGAGCGGCCATATCCGCGACAGCCTTGGCTGGGTATATTTTAAAAAAGGGCTTTATGAAGACGCCTTCAGAGAGATCAAAAAGGCATTAGAACTTACGCCGGATGGCGACGCTGTTTTGTTTGAACATCTGGGCGATGTCTGTATCAAACTTGGTAAGACAAAAGAGGCCAAAGAGGCATGGGAGCGGGCGCTTACACTTAATGAAAAAGAAAAAGGGTTTAAAGAGAGACTTGAAGAGAAACTCAGGAAGTTAAAGTAGCACATCAAGGATAAATGATGAAAGACCCTTCACTTGTCACTGAGCCTGCCCTGAGCCTGTCGAAGGGTCACTCGTCATTTTCTTTAAAGGCCCCTGCAAAGATTAATTGGCACTTAAAAGTGCTTGGTTTGCGGTGCGACGGCTTTCATGAAATTAAGAGCCTCATTCAAAAGATTACGCTTTATGATATCCTGACTTTTACCAAGTCCAAAGACCTGCTTCTTACTACCGACCCAGCAATTGCAACAGAGGAAAACCTTGTCTATAAGGCAGCGAGGCTTCTTAAAGAAGAATGCAGGGTTAAAGAGGGCGCCTCTATAGAGTTAAAAAAAAATATTCCTCTTTTTGCAGGGCTTGCCGGTGGAAGCACTGATGCTGCGGCAGCGCTCATCGGGCTTAATAATTTATGGCGGCTAAGACTTTCAAAGCAGGCCCTTCATGCTTTTGCCCAGAAATTAGGCTCTGATGTGCCTTTTTTCCTAAACGGCCCGCTTGCTATGGTTGAAGGCAGGGGAGAGACAATAACACCCATTAATGTTACAGGGCAGTATAAATTTAATATTCTCCTTATAAAACCCTCCCTTGAAGTATCAACCGCCTGGGCATACAGGAATTTACCCCCTGAATTTAAAAACAAGGCGAGGTTGACAAAAAAAGGTAAAGAAGTTGATAATATTAAGTTTTCTATTAATGCCCTAAACAGGCTAAGGGATTGTACTGCAAAAAAGAACCTTATGGCAGGCAGCCTCTCAAATGATCTTGAGGCAGTTGTTGTGAAAAACTATCCGGTAATTGATGAGATAAAAGAGAGAATGCTCAAAGAGGGAGCGGTATTTTCCATGATGAGCGGCAGCGGCTCATCAGTATTTGGGGTATTTGGCTCAGCAAAAGAGGCGAAGATGGCATCATCTGCCTTTCCGGGTTTCTGGACAACAGTTGTTAAGACAATAACATAGCAAAGAGACAGTGAATAGGGAACAGTGAATAGTCAAAAATACTAAATACTATTCCACTAACGACTATTTACTAATTAAAGAATTTGGGGCGTCGACAAACGGCAAGTCAGGAGACTTTGGATCTCCCATCTGGAGGTTCGAATCCTCCCGCCCCAGTAAGGATAATTGAGAGGTAAGGAGGCGCCATGCCGCAGGGCATTAAATTATTTTCAGGAAATGCTAATAAGCCGCTGGCAAAGGAGATAGCCGAATATTTGGAGATTCCCCTTGGAGATGCCGCTGTCTCTAATTTTGCAGACGGTGAGATTATGGTTCAGATAAATGAGAATATAAGAGGCGATGACGTGTTTTTAGTGCAGTCCACATGCGACCCTGTAAATAATAATCTGATGGAGCTCCTTTTAATGGTTGATGCGCTGAAGAGGGCTTCTGCAGGCAGGATTACTGCGGTTATTCCCTATTATGGATATGCCAGGCAAGATAGAAAGGTGCTTCCGAGAGTCCCTATCTCGGCAAAATTAGTGGCTGATTTAATAACAGTGGCAGGGACAAACAGGGTTCTCACTATAGATCTGCATGCAGGACAGATTCAGGGTTTTTTCAATATCCCTGTAGACAATCTTTATGCCACGCCTGTTCTTGTTGAGTATATAAAGAATAAGTATTCAAATAAAACCGTTATTGTCTCCCCTGATGCAGGCGGTGTGGAGAGGGCAAGGGCATTTGCCAAGAGGCTTGGCGCTTCCTTGGCTATTATAGACAAGCGAAGGGAGAGGGCAAACGTTTCAGAAGTGATGAATGTTATAGGCGATGTGAAGGGTAAAAATGCTATTCTGCTTGATGACATGATAGACACAGCAGGCACTATTACTCAGGCAGTATCCGCCATTAAAGAGAAAGGCGCCAAGCGCATAATAGCGGCCTGTACTCATGCAGTGCTTTCAGGTCCGGCAATTGAGAGGATTAACAAATCAGCCCTTGAAGAGGTAATTGTAACAAGTACAATTCCCATGGCTGAAAAGAAGAAGAAATGTAAAAAACTTACGGTCCTCCCGATGTCGCCGCTTCTTGGAGAGGCAATAAAAAGGATACACGAGGAGTCGTCGGTTAGTTCGCTTTTTATATAAAAACTTATAATTGAATTTAACAGGAGGATAAAAAGATGCAACAGATTACAGTTAAAGCAGAAAAGAGAATGGAGGCCGGAAAGGGTGCAGCCAGAAGTCTTAGGAGGCAAGGGCTGCTGCCTGCAGTGCTTTACGGAGCAGGCGATTCAACCCCTATAAAACTTCAGAAGAGAGATATTGCAAAGCTCATGTCTTCTCACAGTCTTGAGCATGCCCTGCTTTCAGTGGAGCTCACGGATAATAATGCCCAAACCAGTCATTGGGCAATTCTTAAAGACTATCAGGTAGACCCAATAAGAGGGGAGTTATTGCACATTGATTTTAATGAGATATCCCTTGAGAAGAAGATCAAGGTCACGGTTCCTATAAATATAACAAAAGAGCCGGCAGGTATTAAGCTGGGAGGAATCCTTCAGCATGTCCTAAGGGAGGTGCAGGTGGAATGCCTTCCTACGCAGATACCTGACAGGATAGATGTTGATGCTGAAGGGGTGAATATAGGTCACTCCCTGCACGTGAGTGACATTGGACTAAAAGAAGGAGTACGGATATTGGCAGACCCTCAGGCTGTTATTCTTACTGTCTCTGCCCCTGTGGTAGAAGAGGCTGTAGCTGCAGCGCCTGCTGAGGCAGTGACTGCAGAGCCGGAACTTGTAAAGAAGAAGGCTAAAGAAGAAGAGCCGGGAGAAGAAGAGAAATCTAAAAAGGAATCAAAAAAGTAGCGAAATAGTAAAGGCAGTTAGTAGTTAAGGAGAGATTCCTAACTACTAACTGCCAACTACTAACTACTTGTTTTTATAATGTGGCTTATAGTCGGCCTTGGCAACCCAGGACGATCCTACCAAAAGACAAGGCATAACTTGGGCTTTATGGTAGTTGAAGCCATATCCTCCAAATTTTCCACTCCTATAGAAAAAGAGACAAAGAACTACATCTACGGCAAAGGCACAGTCAACGACAAAGCCGTAGTTCTTGCAAAGCCGCTTACCTTTATGAATCTTAGCGGCATTGCTGTTAGCGCCATGCTTAATAAGTTCATGAATGTAGAAAATATCATAGTAATACATGACGACCTTGATTTAGAAACCGGTGTCCTAAAAATTAAAAGAGGCGGCTCTTCAGGCGGACACAGGGGAATAGAGTCAATTATTAAAGAGACAGGCTCAAAAGATTTTATAAGGATTAAACTTGGGATAGGGCGGCCTCAATCCAAAAGTGTAGAGGATTATGTTTTAAGCCCTTTCAGCAAAGAAGAACAGCCCCTTGCTAAGGAATGCATAGAGAAAGCGGTTGAGGCAGTATCTATGGTTATTGATAAAGGTCTTTCCTATGCGCAGAACAAGCTTCATGTATCCAAAGGTTCCAGTAAGTGATTTGCGTGATATAATTATGTCATATAATAAAAATCATAAGGAGGATAGAAGATTATTAAGAAATACTTCATAGCAGTCTTTGTACTCATAAATTCCATTATCCCGGTGATGCTTTTTTCTCAGCAGACGCCATCGCTTCATCCCCTCTGTGCGGGCTGTCATCAGCCTGAGCCAAATGTAATTATGGGCGTGCTTGACAGCGTTTCTATACGGGGCAGGATTATTCAGCTTGATTTGAATACTCACAAGGAGATAATCAAATACGAGGACAGCGTTGCTATAAAAAATATAGGCAGTATCCATGAGATGGAGGCTCTTAAGGGCAAGGCATTCAGGATCGATTATACGGTTAAAAAGAATGAGAAGTTTGCAACAACTATTACAAGGTTTGATGTCCTTAAGACCATAAAGCCTGAAGATAAACTCACAAAAGAAGACTTTAAGAAATTAATTGCAGAGCGAAAAGATTTGGTTATTGTTGATACAAGGCCTTTGCCGCGATATGAAGAGGGGCACATCCCCGGAGCAATTGTGATACCGGCTGCAGCATTTGATAAAAATACAGACAAACTTCCAAAAGAGAAAGAGAGGCCGCTGGTATTTTATTGCGTAGGCGGCTGTTCAAGCCCTCTTGCCGCAGTTAAGGCAAAGGCATTGGGTTATACAAATGTGAAGGTTTATATAGGGGGCATCCCGGACTGGATTCAGACAGAATATACCCATGTGACACCAAAATGGCTTAGGGATTCAATAGAGAAGGATATCCCGCATGTTCTTATAGATACCCGCTCAAAAGATGCCGTAGAGAAGGGGCATATAAAAGGCACGGTATCTATAACATATGATGAGCTTGAAGGCAGAAAGAATATGTTTCCCAAGCAAAAGCTTGCCCCTGTAGTTTTCTATGGTGACAAGGCCATGGAGTCTGCAGCAAAGGTTATAAGCTGGGGATACAAAGGGGCGAAGGTTTTGCCAGTAAGTTTTGAGGCGTGGCAGTCTGCCGGGAACCCTGTAAATACAGGGGCAGCTAAGACAGCTATAAGTTACATACCAAAATCAAAACCGGGAACGATTCTTATAGAGGAGTTTAAGAAGATTGCAAAAAGCATTCCTCCTGACACAGTGATTGTAGATGTACGTGACCGTGATGAGTATAAGGCAGGACATATAAAAGGGGCTATTAATATTCCTGTTGATGAATTAGCTGACAGAGTATCAGAGATCCCAAGGGATAAAAAGGTGCTGCTTCAGTGTACAAGCGGTCTCAGGGCTGAGATGGCTTATCATATATTGATAGAGAAGGGCCTTACTAATGCCCTTTGTCTTGATGCTCATATTTTTATAGATGCTGATGGGAATTTTACAATAATGGAGTAAGGGAAGTTTTGAATGCTTAGTGTTGAATTCCTTAATTCAAAATTCATTACTTATAACTTAGAACTTTAATCATCTCCCTGTGGATCTTTCCATTGCTTGCAAGTATCTCTTTTGAATAATGGCTGAAGGGTTGCCCTTGAAAATCTGTTACCCTTCCGCCGGCCTCTTTTACGATTAAGCTTCCTGCCGCAGTATCCCATGGCTTAAGCTTCATCTCCCAGTATCCGTCAAACCTGCCAGAAGCAATATAGCAGAGGTCAATTGCCGCAGAACCTGCCCTTCTTATTCCCTGCGACCTTAGGATGAAATTTGAGAAGTGATTAAGATTATTCTCAGGGGAGACCCTTACGTCATAGGCAAAGCCCGTGGCAAGAAGAGAAACCGAAAGACTTTTTGTAGCTGATACGTTTATCTTCTTATTATTTAAATAGGCGCCCTTTCCCTTTATAGCAGTAAATATTTCATCTCTCATCGGATCATATACTACCCCAAGGATTATCTCACCTTTTCTCTCAAGAGCTATTGAGACAGCAAATACCGGAAAACCATGGGCATAGTTAGTTGTGCCGTCAAGAGGGTCAATAAGCCATTTGTATTCTGCCTGATTGTCTTGCAGCCCTCTTTCTTCTGCCAGGATATCATGCTCAGGGAAAGCTTTTTTAATAATACTGACAATCTTCTGTTCGGATTTTAAATCAGCCTCTGTGACAAGGTCTATCTCGCCCTTGTGTCTGATATTAAGCGTTCTGCCGAAGTGTTTTTTTAATATTACCCCGGCTTCGAGGGCTGCCTTTATTGCTGTTTGTTTGAAGTTAGCTATCATCTCTGTTTTGCTCCGAAAAG
Organism: Nitrospirota bacterium; assembly: GCA_016208855.1. Taxonomy (GTDB): domain Bacteria; phylum Nitrospirota; class Thermodesulfovibrionia; order UBA6902; family DSMQ01; genus JACQXF01. Next base: position 3,860 of record JACQXF010000019.1, on the reverse strand, counting down.
TCATTCCCGCATGTTGTAAGCGGGAATCCAGTTCAATTATTTCTGGATACCCGCTTTCGCGGGGATGACAACATAGATATTTTTATTCCCTCTTGTGAGCCAATGGCTCGGAAGTGTTTCATTGGCAGAAATGATTATCCCATAAACCCTTTTTGATTGCAATAAGGTTAAAGTATTCCCGCCCAGATTTTCAGGGCAACTTATCAATTTTTCTTTGATAAATAATTACTGTAGTGGGAACCAAAGGTGAGGTCAAAAGGGAGAACGTGGTTTATAAGATAATTTTTTGTAAAATTTAATAGTTTTTCTATAAGAATCTTTTTATCAAATGTAGAGTCTGCCAAATTATAAAGCTCAATATATATATCTCCATGCTGGTTAACATGCTCAGTATACATATTAAAGTCAGTCTTAAAATAATTGCTTTCTTCCATTAATGTCTCCTGAACAGGAAAGTAGACCTCAAGGCATCTTACAAGGCTATTTAAGGCTGTGGTAACTACCCTGTTGCATATTTCTCTATCTTCTATTTCAGATGTTAGTATCGGGGTTTTTTCTTCAAATGTCTTTTTCATATCTACAACAAACAGGTTAACCCTCATGACAAAATCAGCAATGCCGTTGTCTATTTCTTTTACCCCTGTTCTGTATACATCAAGGTATGGAATAAAGTCTTTGGAGTCATTCCAGCTTATCATAATGCTATATCCTCCATATAACTTTCGGAAAATCTTTTAAAATCTTTAACTTATAGTTTTTATTTAACATGACAGTGAAGGCTATTGTAGTCTGCTTAAAAACTATTAGTTTGCTACCGAGACTCCTTGTCCCTCTATTTTATTGTAAACAATTTTGACATAGCTGAATTATAACTGATTCTTAAACCCCTTGATTTTTCGTAGATTATATTATAAATGCTAAAGTCGAAGACACAATATGTAAATATAATTTACTGCAATATTAAATCGTTTGACAATGTTCTTTACAGTTTTAACAATTTTGAAATATATTTTAGGTGTAATATAATAATTTCAAGTAGTTATATATTAGCATGTAAATTGCATTTACATTATTGAAAAGATATATTACAGGAGGTGTCATGAAAAAAGTTATTATGATTTTTGTTCTGTTAACTGGGATAGTAGCTGCAGAATTAGTGAATGCCGACACGCTCTTTTTAGATGACTGGGGGGTAACTCCTGGTGTATGGACACCAACAAGCGGCCCTTCCCACATTGAATGGATTTCAGAAGATTTTACCGATGCAGGCACTGGCTATGTTGGCCCGGGCTCTGGCGGACAGCCCTTTGATGCTGAGGCAGCTTATATAGGCATTCAAGGCACAAAGATATATGTTGCAGTTGTTACAGGCATGCCGCAGACAGGCAGTAAAGACCCCTGGAGGTATGATAATCCCGCTTATACTTCCTATGACTGGAACAGAAGTCTTGAAAAATATTGGGTTGACCCTGGTGATATAGGGCTTGATATGGGGAATGACGGAATTTATGAATTTGCAATAACAACAAGACCTGATAATAGTAAAAGCTCACATACACCAACTGCTGGGGCGGGAAGAGTATTAAGCGGCAATCTCATTTGGACAGATCCAAGGGCATGGAGTACTACAATAGGCTATACAGAATGGGGTGGGATATCTGACCCTTGGGCAGTAAATACTTTTGATAATGCTATATCTTTAGGCTCAAACTTTAGGTATGGAGCCTTTGGGACTGACCATTACGCAATTGAGGCAATTATTGATAATTCATTGCTTGGATTAAATAACGGAGACCTTTTAACGCTGCATTGGACAATGGAATGCGGCAATGATTATCTTCACCTTTTAGACCCTGTCAGCCAAATTCCTGAACCCTCAACCTTTATTTTATTGGGCAGCGGTCTTATGTGGTTCATAAGAAAGAGGATTAGAAAATAGCTGAGATGGTCTGCTTTAATCCTTCTTTGATGGTTGCAGGATTAAACCCCAATGCGTAAGCCTTTGAACTGTCAAGCGAGACATCCGGCGACCTTGGCGCTGCCATAGGAATATCTTTTTGAAAACAAGGCGTTAGCTTTGCCCGAGGCATATTAAGAAGCTCTTTTACGATACTTCCTATTTCATACCGTGAAACACGCTCACGCCCCCCAAGATGTATTATCCCATCTGCCTTTTCAAGGGCAATAAATAATCCTTTAACAGCATCTTCTCCCCACGCAGGGGTTCTAAACTCATCTATAAAAAGTTTTATCTCTTCACCCTCTTTTATTGACTTTATCATTGGTTGAATAAAGCTTGAGGCATAAGCCCAAGTAGAGCCAAACATTAATGGCATGCGACAGACTGCTGCCAGTGGATAGTGTTTAAGAATCCCTTCTTCTGCCAATACCTTCTGCTCGCCGTAAGCATTGACAGGAGAAACAGGGTCATTTTCTCTATATGGCGCATTTAAGCCGTCAAAAATGAGATCTGTTGAAGTAAAAAGATAGGGAATGCCTTGCTCAGAGCAGAGTTTAGCAATATGAATAGAGGCATCAGTGTTAATCTTTTTAGTTTTCTCTTTATTTGCCTGACAATAATTAGGCTTTGTTGCTGCTGCAGTATGAATAACAGCTGCAGGATTAATATTATGGAATAGTTCTGTTAGGTCTTTAAGCCTTGTTAAATCAATCTTGACAACATTTACTCCGTTTATCTCAATCTCCTTAGAGCATATCGTTCCATATACATCCCATTCTTTTTTTGCAATATTGCAGATATTCCAGCCAAGAAACCCACTGGCACCTGTGACGAGCAGCTTTTTCATATTTTTTATTTTGAATAGTGACTATTAGTAAAGTCAAGGCCGTATTGCGAATAGAGCTTTTTTAGGCATCTATGACTATGCAAAATGTATTTTCTTGGTTGAGAGAGGTATGTTCCACATGGAACATACGCAATAATGGCTTTGTTTGCTTGATTTAACTCTTCGTTTCATTGTAAAATTTAATCTCACTTCCTATCTGTCCAAAATAGGGCTTTATATGAGGGGTTAAGAAAGCTAACAGGCTGTAAGTTTAGGACGCTCTTGTCCTAAATGTTTTGGACAGCAGGAAGTTGCTTATAATTGTCAAGACACGGAGGGTTTATTATAATGGACAGGGCCGAACAGGCAATCTCAAACTTTAAGGAAGGATATAACTGCTCTCAGGCTTTGCTATTGGCCTTTCAAGATGTTTTTGGAATAGACAGAGAAACAATTTTAAAGTTAGCAGCACCTTTTGGGGGTGGTATTGGCCGCTTAGGAGAGACTTGCGGGGCTGTGACAGGCGCGCTCATGATTATAGGGCTAAAATATGGGAATACAGGGCTTGAGCCATTAGCAAAGGAGAAGATGTACGGCATTGTTAATGATTTTGTAGAAAACTTTAAAGAGAGGAATAACTCTATAATTTGCAAGGAGCTTCTTCATTGTGATTTAAGTACAATGGAGGGTTTTAAAGAGGCACGTGATAAGAGGCTTATTCCCTCTTTATGTCCAAAATTTGTAAAGGATGCTGTAGAAATAGCAGAAGAATTATTAAAATAGGTAAGTGTTCCACGTAGAACAGGAGGTTTTAATATGCCGATCTATGAGTATATATGCCAAGGATGTAAAGAAAATTTCTCTAAATTACAAAGTATTAACTCAAGCCAAGAGGGTATAGCCTGCCCCGCATGTGGCTCTCTGGAGATAAAAACCATCTTTCGTATTTAAGTTGAAAGCCTTGGGCTGAGCAGTCCGCAATGCTGATGAATCTTGAGTAAGAAGTACTTGACGTCTCTATAACCATAAGCCATACGCTTCAACCGTTTTATTTTGTTATTTATCCCTTCCGAT
>JACQXF010000059.1 GCA_016208855.1 Nitrospirota bacterium | reverse complement strand
TCTACAGAAAAACCCGCCTGTTAAGAAAGCGTGGAAGAGAGCGATGCCATAAGCCCGCTTCGGGCGTTGGTGTACTCACAGGTAGAAGGCGTCGTCGGACGGACGCATCGCACCCAGCGTTTATTGCGCTTTCCTCTTTGTCTCAGCGTGCGATGCGTTACACGACGCCTTCCACAGATTGTATCATCCAGCTCGACAGATGTAAATATTTTTTTCCGCAAAGCCCTTTTGATGTAATGCGACTTTCATCTTGAAGGCTTTACGGGCAAGCCCGCAAAGCCCTCGTCAACAATGTCTTGTTGTTTCGACATAACTTTCGGAATGGGTGTCGAAACAACAAAAAAATGAACGTGAGAGGGGAGGCGGAAAGCGGAAGTCGGAAGTAAAAACTTCTTACTTCCTACTTTCCTTCCGCCTTCCTTTTGCCCTCTCGTGTCCGTGTTAATTCAATTTTTGCTATGTTTGTGCCTTGTGCTCATCAATGCGTTTATTAGTAGAAGCTTCGATGAGCACAACGCACAAAGCAGGGCGTATTGAGGAAACCTCTTTTGGTGGGGGGAATGATTGGGGGGTTTGGGGGGGAAAGAAAACACGGGTATGGGGGGGTTTTCTTTCCCCCCAACTATTTTAGAAGTCTTTTGGTAGAAGGCGTCGTGTGGTAGAAGGCGTCGTGTCAACGCATCGCACCCAGCATCGCCGAAAGCCCGCTTCGGGCGTCGGTGAACTCACGCTGCGAAGCGTTCCCGTTCCTTTTTTCGGTGCTTAATAAATGTTCTTTCCTGCAACATCGTGGTGAAACGTAACCCGAATTATATAAGAGTGCATTTGCTGGAAACTGTGATGTAATATAAAAGATCTATTCATCCCGTGCAAAGGTACTGAAAACGAGGATTCAAGGATTCAAGGATTATAAGAACAGCCAGACGATAGGCAGAGGCATTGCATCGAGTACGCTTGTGAGTTCACCAACGACGAAGCGTCTTATGGTGAAAAAATAATCAACAACGTCCTGTCCGTGGTTTTGGGGTTGGATTTTACTCAAGCCGCGTCTGGTAAAAATGTCTTTTTATACAACCGCCCTTCGGGGCTCCACCGCTAACTTGTTCTTATATTCCTTAATCTTGCGGTGGAGCGCCGAAGGGCGGAAGCGACGCCCCCCCCCCAAAACGGCGAATAACTCAAGGTGGATTACTGACCAATGGGTGAATTGACAGTGCGTGCTCCCTGCTTCACGCCGTTTTGGGGTGGGGGGCAGTCGCAACGGGGGGGGGTTCTGTTCTTTTCGGACATCAAAGTCGCCGTGCCTCCGGCTTCTGTCTAAAGAGGACGGCGACCTTTGTGTCCGTTCCTCTCTGCCGAAGGCTATATGTGAGGCGGCATTTTCCACCGGCTTTTTCTTGAGAGGAAAATGCCTCCTCTTCCTGTTGATTCCTAAAGCGGCGTTTTTCCACCGGCTTTCTATTGAGAAGGAAAACGCCTCCTCTCTGCCGAAGGCTATATGTGCTGAAGGCTTTGCCTGCCTCTCTTAAAAGGCCATATGTGAGGCGGTGTTCTCCACCTTGCGTTGCGAGGAACGAAGCAACCCCGAAGCAATCTCTTTAGAAGGAAAAAACTCATTTTCGCCCTTCCTGATCTTTCCAGTTATAAACGCGAGCGTGCGATGTCCCGATTCTCGGGAACGCCTTCCACTGTGCAACCGCTCTCTCCACGCTTAACCTTTCAATTTCATCACTTTTTCCTCAAAAAGGGACATTTCATTGTGTTTCCGAGCATCTTGCGCTATTTTAAGTTCCTCTTCTGTTAGGTTCATGAGAAATGAGTATTCCTGCTTTAAGGTCTTTATCAAATCTTTTATACTTACACGTTTTGTTTGAAAAACCACCTGTTGGAGTTCAGCCATCTCATACTGGCTTTTTTCTATCTTCTCCATGAACGAAGCTGGTTCAAACACCGTTCTTGACTCCCAGCACTTTAGCACCGAAAGGAGGCGTACTTTCTCTCTTGAGAAAGGTTTTTTTGCGGCGAAGCTCAAGTCGTATAGGTCTCTTACTTTAGTTCGCTCGTAGGCGGCGCGGATTTTCTCTGCCATCACTTCCTCAAGTTGCAGGCAATTTACTTTAGGAGGCTCAAAAGGAAGATGGCGAAAATAGCTTTCAACAATCAATGGCTTTTTCACCACAGCCAACAAAGGAAGCGCCCGCAGTGACAAGTCCATTGTGAAAACCGCTTCGTTCCAGTCGTGTTTATAAGAAAATAGAGCGCCGCCCGCGTTTTTTTCAGCGTTCACATAAACATCGCTTAAAGAAAAGGTGATGCCGTAATGAGTACCTTCTATAATCTCTGCCACTTCCAAAATCGCCTCTGAAGGTTCTGCTAAATCCTCGCTATGGAATGGAGGGTCGAGTTCCTCCCTCGTCTTGACGAAGTCTAAATCCAAGCTAAACCGCGCCATATCTTCAAAGTAGACTTTCCTAAGACAGGTTCCGCCCTTTAATGCAAGAAAAGAAAAAGAAGCGTCGTAAAAAATCCGCAAGGCATAGGTAAGCACCACCGAACGCTCCGCTATTAGCAAGGAAACTTTCTTTTCACGAGCGTATAAAGAAACGAACTTCTGTTCAATCATCGGATGGTAACCTCGCTTAAAAGATAAGAATGTGGGACATTCTCAATGATATGCCAGTCCTTGTTAGTTTTTCCTTGCCGTCCCCACCTTTTTGGATTCCCAAGATGGACGTAGCACGATGGTAAATTAAGTGCGAGAGCAGAAATCTTTTGCTCCTCTACGATAGAAAGCTTCTCTAAGAGATAGCCGAGCCTTCCGCAAAGCGACTTAGACTGCATCTTCTTAGCATAGTCGATGACCAATTCCCAATCTACTTGTCTTTTCGCACGCACAAGGGCTTTTGCTACGTTAGAAATCCCACCAGTCAAATGTGGTTTATCCACGGCGTCCACCACAGCTTTCTCCTTTGATGCCATGTTTACTTCTGTAGAAAAAACGCTCTGTTTTGTGTAACCGAACAGCTTATGTTGAGCTATTCTTACAGGCTTTACCGTGACATAAAATGCTTGGCAATTTTGCTGATGTAAGGTAGCCACGTAAAAGACATCGGATAGTTGTTCAGTCCACCCGTAGTGACTTGTGGCGGTATAATATGAGAAGTAGTAAGGCTCTATAAGAAAAAGGGCGCAAATATAGGGGTTCATTTCGGGGAAAGCGTCCAAACCATTTTTAGCGGGGATGAATAGGTATTTACCTGGCTTTATGCGAAAAAGCCACTTTTTTTCTACAAGGCGATAAGCGACGTAATACGCCGAATTAATATCACACTTTAAAAGAGAGACGATGTCCGAAAGAGTGACTATCGTAAGCCCGCGCTCCTCGAAGGGGAGGACAACCAAAGCTTCTCTATGGGATAAACTGCGAATCATCAAGCACTTTCCGCAGAGCGGAATTCCGCAAAGCGGAACCTCCTGTATTAACTTTTCTTGTTTTTAAATAAATCATAAAATCAAACATTTTTTATAATACAAGATATTCTCGAATTTGTCAAGCTTAAAGTGAAACTTAAGGGAGAGAAAAACTTTAGCTATCTTCTTTCTTAGTCAGAGTGAAAGATTTCTTGACGTGGACATTCGATGGGCTTTTTTACGCGTGTTCTGACGTTATCCATAAGGACGCCAAAGGCTTAAACAATATTGGGGGGCTAAAAAATTTTTAAACGTTTTTCGAATTTATGTTACTTTATTAATGGATTAAACAAACCATACTCCATAAAAGGGGGATAAGAGTATGGAAGATGAAACGGTAATCGTCAGCAGATTCAAAAGCGGAAACTACGATGCCTTAAATTGGCTTATAAACAAATATCTTAAGAGTGTGACTAGATATATTTCTAATATTATAAGAGGAGTAGGGGGGCAACAGGAAGATACTGAGGAGTTGGCACAGGATACTTTCATGGCTGCGTGGAATGGGAGAGAAACTCTTAAAGGTAAATTTTCCTCATGGCTTTTCAGGATTGCTAAGTATAAAGCTTGTAATTTTGTAAGAATAAAGAGAGGTCTACAGGAAATCTCTTTAGATGAGCCTATCTCAGATGATGATGAAGGGTCAGCAAGATGTCTATGTGATGTCATTCATAGTCATTACCCCACTCCGGAAGAGGTTGTTGTAATGCAGGAAGAACAGAAAGAAAAAGAAGCCAAGCTCTCTGAAATCTCTAAAGCGATTGAGAAGTTACCGCCACAAGCGGGGGAAGCGTTTCAACATCGTCGTTTGGAAGAATTGAAGATAAAAGAGGTTGCGGAAATAATGGGGCTATCTGAGGGGACCGTGAAGCGTCTTGTTAATTATGCAGAACAAAAACTTAGGAAGTTCTTACTCCAAACCAATATCTTCTGCTGAAAAGGAGGAGTTTGTAAGGTGAATAAACTTATACAACTATCTACCGATTTTAAGTTTGTTAACATTGTGGCTGAAGCGATGAGAACTTTAACACCACTCCATCGTGAGATTTATCGGTTATATTTGCTCGGTTGGAGTGATTGGGAAATTGCTGCAAGTATCATGATTTCGCCCAGACCCCAACGAGTCTGTACTCTTTTATATGATGCCAAAACCCAAGTCAAGGAGTTTATTCGTAAAAAGTATGGATTTGTCGAAGAGAGGATTCACGAGGAATTGAAGAAGATGCTGCGAGATGACATGGATAAATGGGAGCGAATTCAAAGGGAATTTATACCAAATGAAGAATTACTAAAATCGCTGAAACAAGAGGTAGAAGAGGTACATTTGAAATTCAACCTAGTTGATATTGAATCTTTGCAAAGGATTAGTATGCTTAAAGAAAGATGCATTGAAGAATTAACAATTGCTTCTGATTGGATGTCAAGCGAGGAGTGGTTAAAGAGGTCCCAGCATCAGCTCAAGCCTGAAGAGAGGAAAGAATTTCTGGAACAGCTTGAAATTTGGGAAGCCGCCACTGAGGGACACGAATGTTTGGTCACTACTCAGATTAATCTTGTTGCATTGCGAAACAGAATTTTATCACTTTTGCCGTTTAATCAGGAACATCCAGCACCAGAGAAGCCTGTCATAGGACTATCCTGGGACATGATACTTATAGAGGTTATAGAGATTTATAATTGGTGTAAAGAGTTCGCAAAGCAAGTAGCAAATAAGGTGCAAGTAGCATATCGAAGTAGAGAAGGATTGGCACTAGCCAAAGAACCTGCTCAAGAGCATGAAGGTCAAACAAAAGACGGAAGTCTTAGGTGGTATATCGTAGAAGAAGATTCTGGAGATTTAGTTGTTCGCTTCGCATCACACCATATGGAATTGGAAGGTGTAAAATTCCAACTAAAAGCAGGGAATTTTAATAAAACTGTTATTTTAGAGCAAGTAATGAAAGACCAAATTGGAGCTGAAGTGATATTTCCTTGTAAGGAGCGAATGGAAATGCCTCAAGACGCCCAATTATCTATTGAAATTCTAAACTAGGATTGAAAAGGATAGGAATCACATTCATCAAAACAAGATGGAGGCAAAAATGATGAGAAACAAAGAGCTCGATGCTTCATTTCTAGTTATGCCTGGATGGGAAAAATGCCAAAAACGTTGGCAAAAAATCACAACCGGAGGAGAGCTTTGGAATCACTTAATTCAGGGTCACGGGGCAAACAATTATACTTTTGATGAGCTTCATTCATATTTGCATGAATGGTACGATTTTGTGTCCAACCAAGAAAAGACAGGACGTTTACCTAGTGGTGAATACCAATGGAAAATTGCCAAACGATTGTTAGAGTTAGCACAATTGGCTGCGTCTCTACCATTGAATGCGTGCTTGGAACGCAAAGAATTTCCTAAACTATCAGCGTGGGATTGGGATGTCTTTTGTGCACTCCGAAGCAACTCGCGTCAACCATTGCGTAACACACGTCGCAGCCTATCAGTGTTGTTTGAGCAATTAGGGTATGAAGGATGCTTAGCTCGATTGGAAGTTGAAATCATTAACAACGGACGTGCCGAAATCTATGCAGACCCACAAAAAAATGCTTTCATCGCATTTGGCAAAAGATTTCTGGAATCTTTTAAGCAGGCATGGCAATGGGTACAGGAGAATACAGCTAATGATGAAAGAGAAAGACTAAGTAAAGTGGATGTCAGGTTCCGGTTGGAGCGCGTTCAAATCCCGCGATGCTTCAATCCTGAATTGTATTCAGTGGACGGCAAATCCGCGCAGGCTGCTTTTTATTTGTGTTTACAGCAGTGTGTCAATTCCTACCTCGGGCATGTTGATAAGGTATTGGTTGAACCATCGGTGGCAGTAACAGCAACCCTGGAGAGAGTAAATGGTGAACTTCATTTAGGAGCGGTTGATGGATTAGACGCAAAGATGACAGCGGCTTATATGGAAGGTTTGCGGACTGTGATTGTCGCACAAGAGATTGAGGAGGAAGCAAAGGCTGCTCTTGAAAGGGCACGACTACGTGTTTCACCTTATTACTCTCCACCAACGAGCGTAGTGGGTTGCAAAGAAGTGATGAACGTACTCAAAGAAGCCTTAGCCACAGTCACATTTATTACAGAGACAGATGGAGAGGAAGGAATACTTCTTAATGCCAGCTTTAGGTGTTACGAATCTCTCTTTCCACCAGATGAGCGAGATGACCCTGCAGATATAGTCATTTGGATTGACGAGTGTCGTCGACAAAGAAATCCAACTTTTCAGGAGGTATATGCTGTAGTGCATGAAAAGGAGAATGTTATCGGCATGGCTTATCTGACAGCTTACCTGGATTGTCACTGGTGCTTCGGTAATTATTTAGGTGTGTTACCTGACTATCGTCAGAATCGCCGAGCTGAGATGCTTCTCTCTAACCTGGAAAGACAGTTGCAAATTTTGGATCCTGACGCTAAGGGCATAGTATTTGAGGTTGAGCCAATCAATTTAGAGCTTTTGTCAGAAGTTACCCGACGGGAGACCATAGGTGGTCATCCTGATGAGGGAGAAGTGCTTACGCATCTCCGGAGACTCCGCCGCCTGAATCTTTACCAAAGTTACGGGGCTTTAGTAGTGCTGGGAGCAAATGGTTTGCCGTTACCTTATTGGCAACCTTCCATGAAGGATGACCTGAATCCGGCAGATGAATTGGAGTTGGCGCTGATGGTCGTACTGTTGGAAGGAACCAGGCAGGATAACGTGCAATTGAATGAGCTTTTAGATTTCGTCTACGACAGGCTTTATGGCGATGGATATGGTGGTGCTGGTAACATTGAGATAAATGGTTTCAGGCCCTATGTCGCAGGTATCAAGCGCCGGGTTAAAAATGCTGCGAAAAGCGGTTGGCAACTGGGAAAGTGGCGTGTCAATATGGAGATACAACGTCTTTTTTCTCGTGCCCAAAAAGAAGGATTGTCGGACAAGCTCTGCTTATAGCATCAATAAAGGTTAGATGTTTGCATGTGAGGTTCGGGATTGAAAAAGTTAAATGAGGAGGAAATCAATGAGCAACATTAGAGAAATGGCTAAGGGGGATATAGATGAAGTTGTACGCATTATACGATTACATGACCCCTATGATGCAAAATATGCAGAGAGGTATTTTGCTGAGTACTTCTTGGTTCCTTACTTCTTCGATATGTGATTAAACAGGTGTGTACCAGAGAAGCTCGCAAATTATATGTAGGCACGAGCAATGATTACATATACAAACCTGCTATGAAACTTTATCAACACTTCGGGTTTCGTGTCGAAGGTCGATTAAAGAATTACTATAACCACGGTGAGGATTGCTTAATTCTGGGGAAGGAATTGGAGGTAGAGGTTATGTCAGATACTATTGATCCCCTTTTTTATTCCTCAGACCTTACGAGAAAATTTCTTTGGCTTTTTCCCTCAGTGAAAGACAACAGAAGGTGAACTTGTTCAAGGTGGTAATGTCTTTAAAATTTTAGTTTAAACTTAAACTAAGCAGATAACAAAAAAATGCGGTGGCGCACTTGCATATTGCCGTATGCAAGTGTGAGAGGTTCTGTCTGACTTGGTCCCCCTTTTTATGCCAATTGCCTTCCCAATAAAAGCTTTTTTGCTGAGAGAAAAGGAGGTGATAGATATGTCGTATAGTTTCAAGTTCGAACCGATAAAGGTTGAGCCGGTAAAGATCGAACCAATAAAGATTGAGTTGCCGAAAATAGACCCATACTATTCGGATCAGAGCATGTGGAACACGCTATATGGTTGTCACCATCTGTTGGGGCCGGCGTATCCGCCTAAGTCCTTGCCATTGAGCCCGACATATTGCATTGAGCCGTTGAAGCCGATGCTGTTTTAACAACGGAATCCCGATATCGGAATAACCGAGGGCAACCCTATGGGGTTGCCCTCTATAACCATCTCGCATGAGGAGGATAAAAATGTTAGCAAAGTTGACTTTGATGCTGTTATGTATAGGAACTTTAATAGCGGGGGTGGCGCTGACTGGCGCAAACGCCGAATCTGACACCCCGATTGCTGAAATTGCCAAAGATACGAAACAGGCTGTTGACGATTTCTTTCGTTCGGAATCTGCCCAAGATGTTTACGCGACGATTCGATCTAACGTGAAAGCACTTGATAGCTTGATAGAGCTCGTCGAAAAAACCAGCGATCGAAAGAGAATCCTGGATGCCGTCGTTGAGACGATGGAAAAGATGACCACTTCATTCGAGGAGATTGCGGCACAGACCCCTGAAATCGAAAGAGGACTCAGAGAACAGGTCGCAGAACTGCAACACCTGCTTGAAAGCTCCGGCGATGAGATTGAGAAGCTCCGAGGCGAAAAAAGAGACCTCCAAAATCAGGTGGACAGTCTTTTCAATTCTCACCTAGATGCTGATCTCATCGAAATTCGCAAGCGGGCGCTGAGCCGAAGAATCGAGTATATCGGCATGGAAATTCAAACCTGGGAGCATTTCGTGAGTACGCAGGATGAGATTCTGAGAACCGTGCAGCGTTCTGACAAGGCGATTCGGAAATTTGTTTTTGTCTTAAACGAGAACGCCACGGTGTATCGCGGCGCTTTGAGAGTCATCAAGCTCAGACGTGACTTGCAGCGGGCTATGGAGGCCATGTCTAATATTGCCGAAATTGAGGCTTTAACGGCCGAGGTCATCGATAGCTGGGAGGATCTCAAGCGCCTGGTTGACCGCCTTATGGAGGATATCCTGAAGTTAGAGCAGTTCGAAAAACCTTCTACCTAATTGGATGTGCCAGTTCTATTTGAAATGGTACATTCCTGGGGATGATAGACAAACGAAGAGGGTAACGATATGAAAAAGTTTCTGATTATCATCACCATCATCATATTCGTAATCGCTGTGGTCACAGTGAAAATGATACACGCCCCTAAGAAAGGGTCATGGATTGATTAGACTGAAAGGATAAAAGTAATCTGCGAGAAGGAGGTGAAAAAAATGTTTAGGAAGTTGGATTGGCTTTTAATGCCAACAATACTAATCTGCATATTGAGCTTTACATTTACTACCGCAAGCAGTGCTGTAAATGGCAAGCAAATTACAACCTGGGGTAACATAAAAGCAGGAGGCAAATCTGACTTGCCTCTGATGGCCGCCCCGCAGTTTAGAGGTTCTTCAGAGATTGGGAAGATGACAACACCTAATGGCGAGCACTACTATATAGTAGCTGAAGAATATGATTCAAAGAAAAAGAGTGAGAGAATGGTTGAAGTTTGGGCAAGAAAACGTCTTAACGCCTGTAGTGTGGGTGACTACCACCTTTACACTTTGAAAAGCACTTCAAATGCTTCAAGTGCTAAACGCACTCTGTGTAAGCTAAAAGAGTACTACGACAACGGCAAAATATTCCTTGGTTGTAGTGCCACAGTAGCAGCCTTCCTTTGTCCTGCAGAATGTGGTTCGCTTGTCGCTTGTGGTGTTTGTATTGCAGCAATCGGCTATGTCACCGAAGGTGGTGTTGAAGATTGCATCACCGGGATTATAAAAAAAGTTGCCGGAGTACCCATTATTATCCAGCCTGGCTGGGCAGATCTCGGAGAGCTAATCATTGACGAGTTGTGTCAATAAACACTATAAGAGGCAGGTACGTAGAAATTGAAGACCTGCCTCCTTTTTAGGCGAAAGGAAGGCTACACGCTTCCCGTCTATCTCCCAAGCAAGCGAGGCAAATAGACACAAGCCCAAGCTCGCCTATCTGCCAATACGTCTGCACGCGGATGTTATCGACCGCTTGGTAGGCGCGACCCTGAGCCTGTTTTATCAAAGCGCGGATGTCAGTCAACAACGCTGAATAACTTTCCAATTCTGCTTGAATTAGGGGTTGAGTGTCTTTATGATTTTCTTTAGGCATGCTATCTCCTTTTTTTTAATCGGGCTTAAAAACCGCCTATGTGTTGGATTATACTGATAATGTTTGGAGTTTATTTTAACCGAAGCTAAGTCGCTTTTTTAAGATAGCGATCCACCGTTTTCCATAAGGACGCCTTCGGCGACAACAATATTGGGGGGCTTTTTCGGTCAGCCCCCCAAACCCCCCGTCGTATTTTAAAAGCCTAAATAACGCCCATAAAGCCTAATAGACAAATCTTAAATTAAAAAAGAAGGTCAAAATACCCAATCTTTATTTCGACGCTAAAAATTGGCGTATAATCCCTCTTTTGATGAGGGAAAAACCACACAAACCCGCGCCACGACTGGCGTTGGGCGATTTTTGCGCACGCTAGGCGTGCCTTGCTTACGCAAGGTTACTGTATGTTCCCCTCACGTTCCATTACTTTTCCGACAACTATCTATTCTCCTTCCTTTCCTTTCCCTACTGGCTTCCTTACGTCTTTGTAATTCTATAATCTGTTTCCCTTATATACATAATCTCTTATATTCGTGCCTGTTTTGGTATGTTTTTGCCTTCTAACCCGCATAAACACTGGATTCTTTACCTTTTTGCTGTTCACCTTTTTTTAAACTTAAATCATTCGATTTTTCTTGTAAGATCATCCAGTTTGGTGAGTATCTCACTTGAAGGGGAACGTTTACCTTTTTCCCAGTAAATAACAGCACGTTTGCTTACACCGAGCTTTTCAGCAAATTGCTGTTGCGTCAAGCCCAATCCTTTTCGAAGAGTTTTTATCTTATCTTTATTCCATTGTAAATTTAGACGCCAAGCAGTCATATTTGGAAACATCTGGCGAATCTGCTTCGCAGAGAATATCTCGGTAAGCGCTTTTCGATATGAAACTCCTTTTGGCAATAGCGCCGTATCTTCAAAGTCATAATTGACTTTGAAAACTCTGGGGCGGCGAAATGTACCAAATCGGGTATTAAAATTACAGCGATTGCCCACCTGTTCAAGCAGGGAAGCATCTATGCATTGTTGAAGGTAATTTCTATATTTTTCCTTACCATTCTTAAATTCATACCTCAGTGTTTCTTGGGACAAAAACAGCCTAGAAAGAAACACCTTCCGTTGCTTTGCGTAAAGCATCAAGTCGAAGAGCCATTCACCAAATCTTAAATCACTTTTTGCAATTTGGTGGATGTAGTAAACATCCTTTAAACTTAGCCTGGCTGAGGTATTCACCGCATCCTCTAATCCCAAAGGAATACAGCCATTTTCGTGAAGGTATCTGTAATAGCTTCGGATGTGATTCCTAAGATTTCTAAGAACTTTCTCTGGGTTGGCTTCCCACTCCTTTGAATAGTCGTTTGTCTTACCCGACTTATACCATCCTTCAAGCAGAGCATAGCATTCCTCCTCAGAATATGAAAGCATCCACAGGAACAGAATGAGGTCTGTTTCGGCATCATGGCGTGTCCCATATTCACTTAGCCCCTTTTCCCAAAGCCAATTGCACCGAAGAGTGAAAGCGGATGCTGAATGGATGCGATCTTCATAATGCTTAGAATAGGGCTGTGTATACATCGGCTGTCTTTTTGGTTGATGGAAATTCAGCTCCTCCAAAGCAGCAGCGAACGCTTTTAGGTCGATAGGCGAAAGTGAAAGGAATCTTTGAATGTCTAAAGACTTTGATACACTCTCATAAATAGCAGAAGGGTATCTCTTAGTAAAACTGTCTGAGGAGATGATTTGATGGTCTCCTGCAAAAGGCAAGCGTCTGGCTTTATTCCGCTTTGGATAAATCTCTACTAAACCGGGTTTTCCGACTTCTTCGGGGTCTTCCAATGCATAAGAAAGAATGGTAGAAATACAACGCGCCATTTCATACGTATTTATCTCATCACACCTTCCCACGATGCTTAAATTGCCACTTTCTTTTCGCTCAAGAACTATAACATCATAAACACCAACATCGTTGTGATGCAGGAAATTTAAAATTTCATGCATTCTCTGATACATCGCATATCTGTCTTCCTTGCCGTCCATGTCAATGTCAAAGTACGTGGTTAGCTTTCCCGCGCGCAATCCGATGGCATCTGGATAAAAATGAGAAATGTGCTTGGCAATCTCTAATTCACTGGCAGGGAAAAACCGCTTCTTGGTTCTTTCCTTATCTATCCATCGAAACATCGTGCGCCAACCGCTCCCGTCATCATAGATGTAGCAGTAGCGGTTCTGGGCTACTACTGAAAGATATTCTTTAAACAACCAATCGCTAACTTTTATCGTTTGTAGTATCTGATGATATTTAGCCATCGCTAAATTCCTTTTTGCCGTCAGAGATTTGCTAATTTACTACCTCTGGCGGCATTTTTTTTACCACCTTTTTGAAGTCTTTATTATACCTAAGTTTGTTTTAAATGAAAATGTAATGGTTAAGGAGGATTTCACAGAAGGGTTTTCGGCGAAGCCGTAAACCCTCTCTAAGCCTAACCACTACAAAAGTAGCAAAATCATCATTGAAAATCTTTCGTCACGAACTTCCTGAAGTCTTCCGCATACGATGCAACGTTTTCGGGTGTGTCGAAGCTGAAATACTCTTTGCCATCAATGGTGACTTTATTTTTTAGAATCATGATTCCTTCTTTCGCCAAGATGTACTCATCGCCTGCCCTTCCGCCCACTTCTCCTGTGTTTGGAAAGTAGCCACAAGTAACGATGTAGAACGGGGCAATGGCAAGGATTTCTAAAAAACGTTGTACTAACTCTGGTTGGATTCCGCCACAAACCCCTGGTCCCAAGCTGGTCATGCATCTCAACTCGTAGTCTCCATCGGCTTCACTAGTAAATGATATCGTTATTTTTCCTTTCTGTGTTTTTCCCGAGTTGGCTGAAGTTAAAAGCAAAGCGAACGAAGAAAACGCAAGCTCCCTATTTTTAAACATCAACGCTAGACATGGGATAACGTTGGGCGCCATCTCCTGTGGGCAATATTCGAAATATTGGAGCCCCAAAAAATCATCTCTTAAGAGAATCATTATCTTCATTCCTTTCTATGGTTATCTGCGGTGAAAAACCCGCCTGTCATGTGCAGGTCGCTTACCTTCCCTCAATCTATTTGATTTTCAGCGGGTTCGTCAAGACTATCACTAAAGGTCGATTGACTAGCACTCACACAAGTTTT
>JACQXF010000058.1 GCA_016208855.1 Nitrospirota bacterium | reverse complement strand
TCTTTCCTGCTTAAAGACTCGTACTAACGATTATAAACTTCTTTACCCATTCCTATGGGTGAGGATTATACCAGGAGGGACTTATGAAGAGAACGATATTTTTTGTTTTTACTGTGGCGCTGCTGCTCTGCTGCTCTGCTGCGCTATCCTTTGCCGCGCCTTTTACAGACAACGGCAACGGCACCGTGACAGATAATAGAACCGGGCTTGTATGGCAGCAGGGTGAGGCGGGTCAAATGATGTGGGGTTCCGCTCTTTCATACTGTGAAGGACTTCCCCTTGGTGGTAAGACAGACTGGCGCCTGCCGAATGTTAAGGAGCTTGAGTCCTTGACGGATGATACCCGATATAATGACCCTGCAATAGATACTAGTGTAGTGTTACATAAATCCCTTTACATTAAAGATCCTGCGAGACGTCAATGTTGTCATTCCAGAGGTAGTAATCGGGAATCCATTGTCTTTCAGAAACAAATAAAAACCTGGATTCCCGCTTAAGGACCGCGGGAATGACGGCTCAAAATACTCAAAACAAATGTAAAGAACTGTTAGTAACACTACACTAGTTACTTTCCGTACGCACATGCGTCCTACTACTGGTCGTCTACTACCAGCGCCGGCAATCCGTACCTCGCGTGGCACGTGTCCTTCGAAGATGGCCACGTCTACTACTACTACAATAAGTACGGTATCAACTACGTGCGGTGCGTGCGCGGCGGACAGTAACGTCAAATGTTTTATGAAATACAGATGCTATATTACACCCTCGCGCAAAAGGGGCATGATAAGCAGGCTAACTGCAAAAAATGTTCAAGGAATATGATATAATTTTAAAAACTTAGGAGAATTTGAATGATGCTTGATAGAATAACTTTCAATCCAAATATAATGGGCGGCAGGGCATGTATTCGCGGTATGAGAATTACTGTATCTCAGGTGGTGGATTTGTTATAATTTCGTATACGCCAATCGAACAGGAGGATTAATGCATAAAATAGTAGGATATATTGAGCGAGACACAGAAACAGGATTATACGTGGGGATTGTTCCGGGCATCCCAGGCGCCCATACGCAAGCTGAAACATTAGATGAACTACAGAGGAATCTCAAGGAAGTAGTTGAATTGTGCTTGGAGGAAATGGACACTGAGGCAAAGGACAATTTACCGGAATTCGTTGGACTTCAGCAAGTTGAGGTTGCAGGTTGAGCAAGCTACGGCTTGTTGACGCCAAAACTGCTGAAAAGTTGTTGTTCTTGCTTGGTTTTGATAGGGTTCGTCAAAAAGGAAGCCATGCATTTTACAGACATCCTGATGGTAGAACAACCACATTACCTCATCACAAAGGAAGGATGTTGTCCCGCCCATTGTTAAGAGAAATTTTAAAAGAGATAGAGATTACTGTTGACGATTACAATAAATATATAGAGAAGCTGTAAAAAAATAAAAAGAACAAATAGGGGGTCTTGAAATATAAGGATAGGTGTGATAACAGGCTTATCTCTAATTTAGCTTTGGCTAAAAGAGATTGCAGATTATTTAGGAGTGCATTATACGACGGTAAGCAATGCATTAAATGGATAGCGAGCGTATTCTCCGTGGTCTTGCCATGTGGTGAGCGAGCGAATGTAATAATAAAAAATTTCTTACATTAGATTCCCTGTAGCTTGCCGCAGGGAAGATCAAAGAGGTTTGAATTTGAAAACTGATAATTCAACAGCCTGACAAGTCTGACCTCATCGCTGTGCTTAAATGTAGAGGGCAAAAAACTAAGTCTTTGACATCTCACCTTTATTTTGTTATGTTCTTATCAAGCATGACACTCCTAACTGTGTTAAAAGAAAGAGAAAAAGAAAGAAAGGCATTACGTAAGAGCGCTCTTGCGGAGGCTCAGAGGCTTGTTTTGCTTTTAAGGGAGCGCTTCCATTTCGAGTCAATCTATATTTATGGCTCTATAATAACAGATAAGTTTATGTTTCATTCAGATATTGATATGGTTATAAAAGGTCTGCCTGTAAGAGATTTTTTCAAGGCGCATGCATTGCTTATAAAGGAGAGCGGCTTTAGTATAGATTTGAAACCCTTTGAAGAGCTTTCAAAAGACTTTAAAGAAAAAATCTTAACTGAAGGAGTGAAGATTGGATAAGGGAATTTTAAAGGGGATATTTGCGGAAATTGGGAAGGAACTGGACAGCCTTGAGGAATTGAGAAAAGAGATGGCAGAGATTAAGAGCGGAGACTCTATAATATTAAGGCGCTCAATGGGCTCAATACTTCATGATTTCTATAACTGCTGTGAAAGGATTTTCAAGAAGATTGCTCTTGATATTAATGGAGGCTATGAAGATACAGAGAAATGGCATAAGGCATTGCTATTTAAGATGACGATACCGATAAAAGGAGTAAGACCGGCTGTTATATCTGAAGAGCTCGCGGCTGAACTTGATGAATATCTTTCCTTCAGGCATGTATTCAGGAACATATATGGTTTTGAACTGAAAGGAGAAAGAATAGGTCATCTTGCTAAGAAGTTTGATAAGGCATCAGACAGGTTTATAAAGGAAGTAAAGAAGTTCCTTGCCATTGTAAGCAAGGAATTAAAAAAGACAAGATAGACTTTTAAACGTTTTTATATCTAAACGCTATGGGGGTTATCCTCTTAGGGCAGTACATTACAGGGCATGTCTCGCAGTTCTCCTCTGCGTCTTTCTCAAAGCCAAAAGGAATAAGCTCGCCGCACTCGCACTGCCAGCCTTCAGGAGTGTGGTTTTTTAGAATATTATCGCAGATGGGGCACTTAACCATGACACTCAAATATTATTTATTCTGCCCTGTATTAGGGTATGATTTATATCACATGGAGTTGCTTTAATAACTCATCATGTCTTAATATTCTCATCTATGAGGCTTATCAAAATAGTATCAATCATTGCTATAGCAATGATGTTAAGTATTGTCTATTATTTTATCTATCCTGATATCTCAAGCCTCAAAAACCAAAACCCTAAAAAGACCTCTTTTATGGAATATCGTGAAAGGGAATGGATAAAAAATAACAGGAAGATAAAAATAAGGCAGAGGTGGGTGCCGTTTTCGCAGGTATCTCCATATCTCGTAAAGGCAGTTCTCATTGCAGAGGATGATAAGTTCTATAAACATGAGGGTTTTGACATTGAGGCAATACAGAAGGCTATAGAGAAGGATATTAAGGAAAAAAGATTCAAATTTGGCGGCAGCACCATAAGCCAGCAGCTTGCAAAAAATCTTTACCTTACTCCGTCAAAAAATCCTACAAGAAAACTCAAAGAGGCAATTTTAACTTGGAGGATAGAGAAGACGCTTTCTAAAAAGAGGATACTTGAGCTGTATCTTAATGTTGCTGAATGGGGTGAGGGGATTTTTGGCATTGAGGCTGCATCAAGGCATTACTACGGGAAGCCTGCATCAGTGCTTACTCCTGAGGAGGCCTCAAGACTTGCCTCTGCGCTTCCAAATCCAAGAAAATATAACCCTATTGGAGCTTCAAGGTATGTGGAGAACCGCTCACGGATAATCTATACCATAATGGTAAAGAGGGGAATAGTGATTCCTGAGTATGAAGAGGTTATGGAAGGCCCTCATAACAGCCAAGAGACAGAGACTCTGCAAAACAATAAACAAGAACCTAACAGCGGTATAAATCAACCTGTATTTTCTACAGTCAATGATTGACATAGGGGACAGAGGCACAAATTTCGTAAGGCGTAAAGCGTAAGGCGAGACAAAACATTGCGCCTGACGCCTTGCGCCTCACGTATGTATTTATGTGCAAGAAAGCGTGTAACAGGCGGTATTCACTAAGTTTATAAGCAATCATTATATTTTAATTTAAATTTTTATATTGACTGAACGAATGATGTCTCATATTATATCCTTGTTTTCAAATCCTGCATAGTTTTTGGAAACCAAATCTGACTATTCTATAACTTACTGTTTTGATAATAACTTCAGTACCTTGGAGGTTTTAATGAGACTTGTGTTATTAGGCGCACCCGGCGCTGGTAAAGGAACTCAGGCAAAGAAACTCATTGACAAATACGGAATCCCGCAGATATCAACAGGCGACATTTTAAGGAAGGCGGTTGCTGACGGCACTCCTCTTGGAAAAGAAGCAAAATCTTATATGGATAAAGGCGAGCTTGTTCCTGACAGCGTTGTTATCGGGCTTGTTAAGGAGAGGATTGCACAGGACGACTGCAAGAAGGGATATATCCTTGATGGCTTTCCAAGAAACACTGCGCAGGCAGAGACCTTGGATAAGGTATTAAATGATCTCGGCATGCCTTTGACTGCTGCATTAAGCGTTGATGTTCCTAAAGACGACCTCATGAAGAGGCTTACAGGAAGAAGGACCTGCAAAGGATGCCAGCAGATGTATAACATATATTTCTCCCCATCTAAGAAAGAGGGCGTATGCGATAAGTGCAGCGGCGAACTCTTCCAGAGGGATGATGACAAAGAAGAGACAATTAAAAGAAGGCTTGATGTATATGAGGCTTCAACTGCCCCGCTGATAGATTATTACAATAAGAAGGGAATACTTAAGTCTGTTCAGGGCGTTGGCAGCATTGACGACATATTTAAAAAAGTTTGTGCAGTACTTGAAGCATAATTTACCAGGTATTTTTTAAATAAATTTAAGGAGGATGAGATGTCATTAATTAAACCACACGGTTCAGATAAACTGAATCCACTCTTTGTATATGACACGGCTGAAAATGAAGCACTGCAGAAAGAAGCTGAAAAACTGCCGTCTATTGTTATCAGTTCAGCTACTGCAGCCAATGCCGTAATGATGGGCGGCGGTTACTTTAATCCATTAACAGGCTATATGAATAAGGCTGATGCTCTTTCTATTGCCAATAGCATGAAAACAACCTCAGGGTTGTTCTGGCCGGTCCCGGTTTTAAACCTTGTTAAGGATGCTGGCTCAATCAAGGCTGGTGACCGTATTGCGCTTAAAGATCCGAATGTTGCGGGCAATCCTGTCCTTGCTGTGATGGATGTTAAGGCAGTTGAGGAATTTAGCGATGCAGAGATGGAGCTTATATCCGAAAAAGTTTACCGTCCTAACCATAAAGAAGCCCATCCCGGTGTTGATGCCTTTAATGCACAGGGAAAGGTCTGCATCTCGGGGCCGATCAAGGTTTTAAACTTCTCTTACTTCCAGGACGAATTCCCGGACACTTTTCGTACTGCAGTCGAAATTCGCAATGAAATTACCGAGCGCGGCTGGAAGAAAGTCGTTGCTTTCCAGACCCGTAACCCTATGCACCTTGCACACGAAGAACTTTGTCATATGGCCATGAAGCGTTTAGGTTGTGATGGCTTGGTTATTCATATGTTGCTTGGCAAGTTGAAAAAAGGGGACATCCCTGCACCGATACGTGATGCCGCTATCCGTAAAATGGTTGAACTGTATTTCCCGCCAAACAGTGCTATGGTTACCGGTTACGGTTTTGATATGCTTTATGCAGGCCCGCGTGAAGCTGTGCTGCATGCTGTATTCCGCCAGAATATGGGTGCTACCCACTTCATCGTTGGCCGTGACCATGCCGGTGTCGGCGATCACTACGGCGCTTTTGATGCACAAAAGGTATTTGACGAAGAAGTGCCGGCAGGTGCGCTTAAGATTGAGATATTTAAAGCGGACCATACTGCATGGTCAAAAAAGCTGAACAAGGTTGTGATGATGTGTGAAGCGCCTGATCATACAAAAGAAGACTTTGTTCTTCTTTCAGGTACAAAGGTTCGTGAAATGTTAGGCAACGGTATTGCTCCGCCTAAGGAATTCTCACGCCCTGAAGTAGCAGAGATTCTGATTAAGTATTATCAGAGTCTTAATGAATAACTGTTAAAGGTATAGAGAGAAAAATGCGCAGCCGCTGAAAAGATAATAGTGGACATTCGCGAAGGCGTGTAAGCCGGAAGGGGGTGTTAATACAGATTTTCTATGCAATTTTTTAGTCGCAACAATTTCTAAACCATAGCTTAATTTAAGCTGTAAAAACTAAAAAAGGGAGGAGTAAAATGCCAAGTTTTGTTATCGCAGAAAAGTGTGACGGTTGTAAGGCACAGGACAAGACTGCATGTCAGTACATTTGTCCGAATGACCTCATGGCTCTCAACAGAGATCTCATGAAGGCATTCAATCAGGAGCCTGACCAGTGCTGGGAGTGCTATAACTGTGTGAAGATTTGCCCTCAGCAGGCAATTGAGATCAGGGGCTATCAGGACTTTAATCCAATCGGAGGGAATATCATTCCAATGAGGGGCACAGATTCAATTATGTGGACTGTGAAGTTCCGTAACGGAATTCTTAAAAGATTTAAGTTTCCAATAAGGACAACATCTGAAGGCTCTATTGACCTTTATGCAGGCAAGCCTGAGCCTGATTTTTCAAAACTAAATCAACCTGGCTACTTCAACTACGAAGCCAGAAAAGAATAGAAAAAAGGAGGGATGAAAATGGAAAAAGAAACTTGCACTTTTTCGTACTGTGCAAAGCCTGAAATTGTTGAAGTTGAGACAGACCTTCTTATTATCGGAGGCGGCATGTCGGCCTGCGGCACTGCTTATGAGGCAGCAAGATGGGCCACCCCAAAGGGTCTTAAGGTTACAATGGTTGATAAGGCTGCAACAGACCGCAGCGGAGCAGTTGCAATGGGTCTGTCAGCAATCAATACATACGTTGGCGACAATAAGGTTGAAGACTATGTGAGGTATGTAAGAAACGACCTCATGGGCATCACAAGGGAAGACCTTGTTTTTGACCTTGGAAGGCACGTGGACAATTCAGTTCAGCTCTTTGAGGAGTGGGGTCTTCCAATATGGAAAATGGGAGACGATGGATTTTCTCTTGACGGCTTTCAGGCAAAAGACGCCGGTAAGGCAACACTTAAAGACGGCGGCAAACCTGTCCGCTCCGGTAAGTGGCAGATAATGATTAACGGGGAATCCTATAAGGCTATTGTTGCAGAGGCAGCAAAGAAGGCCCTTGAATACAACAGACAGGCAACTGGAGTTGCGCAAAATCATTATGAAAGGGTTTTTATCGTTAAACTTTATCATGATGCAAATGACCCAAAAAGGGTTGCAGCAGCAGCAGGCTTCAGCGTAAGGGAGAACAAGATATATCTCTTTAAGGCAAAGGCAATGTGCCTTGGCGCAGGCGGCGCAGTTAACTGTTTCAGGCCAAGGTCAGTCAAAGAAGGACAGGGCAGGGCATGGTATCCGGTATGGAACTCCGGCTCAGGATATGCCCTTGGAATGCAGGCAGGCGCAGAGCTTACAATGATGGAGAACAGATTCGTCCCAGCAAGATTTAAGGACGGTTATGGTCCTGTCGGAGCATGGTTTCTGTTCTTTAAGGCAAAGGCAACAGACAGCTTTGGCAATGACTACTGCGCAAATCCGGAATGGACTGCAGAGGCAAAGCAAAAGTACGGCAAGTATGTTGATGCTATGGGCACAGCCATCCGTAATCATTTCATGATGAAGGCGATGAAAGAGGGCAAAGGGCCTATCATTATGAGAACCGATGAGGCAATGGATGCTATTAATAAGACATTCGTAGAAAAACTCGGCGAGAAGGAAGGCAAGAAGAAGGTAAAGCATCTTGAGGCTGAGGCGTGGGAAGACTTTCTTGATATGTGTATCGGACAGGCAGGACTCTGGGCATGTAAAAACATAGAGCCTGACAAGACGCCTTCAGAGATTATGCCTACAGAGCCATATCTTCTTGGTTCACATGCAGGATGCGCAGGCTTCTGGTGCAGCGGTCCTGGCGATATAGCAGGCGCACCGGCAGAGTGGAGCTGGGGATATAACAGGATGTCAACAGTGCCAGGCCTCTTTATGATGGGTGATATTGTCGGCGCATCAGGCCACAAATTTTCCTCAGGCTCACATGCAGAGGGAAGGATAGCCGCAAAGAGCGCCCTTGCATTTATTTTTGACCACGCAGACTATAAGCCGGTAATTAAACAGACCAGCGACGAGATAGCAGGCGAGCTCTACCTGCCGTATGAGGTTTATGAGAAAAACAAGACCTACTCAACTGACCCGGCTATCAACCCTAATTACATAAGGCCGCAGATGCTTCAGGCAAGACTTCAGAAGATTGCTGATGAGTACTTTGGCGGAATCTCAACATGGTATATGACATCAAAGACCATGCTTGAGGAAGGACTAAAGCAGCTTCAGATGCTCAAGGAAGACTCTATGAAGATGGCTGCAAACAATCTCCATGAGCTAATGCGCTGCTGGGAGAACTACCACAGAATCCTTTCTGTTGAGGCGCATGCAAGACACATCCTCTTCAGGGAAGAGTCAAGGTATCCCGGCTACTACTACAGGGGAGACTTTGACCTCATTGATGACAATAACTGGAAGGTGTTTGTAAATTCAAAATACGATGCTGAAGCAAATACATGGGAGATGAAGAAGATCCCGTATGTTCAGATTGTATCGTAAATAGGTTGTGCATATTGATAGGGGAGGCGAAAGCCTCCCCTATCTTTTAAAACAGTTGTTGGTTGTTAGTTGTCAGTTTAAAAACTAAGAACTAAAAACTAAGAACTAAAAACTGTTTTTCTGTTTTGGGGAGGGGATAAAAGTATGGCAGAAAATAAACCGATTGTTATAGTTGGAGGAGGTATAAGCGGCCTTACAGCAGCAGTAGAGGCTGCGGAAGCAGGCTGTGACGTTGTAATTATTGAGAAGAGCCCCTATCTTGGCGGAAGAGTTGCGCAGCTTAACAAATATTTCTGGAAATTATGCCCTCCAACCTGCGGTCTTGAGATGCAATTTAAACGGATAAAGAACAGCACAAATATAAAATTCTATACACTCGCAGAAGTAACTGATATCAAAGGACAGGAAGGTAATTTTGATATAACCGTAAAGGTAAATCCGCGCTATATAAATGATAAATGCGTTTCCTGTGATGCCTGCGCACAGGCCTGCCCGGCGTACAGAAAAAATGAGTTCAATTTCGGGATGGATGAGACAAAGGCAGCTTATCTGCCCTTTAATCAGGCCTTTCCTGCTTTGTATGTAATTGATAAAAACGCATGCCATCCTGACTGCGATGAATGCAAAAGGGCATGCAAATACGATGCGGTAGAGCTTGATATGAAGCCCGAGATTATCAATATCAAGGCAGGCGCTGTAATAATGGCTATGGGCTGGAATCCCTATGATGCTAACAAGATGGATAACCTTGGATTTGGGAAGATTAAAAATGCAATAACAAATATGATGATGGAGAGGCTCTCAGCCCCTAACGGCCCTACCGGTGGAAAGATCATCAGGCCTTCTGATGATAAGGAAGTCAAAAGCATTGCCTTTGTGCAGTGTGCCGGCTCAAGGGATGAAAATCACCTTTCATTCTGCTCCTATGTATGCTGCCTTGCGTCAATAAAACAGGCAATGTATGTAAGGGAGCAGTATCCTGACTCAAAGGCAGAGATATTCTATATTGACTTAAGGACTCCGGGGCTTTATGAACACAGGTTTCTCACAAAGGCGCAAAGCGACCCAAATATTGCCTTTACAAAGGGCAAGGTTGCAGGCATATGCGAAGACCCTGAGAGCGGAGACGTAATACTTGAGGTTGAAGATATATTTAAAGGCACAAAGGTAAAGACAAGGTTTGACATGGTGGTGCTTGCCACAGGCATGGAGCCTGCAACTAAAAACGACAGGTCAGTGAAAGATGTCGCTTATACGCCTGACGGTTTTGTTGATACATCAGCTAAAAAAGGCATATACGCCATAGGCACTCTAAGGAATCCTGTTGATGTAATAAGGTCAACTCAGGAAGCCACAGGCGCTGTCATTAAAGGCATTCAGAGTTTGAGGAGGCAATAATGGAGAAGAAATACGGCGTTTATATATGCAAGGGCTGTAGTATTGGCGAGTCAGTAAATATTGACAAGCTCTCCCAGATTGCAACAAAGGGCATGGGCATTCCTCTTTGTAAGAGCCATGATGTGCTGTGTTCTCCTGAGGGGATAAACCTCATAAAAGAAGACATCCAGAAAGAGGGCGTTAACGCCATTGCAATTGCTGCATGCTCTCCGCGCGTAAAGTTTGAAGAGTTTGATTTCCCAGGCACAATAACAGAAAGGGCGAACATAAGGGAGTTTGTTGCATGGACTCAGGAGCCTAACACGGAAGAGACGCAGTCACTTGCTGAAGACTACCTTACAATGCATATCACCAAACTTAAAAAGGGCGATATGCCTGAGCCTAATATACTTGAAAATTTAAGCAGTACAATCCTTGTTGTTGGAGGCGGCGTAGCAGGAATGAATGCTGCGCTTGACGCTGCAAATGCAGGTTACAGTGTGTTGCTTGTTGAGAAGGAGCCTCAGCTTGGCGGATTTGCAAATAAAGTCTATAAAAAAATACCAACAGGCGAATACTTCACAGAGCCTTTAATAGTTGATACAGGCATTGAGAATGTTATTAAATCAGTAGAGAGCCATCCAAACATAAAAGTATATAAGTCTTCAATAATTGAAAAAACAGAAGGACAGCCTGGTCTTTTTGATGTAACCATATCTTCAAACGGAAGCAGCGAAACCGTAAGGACCGGAGCTGTTGTTCTCGCGACAGGCTGGAAGCCTTACGATGCATCAAAGCTTGATTATCTTGGATATGGTAAGAAAAACGTTGTTACAAACATTGAGTTTGAAGATATTGCAAAGAAAAATAATGGCAGAATACTTCGCCCTTCTGACGGCAAAGAGGCTAAGAGGGTCGCATTTATTCAGTGTGCAGGGCAGAGGGATCCCAACCATCTTCCCTATTGTTCAAGCATGTGCTGTGCCACATCACTTAAGCAGGCAAAGTATGTAAGGCAGGATAAAGATGCAGTGGCAATGATATTTTATAAAGACATAAGAACTCCGGGCAGACTCGAGCTTTATTATAAAGAGGCTCAGAATGACCCTGGAGTTATGCTCACAAAGGCAGATGTAAAAGGTGTGTCTGATGCAGGCAATGGCAATCTCTATGTAGAGATGGAGAATACGCTCCTTGGCGAGAAGGTTAAAATTGAGGCAGACATGGTAGTGCTTGCCGCAGGCATGGTGCCTACAACGAGAGCGCCTCAGGAATATCTTGACGGTCTTACAGCAGCAGCTGCAAAGGGCGATGACGCAAAGAAGAAGTATATAGAGGAGACGCCAAAACCTGACTTTATATTAAACCTTAATTACAAGCAGGGGCCCGAGATTCCTTCTCTTGAAGGCGCTTATGGATTTGCAGACTCAAACTTTATATGCTTCCCTTATGAGACGAGGCGCACAGGCGTTTACTCTGCAGGCGGCGTGAAGCGGCCGATGGATACAACAGAGGCGCAGTCAGATGCTGCAGGCGCGGTATTTAAGGCAATACAGTGCATTGACCACGTAGCCAAAGGCATTGCAGTTCATCCACGCACATGGGATGTAACATTCCCTGACCCTCTGATGATAAGATGCACATCTTGCAAAAGATGCACAGAGGAATGTCCCTTTGGCGCAATTGATGAAGACGAAAAAGGCACTCCATTTTATAAGGTTAACCGCTGCCGGCGCTGCGGTACATGCATGGGCGCATGTCCTGAGAGAATTGTATCATTTAAAGACTACAGCGTAGATATTATCGGCTCTATGATTAAGACCATTGAGTCGCCTGATGAGGAGACATTTAGAATTCTCTGTTTTGCATGCGAAAATGACGCATATCCTGCGCTTGACACAGCGGCCCTTCACCGCAAAAAGATTGACCCAAGCGTAAGGTTTGTGTCTTTAAGATGCCTTGGCGGAATGAATCTTGTTTGGGTTGCTGATGCGCTTTCAAAAGGCATAGACGGTATTCTTCTTTTAGGTTGTAAATTTGGAGAAAACTATCAGTGTCACTTTGTAAAAGGCAGTGAGCTTGCTAATTACAGATTCGGTAAAGTTGGAGAAACTCTCAATAGGCTTCAGCTTGAGGCAGAGAGGGTTCAGATGCTGCAGGTCTCCATTACCGATTATGAAAAACTGCCTGACATGATTAATGAGTTTGTAGAAAAGGTCAAGGAATTAGGGCCAAATCCGTTTAAGGGAATGTAATTTTAGTAAGCAGTAGTCAGTAAGCAGTACGCAGGTAAAAATAAAAAAAGAGGCGTTAATTAACTGCTTACTCCATACTCCCTACTGCCTACTTTAAAATTTAGGAGGTTAAGAAATGGAGCAGGTAATTAGGCCTGATTTAAGTTTTGTAAATGATGTGATTGCCTCAGGCGGGGAGTCTTTAAAAAAATGTTACCAGTGCGCTACCTGTACTGTTGTGTGCAATGTAACGCCTGACTCTAATCCATTCCCGAGAAAAGAGATGATCTGGGCGCAGTGGGGGCTCAGGGATAAATTTATCGGCAACCCTGACGTATGGCTTTGTCATCAGTGCAATGACTGCACTGCTTACTGTCCGAGAGGCGCAAAACCCGGGGAGGTTATAGGCGCTATCAGAAAACAGAGCATCATGCAGTATTCCCAGCCTTGTTTTATGGCACGGCTTGTTAATGATAAAAAATTTATGCCTTTAATTTTCCTGCTGCCTGCTGTGTTGTTTGCTGTTGTCCTTACGGCAATTGGAAAGTTCACAATACCTCAGGGCGAGATAGTGTTTTTAAAGTTTGTCCCTGTTCTGTTGATACAGGCCCTTTTTGTTCCTGCCCTTGGGTTCGGTTCTCTTATCGGTATTCTTGGAGTCAGGAAATATTGGAAAGACATGTCGAATACTCGACTCTCCGAGAAGCAGGCAGGCGGATGCCTGTCTTGTTCAACTGAGAATATAATGAATAGTGTTATTGCCACGGTGCAGGAGGTATTGGCGCATCAAAAATTTAAAAAATGCGATGTAGCCAAAGACAGATTCTCAGCGCACTTTTTTGTATTCTATAGCTTTATAGCGCTTGGGATTGCCACTGCCATTGGCGCCCTGTACATTGACATACTGGATATGCCGTCTCCGTTTAAATTAGGATACGGAACCCCTGTTAAGCTCTTTGGGACTATCGGAGCCATAGGACTTTTAATCGGTGTTCTGCTTATGATAAGCAACAGGTTTAAGAATGCCCAGAAGGTTGGCATAGGCAGTTATTTTGACTGGCTCTTAATAACAGTAATCGGGGTAGTAATGGCATCAGGGATACTGTCTTGGGTTACAAGACTTGCCAATATACCGATGCTTGCGTATCCGATTTATTTTGTCCATTTAATCTCTGTATTCTCTCTTTTTGTGTATCTGCCTTATTCAAAACTTAGCCACATCTTCTACAGGGTAGCAGCCATAGTATATGCAAAATATACAGGCAGGGATAAGACCAATTAAATTTTTTTTAATATAAAAAGGAGGAGAGATGAGTCCAACAATATTATTTGCCTTAATCTGTGGAGCGTTTGGGGTTGCTTACGCGCTCTACACAGCAGCTTGGGTATCAAAGCAGGATGCCGGCAATGCCAAGATGCAGGAGATTTCTAATGCGGTCAAAGAGGGCGCATATGCGTTCCTTGCACGCGAATATAAGACCGTAGCGATAGTTGCAGTTCTTCTCGTTGTAGTTATCGCAGCAATGGGGCTTGGCATATGGACGGCTATTGGTTTTATTATTGGCACAGTAGGTTCAGCACTTGCAGGCTATGTGGGAATGTGGGTTACCGTAAGGGCCAACGTACGTACAACACAGGCTGCGAGCAAAGGGCTTCAGGCTGCACTCGGCCTTGCTTTTAAGGGTGGATCGGTGACCGGAGTTATGGTCGTTGGTCTCGGAATCATAGGCCTTGCAGGTTTTTATTTTATAGCAAAGCAGTCAGCCCCTGAGATGGCATTCCATGCACTCGTAGGACTCGGATTCGGATGCTCGCTTATGAGCGTGTTCGCCCGTATAGCAGGCGGTATTTATACAAAAGCTGCCGATGTAGGCGCAGACCTTGTTGGAAAAGTTGAAGCAGGAATTCCTGAAGATGATCCAAGAAACCCTGCCGTTATCGCTGATAACGTTGGTGACAACGTAGGAGACTGCGCAGGCATGGCTGCGGACCTTTATGAGACATACACTGTTACACTCGTTGCAGCAATGCTTCTTGCCAAGACAGTTTTTGGCGCTGAGAGCGCATGGGTGGAATTCCCGATGCTGCTCGGCGGAATATCAATCATTGCTTCCATTATCGGGACCTTTGCAGTAAGGCTCGGTAAAAACCAATATATAATGGGCGCCCTTTATAAGGGGCTTGCTGTTTCAGGTATTCTTGCTGCAATAACATTTTATATTGTGACAGGTGAGTTTCTGAAAGACGCATCAGCTCAAGCTTCGCTTGTTGCGCATCCGTCATTTACACAGATGAACGTTTTTCTCATGGCGCTTATTGGCCTTGCATTGACCGGCCTGATCGTGGCTATAACAGAATACTTCACTGCTAAGGAATATGGCCCTGTAAAACACATTGCAAAGGCCAGCCTAACCGGTCACGGCACAAATGTTATAGCAGGCCTCGCAGTCAGCATGAAGTCAACCGGCGCGCCTGTTATAGTTATTGTTGGATCAATCCTCGGCGCTTTTACTTTAGGCGGTGGATTTTCCGGCGATGCAGCGGGTGGTCTTTTTGCTATTGCCCTGTCAGCTGTTTCGATGCTTTCCATGACCGGGATTGTTGTTGCTATTGACTCGTATGGTCCTATTACGGACAATGCAGGCGGTATCGCAGAGATGTCAGGACTGCCTGAAGAGATCCGTAACATAACAGACCCATTGGATGCAGTTGGAAACACAACAAAGGCTGTTACAAAGGGCTATGCGATAGGTTCAGCAGGCCTTGCAGCTCTCGTGTTGTTTGCTGAATATTCAAGATCGTTTATAGATCCTGTAACAAAAGCAGTTATCGACATGAAGTTTGATCTTTCGAATCCTATGGTTCTGGCAGGTCTCTTCATCGGCGGACTGCTTCCTTATTACTTCGGCTCACTCCTTATGGAGGCTGTTGGAAACAGCATCGTTGAGGAAGTCAGAAGACAGTTCAGGGAAATCCCCGGCATTATGGAATACAAGGCAAAGCCTGAATACGGCAAGTGCGTTGACATTGTCACAAAAGGCGCTATTAAGCAGATGATGGTTCCAGCCCTTATCCCTGTGGTGGTTCCTATCGCGGTAGGCCTTTTCCTCGGCAGGGAAGCCCTTGGAGGCGTTCTTATCGGAAGTATCCTTACCGGACTCTTTCAGGCTATCGCCATGACAAGCGGCGGCGGCGCATGGGACAACGCCAAGAAATCTTTTGAAGACGGCGTTATGGATGACAAAGGCGTTATGCATAAAAAGGGAAGCGACGGCCACAAAGCATCGGTTACAGGCGATACAGTCGGCGACCCTTATAAAGACACAGCAGGCCCTGCGATTAATCCGATGATTAAGGTTATAAATATCGTAGCGCTGCTTATAGTGCCGTTGATATAGGACGATAAAAAAATATAGAAAAACAAAAGGGGGCTTAAAGCCCCCTTTTGTTTTCTCCTAACCTTTCTTATCTGCAAATCCTAATCTTTTTACATAAATCTCTTTAGCGATAGGGCTGTCAATTGCCAGCGTAGTTTCATCTATCTCTAAGACAAATGCAGGGGCTTTCTGTTTTAGCTTTATAATGCTGCCTGGCACTATCCCCATAGAGGCAAGTCTCTGAAGGCCTGAGCTTTTATCTTTATGCAGCGTTATAAAGACTATCCTTGCTGCAGAGCCTACCTCAAGGTCATTCAACTGACTAACAAGTGGTTTTACTTCGCGGCTATATTTAAAACAGCATTCACCTTTTGGAATTGCTTTGCCATGCGGGCATGTGGGCGGATGTCCTAAAAATGAGCATACGCTGTCAGTAACAGCAGGGGAGAGGATATGTTCAACCTCACAGGCAGTATATTCAGCCTCCTCCATTTCTGCCTCAAAGACATCATAAAAGAGTCTTTCTGCCAGACGGTGCCTTCGTGTTAAATCCCTTGCGCGGGTTTCACCCTTTGCGCTTAATTCTATTGAATCATTTGTCAGGGTTATCAATCCGGCCTTCTCCATTTTAAGGATAGCGTTGTGGATGTCTCCATCCTTCATGTCATTAACAAGTTCGTTATAGCTTTTTGAGCCTTTCTCCCTTAACACCCATAGGTGCTCCAGTATTTCATCTGTTAATTTCGTATTCATTTTTATCTCCTTATCAATGCCATATGCCGTCAATTTTATATTTGCAGTTAAAACACTGCCCATCAGCCATCTTGTCTTCCTTTATGTAAAAACCAATACGGTCAATAAGCAGTTCCTTGCATTGAGGGCAGTAGGTGTTCTCTCCGCCTTCGCCTGGGACATTGCCTTCATAAACATACTTGAGTCCTGCTTCAAGACCTATCTCACGGGCTCGCCTTAAGATTTTTACCGGAGTCCTTGGCTGGTTTGCAAGCTTATATGTAGGATAAAATTGCGTTACATGCCATGGAATCCCTGCGTCAACGGACGTTATAAATTCTGCAATCCCTCTTAGTATTTCCTCTGAATCATTGAATGTCGGTATGATAAGCGTTGTAACTTCCACCCAGACGCCGAGTTCTTTCATTAACCGTATTGTATTTAGGACAGGCTGTAATTTTGCACCGCAGACTTTTCTATAAACCTCGTCGCTTCCTTTCAGGTCAATATTGTTTCCATCAAGATACGGGGCAATGACCTTTGTGGCTTCAGGGGTTGTGTAGCCGTTGCTTACAAAAACATTTTTAATGCCTTTTCCATGGGCAAGGCGCGCACAGTCATAGGCAAACTCAAGAAATATTGTCGGCTCTGTATAGGTGTAAGAGATGCTTTTGCATCCTGACCCTTCTGCAGCGGCCACAATCTGTTCAGGGGTTGCCTCATCTCCGATTATATCGCCTGTGTGTTCTTTTGGGTATTGGGATATATCAAAGTTCTGGCAGTTAAGGCACCTGAAGTTGCAGCCGACTGTAGCGATAGAGAATGAACGGGAGCCAGGCAGAAAATGAAACAGAGGTTTTTTCTCAATAGGGTCAATGTTCTTTGCGATAATCTTTCCGTAGACAAGGCTGTAGAGTATTCCATCGGTATTTTCTCTTACAGCGCATATCCCGCGTTTGCCCGGTGATATTATGCAATGATGGGCGCACAGGAAGCAGCGCACTTTTCTGTCCTGTAGTTTTTCATAAAACATTGCCTCTTTCATGAAAATATTATAGCACACCATATGAGTGAGGCAAGGCTGTTGCAAATTATAAATTTGGTTCTTTCACTATAAGTGGGTAATCTTATTATTCCCCCTTAGTAAAGGGGGTTAGGGGGTTGTTATTATCGTTATTAAATAGATAGCGAGCGTATTCCCTGCTTCGTATGACTGAGCCATGTCAGGCTGAGCCTGTCGAAGCCTCACGCCGAAGTCTTGCCGCAGGATTATACATTGCTAATAGTTTTAAAATTTATTTTGCATTTTAGTTGTTGTTCATTATTTATCAACGAAAGTATTCTTATTAGCAACATTCAGATATGTTTACAAAAAGTATTTGTTTGTTTAATTTTTGCATTTTTTTGTTGACAAGCTTTGAAATATGTTGTATAAATATTATCAGATATGTTAGAGAAACTTTTTACATCGGGTATAAGGGCTGACATCCTGTCTTTATTGTTTAACAGTCCTGAAGAAAAATTTTACGTAAGAGAGATCGCAAGGCTTGTACGGAAGAACCCATCCGGCGTAAACAGGGAGCTTGATAATCTGGAAAAGATGGGTCTTGTGACGAGCGAGAAGGTAGGTAATTTAAAATACTTCAAAGTTAATAAAGACTCCTCTACTTTTCCTGAACTAAAAAGTCTTATAGCAAAATCCATCGGCTTGCCAGGCGCCTTAAAATCAGTGCTCAGAACCTCGGATGTGAAGATTGCTTTTATTTACGGACCTTACGCTGAGGGATCGGACGTTCCGTCGGTGGATTTATTTATCGTTAGTGACTCTAATGGCATTAGTAAGAACATGGATGAAGTTGAGAAGCGTTTTGGCAGGGAGATTCACTATGCAGTTATGAGTGATTCAGAATATAAGACTAAAAAAAAGAAGGGCGATTCGCGACTCAAGAAACTTTTAAATTCTAAAAAGATATTGCTGTTAGGAAGATTGTAGACGCACTCCTCCATTATAGGAGGGGGCAGGGAAAGGGGGTGAATAGAATGGCCGCCAAGAAAAAAGCCGCTGCTAAGAAACCAGCAAAGAAGGCAACAAAGAAAAAGAAATAACTTTTTTTGAAAAGTTATTACCTTTTTAGGCTGCTCCTTCATAATAGAGGGGCAGCCTTTTTTGTGCGCCCGGCACGGGCGCAAGCTTGGCGGTGAAAGTCCGCTACGGGGGTTGATAGCGCCAACCGTTAGCTAAAGGCAAGGGTGTCCATCGTGAGGTGGAATCTGAAGGAAGCCAGCGGCAAAGCTCCGGTCT
>JACQXF010000018.1 GCA_016208855.1 Nitrospirota bacterium | reverse complement strand
GTTCATAAGTAAAGACACATAAATTAAACGTCATGCCCGAAGTTTTTAATCGGGCATCCAGTTCTTTAGCTGTCTGGATTCCCGCTCAACGGACTGCGGGAATGACAAGCTATGTGGCTTTACTTATGACCGTCTTAGTAACCTTAAAGAGGCGTTAGAATTATTTTTTGAGACAGCCTGCCCCGAAGAAGTAAAACAACGACTGCATGGAGAAGTTTATCTAACACAGGTTGAGGTATCTGTCGGGTAAACTCCGTGTTCTTTCTGAAATGGACGTATGTAAGATTCTATCACGACATGAATTTATTGAAGTGAGAAGAAGAGGAAGTCACATTGTTATGCATAAAAAACTTTCAGAAGGGTCAATTACACAGTTCCTGTTCCCAATCATCATGAAATTAGAATTGGCACACTACAATCTATTATTCGGCAGTCTGGAATTCCTCGCCCTGAATTTGAATCATGAAGTATAGACACATAACGAATCACTCCACGGGATGGGTGATTGCCCACCCGTTCTGTCTTCTCTGCCTGTTGTAAGACATGATATAGTTTTGAGCGGATTTTTTTGCACAACCCCCTTTAATTCCCCTTTTGTTAAGGGGGAACAAGGGGGTTATATGTCTAAACAAGCAAAAACCTCGCAGGCGGGCTGGATGCCTGCCGAGAATGAGACGAAAAACTATATCATGTCAGCTTTCTTATAGTTTATGAATAATTTGAGTTAGATCTTATTGTCCCAAAACTTATAAAAAACCCAAAGGACTTCTATAAGCAGTTTTAGGTATTATAAAATCCCATGGCTGATATCTTAAAGATAACCGTAATCTTCATAATTGTCGTGCTCCTCCTTAAAAGGCGCTGGAATCTTGGAATTATAATGATTCTCTCCTCTATAATACTCTCTGTCTTTTACCTGCTTAAACCTGCCGAATTTTTCAGCGCCTTTCTAAAGTCAACTACGGAGAAGACCACGCTGGGCCTTGTTATAAGCCTTACATTTATAAGGGTCTTTGAAAACATCATGAGAAATAAAGGCCTGATGCAGGGTATGATGAAGACCTTAAGAGGGGTGATTATAGATAGGAGGGTTCTTATGGCGTCAATGCCTGCGCTTATCGGGCTTCTGCCCTCAATGGGCGGGGCGCTCTTCTCAGCGCCAATGGTAGAGGAGGCAGCAAGCGGGGCCAATATCCGGGAAGAGAAAAAGGCATTTATAAATTATTGGTTCAGGCATCCGTGGGAATTCATACTGCCGCTTTATCCTGGAGTCGTGCTTTTATCTGCCTTAAGCAAAATTCCTCTCAGGGACTTAATTATTGCAAATATGCCGTATGCAATAGCATTGCTTGCAGGAGGGGCTGTCTGGGGGCTAAGAGGAATCACGATTCAGAGAGAAGGCTTTAAAAGGATGTCCAAAGAAGGCCTGCTTAGTTTTATGCCATTAGCACTGATCCTTGTGATGGTTATTGTATTTCATATTGACCTCTCTGTGAGCCTTACAGCTGCAATTATGGTACTGTTTGCGGCGTTAAGATATTCCGCCTCCGAGGTTATAAAAACATTTAAAGAGGGTATCTCTCTGGAGATACTTGTAATTATTCTTGGGGTAATGACATTTAAGGCTGTTCTTGAGTCCTCAGGCGCAGTGGTAAACATAAGCAGATTTTTCACAAAAGAAGGTATACCATTGCTTCCTGTGCTTTTTATAATTCCATTTATATCAGGGCTCCTTACAGGGCTTACAGTAGGGTTTGTAGGAAGCACATTCCCTATTATCTTAGGGCTTGAGGGCGCTCAGGGCTTAGGCGCTATCTCCTTTGCCTTTGCGTCAGGCTATCTCGGAGTGCTTCTATCTCCAGTGCATCTGTGTTTTGTCCTTACAAAGGAGTACTTCAAGGCTGAAATGCCAGGGTTGTACAAGAAGACGATTATGGGGAGCATATTGATATTTTTAACAGCGCTCTCTATGTATTTTATTCGCCGATAACCACGAAAAACGCACTTGTTAATCAGTCCATAAGTAAGATTACACCCTTTCTTTGTCATTCCCGCTTGTCGGAAATCTTTCCTTAAGAAGGATTGCGGACAAGCCGCAATGACAGAAGCAGAGAAGCATAAAATGCAGGATTAATCAGGCTTGCGTTTCACATCTATCTTTAGCTTTTTTATTTTATCCCTTAGTGTGTTCCTGTTTATACCAAGCAGGTTGGCTGCCTTTATCTGGTTGCCCTTTGTCTCCTTAAGAACCATTGAAATCAGCGACCTCTCTACCTCAGGGATTACAGTGTCATAAAGGTTAAATTTCTCAAGCCGGTTTATGTTGTGAATAAACTTCCTTAATCTTTCCTCTATAAACTCGCCGATAGATTTCATCTGCCTTTGCCTTAAGTCAAAGTCTTCTACGCCCAAATATTCACTGTCAGAGAGGATACATGCCTTCTTGATAACTGTTTCAATATCTTCTTCGCTTTGCCATTTGTTAGTCAGAAGATAGTTTTCTGCCTCTTTTGACAGCCTCTTCTGGCCTGTCTTAAACTGTTCATCAGCCTTACTGATAAAGCGCTTAGCAAGCTGGAGTATATCTCCTCCGTCTTTCCCTTCGCCTTCTGCCTGAGTATATTCCTTGTTCATATCTATTTGCATTTGCATGGATTTGCTTTTTGGTAGCTTTGTAATTTTAGGAAACCATTGATATTATATCAGTGTAAGATATTTTATGAAAATTTTTACAATATTGACAATGGATATAAGTCCTCTTATAATTTAGAAAAACAGCGTTGAGGAGGTTGGCATGACAAAGGCAGAACTGTCTGATAAAATTTTTGAAAAGGTCGGTCTTCCGAAAAAAGAATCATTGCAAGTCGTCGAAATAATATTTGATTCTATGAAGGCTATACTCTCAGAAGGGGAGTCAGTAAAAATAACAGGTTTCGGGACGTTTCTCGTAAGGAAAAAAAGAGCACGCATGGGTAGAAATCCCAAAACAGGCGTGGAAATAGAGATTACCCCGAGAAGGGTTGTTACATTTAAACCAAGCCTGCAATTTAAAGCCCTTGTAGAAAAAGGGTAGCCTGAAATGCAGCCCTTGCCCGAAAGGAAAACAATTCCGGATAAGCTTTTTTACAAAATCGGGGAGGTCAGCGATATAGCAGGCATTGAGTCTTA
The DNA here is from genome assembly GCA_016208855.1 of Nitrospirota bacterium. Lineage (GTDB taxonomy): Bacteria > Nitrospirota > Thermodesulfovibrionia > UBA6902 > DSMQ01 > JACQXF01. The sequence continues at coordinate 3,288 of JACQXF010000018.1, read as the reverse complement.
TGTACTCAGGTACTGGGAAACAGAGTTTCCTTTTCTAAGACCCAATAAAAGCAGGTCAGGGCACAGGGTGTACACAAGAAAAAACGTGGAGCTCGTCCTTCAGGTCAAGCACCTTTTATATAATGAAAAATACACCATCGCAGGAGTCAAAAGAAAATTTGACGAAACCCCTCCTAAAAAAAATTCGGTTTCCGCTGAAACCATAGAGAGGATTAAAAAGAGACTTAAGGACATCCTGCATATCCTAAATTAATATTTCGGGGCGTAGCGCAGCTTGGTTAGCGCACTCGCTTGGGGTGCGAGAGGTCGGCCGTTCGAATCGGCTCGCCCCGATTATTCTTAACCTTTAGCTTTCTGATAAAATATTATCATGCCTCTTATCTTTGTCACAAACGACGACGGAGTCAGATCACGCGGCATAATTGCCTTGTCTCAGGCAATGGCCTCTATTGGCGATGTCTATGTAGTGGCCCCGGACAGAGAGCAGAGCGCCGTTGCCCATGCGCTTACGCTTCACAGGCCCCTGAAGGCTGAGAAGATAAACAAGAAGAAAACATTTTCAGTAAACGGCACGCCAACAGACTGCGTTATAGTCGGGGTTAATAAAATCCTTCCTCAAAAACCCGACCTGATCGTCTCAGGGATAAATAACGGAGGAAACTTAGGGGATGACATAACATACTCAGGCACTGTTGCCGCTGCAATAGAAGGGACGCTTCTTGGCATTCCGTCAATTGCCGTATCCCTCGTGAAGGGATTTCAGGATAACGGCGCCTATAAATATTCGACGCTTAAAAGAGCCGCTGAAGTGGCTGTCAGGATTGCAAAGACTACACTTAGGAAAGGGCTTCCCCCTGATACCCTGCTAAATGTAAATATTCCTGATTCTAAAAATATAAAAGGCATAGAGATTACAAGGCAGGGCAAAAGGGTTTATGATAATTCCATACATGAGATGTCAGACCCTCGCGGAAGAAGGCACTACTGGATAGGCGGCGGCACGCCGTTATGGGAGGCAGGCGAGGATACGGACTTTGAGGCTATTCAGAAAGGGTTTGTTTCAGTAACGCCCGTACATCTTGATTTAACAAACTACTCTGCGCTCAGATACCTTAAGAATACATGGAAAATATGAAACACTATGATGTCATTATAGTCGGCGCAGGGCCTGCCGGCATATTTACAGCCCTTGAGCTTGCCCGTTCAAACAAAGGCCTTAAGATACTGCTTCTTGAAAAAGGCAAAGACATAGACAAAAGAACATGCCCCTTAAATGTTAAAAAAATATCATGCAGGGAGTGCTTCCCGTGCGCAATACTAAGCGGCTGGGGAGGCGCCGGGGCATTCAGCGACGGGAAATTAAATCTCTCAAAAGATGTTGGAGGATTTCTTTTGCGGTATATAGATGAAGGGTCGCTTGAAGAGCTTATCTCATATACAGACAACATCTATTTACAATACGGCGCGCCTGACAAGGTTTACGGCGGCGATACAGAAGAAGTTAATAAGATTAAAGAAGATGCTCAGCAATACGGCCTTACGCTCATCCCCTCAAGGATACGGCATATAGGGACTGACCGCTGTCCGGGAGTCTTGCAAAGTATAAAAAAAGACCTTAACTCTCATGTAGAGACCCTCTTCTCCAAGGATGTTGAGGCTGTCCTTACAAAAGAAGGCAGGGCAACAGGCATTCAGACAAAAAGCGGAGAAAGCATCTACGGAGACTTTGTTGTTCTTGCGCCCGGACGCGAGGGCTCTCTATGGCTTGAGAAACAGGCCAAGGCGCTTAAGCTTTCCCTGCTGAATAACCCGGTTGACATAGGAGTAAGGGTTGAGGTGCGCGCTTCTGTGATGGAGCATCTTACAAAGACAATTTATGAGCCAAAGCTCATATTCTATTCTAAAAAATTTAATGACCGCGTAAGAACATTCTGCGTTAATCCTTACGGAGAGGTTGTAAAAGAGTATTTAGAAGGAGTCTGCACTGTCAACGGGCACAGTTACTCAGACAAAAAAACAGAGAATACAAACTTTGCCCTTCTTGTAAGCACACAATTTACAGAGCCGTTTGATGAGCCTATATACTATGGAAGATATATTGCAAGGCTCGCAAACCTGCTTGGAAAAGGCGTAATCGTCCAGAGGCTTGGGGACCTTAAGGCAGGAAGAAGGTCAACTCCTGAAAGGATAGCGCGAAGCAATGTGAAGCCTACGCTTAAAGATTCAACACCCGGAGACCTAAGCTTTGCCCTTCCCTACCGTTATATAACTGACCTCCTTGAGATGCTTAAGGCAATGGATAAGATTGCCCCTGGCGTATGGAGCAGCAACACGCTTTTGTATGGCATAGAGGTTAAGTTCTATTCACGGCAGCTTAAGCTTACAGGCAACCTTGAGACAGAGGTTGAGAACCTTTTTGCTGTTGGCGACGGCGCAGGGGTAAGCAGGGGGCTCATACAGGCGTCAGCCTCCGGGGTAATGGCTGCAAGGGAGATTTTAAGAAGGGTAAAATGAAAGACTTTAAGTATCTGAGAAGGCAGATGGTTGAAACCCAGCTAATGCCGCGGGGAATAAGGGATGAACGCGTGCTTAAAGCAATGGAGACAGTAGAGAGGCATTTATTTGTTAAAGAAGACCTGTGGGGCAATGCGTATGATGACTGTGCGCTTCCTATTGGCGAGGGACAGACAATATCTCAGCCCTACATGGTTGCCGCCATGACAGAGCTGCTTGAACTTAAAGGGGATGAAAAAATCCTTGAGATTGGCACAGGCTCAGGGTATCAGGCTGCGGTATTATCCCTGCTTGCAAAAGATGTATTTACTATAGAGAGGATCGCCTCGCTTGCATTTAAGGCAGAGGAGAAATTCAAAAGCCTTGGGTATAACAACATCCGCGTAAAGACCGGCGATGGAACGCTCGGACTGCCTGAAGAGGCCCCGTTTGACGGAATTATTGTTACTGCTGCATCACCAAAGATTCCTGATACATACATAAAGCAGTTAAAGATCAACGGAAGGCTTGTTATGCTAATGGGAAGCAGGTACTCTCAGACTCTGTATAAGATAAAAAGGACCCAGGCAGGCATCAGCATCTCTGAGTCCACCCCTTGCGTATTTGTCCCGCTTATAGGGCAAGAGGGTTGGGATGAGGAACGAGTAGATAGTTAATTTGTAACACATCTGCCCAAAATAGAACTTTATGGGGGCTAAATTATGGCATGGGTTATATGGATTACAGGACTGCCAGTGAGCGGGAAGAGCACCCTCATGTATCGGCATTCAATTT